>CAYYHV010000114.1:0-18296 GCA_964471695.1 uncultured Pirellulaceae bacterium
GTTTACCAGCGGCGAATGCACGACTCGTTTTATCGACGAGACGCCTGATCTATTCAATCTGCCTCTGCGACAGAATCGCGCAACAAAATTGCTGACGTATTTGGGTAACGTGATCGTCAATGGGAATGATCTCGTAAAAGATCGTCCCATCGCGACTCGGCGAGCACCTGCGCCTCGCCCTGCCATTCCGATTGATGGATCGGCGCCGCCAGCAGGAACAAAGCAAATCTTGGAGGAGCTGGGGCCGGAAGGGTTGTCGAAGTGGATCGTCGATCAAAAACGGCTGTTAGTGACGGACACGACGTTCCGCGATGCTCATCAATCGTTGCTGGCCACGCGATTTCGAACTGCAGACATGCTGAATATCGCGGATGCGTACGCCCATCTGACCCCGAATATGTTTTCGATTGAGATGTGGGGCGGTGCCACCTTCGACGTATCGATGCGGTTCTTGAACGAGTCGCCATGGCAGCGTCTTGAGCGGTTACGAGCCAAGATGCCGAACTTGCTGACGCAGATGCTGTTGCGAGCCTCGAATGCCGTGGGCTACACCAATTACCCAGACAACGTGGTCCAGTCGTTTGTGAAAGAAGCCGCGGATGCGGGTATCGATGTCTTCCGAGTCTTCGACGCACTGAACTGGGTTCCGAACATGAAGGTGGCAATGGACGCCGTCCTCAAAACGGGGCGCATTTGTGAAGCGTCGATTTGTTACACGGGTGATATCCTTAATCCAGCGAGGACAAAGTATGACTTGAAATACTACGTCGAACTGGCGAAGGAACTCGAGAAGATGGGAGCCCATATTCTTGCGATTAAGGATATGGCTGGGTTGTGCAAACCTGCGGCGGCTTCGAAACTGATTGCGGCACTTAAGCAGGAAATCGGCATCCCGATTCACTTTCATACGCATGATACGGGTGGCGTTCAAGCCGCTTCTGTGATTTCGGCGGCTGAAGCAGGTGTCGATATCGTCGATATGGCAATGGCGCCTATGTCCGGCGGGACCGCCCAACCGAACTTGAATACGCTGGCCGAGTCGCTTCGATATTCCGAACGAAATACCGAACTGGAAGGCAAGCACCTCGATGATATCGCGGCTTACTGGCGCGCGACACGCGAGTTCTATCTGCCATTTGAGAGTTACGTGCTCCCGGCGACCTCAGACCTTTACGATCATGAAATGCCCGGCGGACAGTACACTAATCTCTATCAACAGGCTCGCGCCCTGGGGTTGGCGGATCAGTGGAATCATGTCTGTAGCGTTTATGCCGAAGTGAATCGACTGTTCGGAGACATCGTCAAAGTCACGCCGACTTCGAAAGCGGTAGGCGACATGGCGTTGTTCATGGTTGCGAATGAACTGACGGCAGAAGAAGTTCTCAACGGTGAACGTGAATTGGCCTACCCCGCTTCGGTGCTTGACTTGATCGGTGGTCGTATGGGCCAACCCCCCGGTGGATTCCCAGATGCTGTTATCAAACGAGTTCTTAAAGACGCCAAGCCTCTTGAAGGGCGACCTGGGGCGACGATGGAACCGGCCGATTTTGATGCGGCGGCGAAAGAAGTCGAAGCGTTTCTGGGGCGAAAGCCTGAAGCTCAGGAGGTCGTAACCTATCTGCTGTATCCTAAAGTCTACAAGCAGTATGCAGATCACGATAACGAATTCTCGGATATCAGCGGAGTCCCTACGCCGGCGTTCTTCTATGGATTGGAACCTGGTGAAGAGATCGCAGTTGATATTGAAGAGGGAAAGACCCTGATCATTAAGTTTCTGGCAACGGGAGAAGCTCATCCAGACGGGACGCGTACCGTCTTTTTCGAACTTAATGGGCAACCTCGCGATGTGACGATCGTGGATCACTCGTTAGCGCCGGATTCACCGGCGGCGGTAAAAGCCGATGCGAATGATCCGAAGCAGATTGGTGCGTCCATGCCGGGCATGGTTGTCAACGTCACGATCAACCCGGGTGACCCAGTTGCCAAAGGCCAGGCGCTACTGACTCTCGAAGCCATGAAGATGGAAACGACGATCACTGCCGAGCAAAGTGGCAAAGTTGCTAAGGTGCTGGTGAAGAAAGGCAGCCAAGTGGACACCGGTGACTTGTTGTTAGTCCTAGAATAGTCCTGTCGCTGAATTGAAGTGTGCCTATGGATTTCGAAGTTTGTTCGTCGATTCCCGTATTGCGCATGCTCGATGAGAATAAGGCGCGGGAATTCTACATCGACTATCTGGGCTACGAAGTCGATTGGGAGCATCGGTTTGGCGATGATCCCGACTCGGATCTCTACATGCAAATTCACTTTGGGGATTCGGTGCTGCACCTCAACGGTCATGCGACCAACGACTCTCCTGTTTGCGAAGTTCGTGTCCCGGTCATCAACATTCTCAAGTATTGCGAATACTTGCTTGGAAAAACGGCGACTTTCGAGAAACCGGAAGTCGTTGATCCGCGGTACGAAGGCAAACCCACGGATATGAACATCTACGATCCGTTCGGGAATCTAATTGTGTTCTGGGCCCGCGAAGCCACTGCTTAGTGCATTCTGAAAATCATTGTTCTTTGCGTCACGCGTGTTTTCCCTTCAGTCGGATGCGAAATGCTTTGCGCCGATCGGTGGTGATAAACACTCCCCTCCTTTAGTGGCTTGGGGGTGGTGTGCACCCAGAATGTTTCCCGACAAGGCGGTAAGTCGCACTGGTCTCCCTACTTCTTTGGGGCCGGCGGAATCCATAGGAGTGGATTTGGGCAGATTTGAGAAATCACGATGGCAATGGTGTGACGGAAACATTGGCGTTGCGAGTCTAAATCGGCAATGGCTTACCCGCGGTGGTGGGTAGGCATATGTAAACAACGAAAGGAAAACGAATGCGTTTGACTACTTCGATGGTTGTGGCATTGGCTGCATTGCTTTGTTCAACCGATCAGACGTCGGCGCAGTTCCTGCAACGGGTCGATCGTATTGAGCGAATGCCACGCATTGGTGCGTCGACTATTGAATTGCGTGGGTCGCCGAGTCATCGCGTGAACGGACGTGATATGAGTCAGGTGGAAGTGCCCACGAAAGCTGCGTCGGACGCAATACCTCAAACTGCGCCGACGTCATCGACGTCCGTGATGGACGGAACTGATGCTCCGGCGTCAGTCAGAATCGCAGAATTGACAAGTCAGTTCACGCGCATGAATCAAAAGCTGGATTCGATTTCGCGCACGCTCGCGACACAAGTCGAAGGCAATCCTTCAAGGAATGAGAAACTGGAAGGCATTGAGCAGCAAATCGCGACGCTCACCAAAAGATTGGAGCAGTTAAATGATTATGCGACAGTCGAGTCGGCCAACTCGGGACTCAGGACCTTCGTGGGAGAATCGACCGTGGCCAATCAGGCCGATTCGTCGGCCGCTCAGACGTTGGCGGTGGTATCCAAGTTGGAATCTGAGAATGCTGAAGCGAGCCCGCAAACATGCGATTGCCCGGATGAAAAGTCTGCGAAGGCAGGGACGAGGGTGAGTGATGATTCCAGCGATACATCGAAAGGATCAGTAGAAGCAAGCGAAGGACTTCTTGAGCGACTGCAACGGCTCAAGGCCAAGCTGAATCGCAGCTAGGCCGTTGCGTGGGGGCATGACAACTGGGCCGAAATCGGAATCGGGAACTAACAACGGAGAGCATTGATGGGTTTCAATCTTGTAGAGTCGGCAACGAGAACACTGACCGACAATCTTGTCGGGCAGATCGGCGGACTATTGGGAGAAAGCGAGCAGCGAACACGGTTGGGGATTGCCGCTGCGGTTCCTGCTCTCCTTGAAGGCGTCGTTCGGAGTTCGGAGACTGGTACCGGCATGCGTCGACTGGAGAGAAGACTCGACCATCAAAGTACCAGCTACGCCGACGATTTTGGCCAGCATCTGGTTTTTGACCACAGTCGCAAACTCATAGAGACGGGCGGAGACCTTAGCAGATCGCTCCTCGGGGGTGGTGGAGATCGTGTGGTACAAGCCGTCAGTAACTTGACGGGAATGGGTGCGCCGACGTCCAGCAACTTGGTGTCGATGTTGATGCCATTAATTGTTGGCCAACTTGGCAAACAAAGAGTGGTCAGCAAACTGGATACGCTGGGGCTGCGGAGCTGCCTGACGCAGCAGTTGGACTACGCCGAAGCCTCACTTCTACCCGGCATGCGCGGGTTGTTCGAAAGCAATGACAACGGTCTTCAGCCGGAGAGGTCTGGAATCCGGTTGGGGGACGTTGTTGGAGCAACCGCCGTGGGAGCCGCCGCCGTGGCAACCAACGGTGCTAGACGCAATGGAGCAGGTGGAACGCATGTCAAACCGAACAGTAACATGGAGATCGTGTCGACTGGATTCACAAGTCGCCCTGGCGAGACGAAAAGTGTTGACGAAGCTGTATTCGCCAACGACAAGGGCGAGGTGTCCGCTACCAGTGATGCCGATTTGGTCGATCAAGTCTATCGTTGCTTCGAAAACGGTGAACACGTTACTGGTTGCAATTTGATGCGTCGACTGGGGATCAATGAGGCTCGAGCTGAATCCCTTCGCGACTTGTTGCGTCGTCGCGGTGCCATGAATCCTACGTCAGGGCGGCTGGTGACGCGTTCCGCTTGGGACCCTTCTTACCGCAGCCCAATAACGAACGACTCTGCTGGGGCTTGTGTTGCAACGAATGGTCAGTCGACTTCGCTCCGAGAGCGTCGCGACGCTGAGTTGCATAGCGACGGCAACACCATGCAATCTGTTGAGCCTGCTTCGGATATGGCGCGAAATTCTGCTCGTGAATCGCACGCTCGGCCAAAGATACACGACTCATCACCGTCTTGGTGGCCGCTTCTGATACTAGCCATGTTGCTGGGCGCCGCACTGTGGATTCTGTCCCAGTTGATGCCTGGGATAGGCGCTTCCGCGGGGGACAAGGACGATGTTGCGACGGAAGCTGTTGAAGAAAACAGTCAGCGATTGATGACCGATCGTGTTGGCGAAAAGAGTGCGGCTCGAGTGGACGTCGATGGATCGGAGGTTGTTGGGGCCACCGAAGTTGATGGTTCAATTTCCAGTGAGAATGACGTCCACAACAACCGGTCGGTCGGCCAAGCAATTCCGCGACTGTTTGATGAATTGAAGCAGACATTGTCGGCAGTCGAAGACGTCGAGACCGCCAACGCATCCTTGCCGCGACTCGAGTCGATCACCGCGCGGCTTAGAGATATTGGCGAAGGAGCTACCGATTGGTCGTCCGATTTGTCGAGTGTAGTGTCTGGGCAAGTAACTGACTTGATTCCTACGTTGAACGATTCGGTGCAGAGGGTGCTGGGGATGGGTGCTCTCAAGTCCATCATGGAGCAACCCATGATGAATCTTATCGAAGCCGTTGAGTCGCTAGTTGTGTCGAATTAGCGAGCTTCTGCCGAATTGTTCTTTCTCCGGGGGGTTCGTCGATGGGGTGTCGGCGGGCCTCCTTTTTTTGTTGTTGATCTCGGTTGGCGCGTCTGACACATTGCACAGTTGTTCTCAATGAGATACGACTTCCCACCTTTACTTGCCGCTGATCGAAGGGATTTGCTTTGCCACCTACATCTGGATCAACACTTGTCGCGGTGCTCTGTGGCTTGGCCGCGGGCTGTTTGCTTGGCACTCAACCCAGCGTGAATGGCTACCTGGGGCAAAACGTTTCTCATCCGATCCAGGCGACAGTGATATCGTTCGTGACCGGAACGATTGTCGTCCTATTGCTATCGATTGCGATGGGAATATTCCCCCCGAAGTTTACGACATCACCGGGATCGCTTCCGTGGTGGGCTTGGTGCGGCGGGGCCATCGGTGTCGCTATGGTTACCTCTTCGTTATTCTTCGTTCCCCGCGTCGGTTCACTGGTCTGGTTTGCGGCAATAATGACTGGGCAAACATTTATGGCGATTTTGCTCGACCACTTCGGGTTGTTGGGGAATCCGAGATCCCCCGCATCCCCGCTCCGTTTGACGGGAGCCGCGCTGCTGATCGCGGGTGTGCTGGTGATCGTACAAGCGCGTCGATCGGAAGAAGCGCCAATTGCCAACGATAGGATCGGTCAGGCTGACTTGGAACCCATGGAATAGTCGAGAAAGTCGGCGTCGCCACCCCGCGTCGTAATGCATCGGATTTGTTAGAATTTGTGCATGTCTCTTATTGAATCCGAAAAACGACTGTTCCTGTTTGACTCGATGGCGCTCATTTATCGGGCGCACTTTGCCTTAATACGCAGTCCGCGATATACATCGGGCGGAACTTGTACGTCGGCAGTGTTCGGCGTCATGAACACGTTATTTGATATTATCAAAAAGCAAAATCCGACACATCTTGTCGCTGCTTTCGACACAATGGAGCCGACTCATCGGCATCTCGAGTTTCCCGAGTACAAAGCCCAGCGGGATGCGTTGCCGGAAGATATCGCGGATCAGTTTCCGCTCGTCGATCGACTGTTTGAAGCCATGAACATCACGGTTGTGCGAAAACCAGGATTCGAAGCGGATGACATTATTGCCACGCTTGCTGTCCAAGCCGAAGAAGAAGGCTTTGACGTGTGGATGGTGACTCCCGACAAAGATTTTACGCAATTAGTATCCGACAATATCTTTATCTACAAACCTGGTCGGCAGGGTTCCCATGCAGAGATTTTGGGCGTGCCCGAAGTCCTCGACAAATGGAAGATTGAGCGAGTCGACCAGGTTATTGACATCCTGGGGTTGATGGGCGATGCCAGTGACAACATCCCAGGAGTTAAGGGAGTCGGGGAAAAAACGGCTCAAAAACTTATCGCAAAATTCGACACTGTGGAAAATCTGCTCCAGAATACCGATCAGCTCAAAGGGAAACAGAAGGAACGTGTCGAAGAGAACTCGGAGTTGGCGCTGCTTTCAAAACGACTGGTCACGATCGTCCGCGATGTCCCAGTCGACGTGACGCTCACCGATCTGGCTTGGAGTGGCTACGATGAAGAAAAGCTCAAAGTGCTATTGGGCGAGCTGGAATTTGATACGGTTGGTAAGCGACTATTCGGCAAGTCGTTTTCAGCGGCTCCGCAACGTGCGGCGGTGATTCGCGAAAAACGCGAAAAAGAAATCCAAGCGACTTTGTTTGACGAGCCGCCTACCGAAGAGCTGACGATCAAGGATCGCAAGCACGAATACCATACCGTAACTACGGCTGAAGGACGCGCCGATCTTGTCAAGCTACTGCTCAACCAGAACATCATTTGTTTTGATACCGAAACGACGGGTTTAGATCCTCGTAGCGCCTTGCCGCTGGGGATTGCCTTTTCCTTCGCGCCCAACACGGGATTCTACGTGGTCTGCCCCGAGGATTTGGACGAAGCAAAAGCCGTGATCGAGGAGTTTCGACCAGTTCTTGAAAGCGAGACGATCGAGAAGGTCGGACACAATCTCAAGTATGACGTTACCTTGCTGAAATGGCATGGCTTTGAAGTCAAAGGGACACTGTTCGATACGATGTTGGCGCACTCGATGAAAGAGCCGGAGATGCGTCACGGACTGGACTATCTTGCCAAGCTCTATCTTGGATACAAACCAATTCCGACAAGTGACTTGATTGGAGAACGTGGCCCTGACCAACTGAACATGCGGGATGTGGCTGTCGAAAAAGTTGCCGAGTATGCATGCGAGGATGCGGATATCACGCTCCAAGTTGCCAACATGCTTCGGCCGGATATCGAAAAACGACAAGTCGCCCAAGTGTGTTATGACGTCGAATGTCCTTTGATTCCGGTGCTTGTCAGTATGGAATATGAGGGAATTCGACTGGACTCTGAGGCCCTGAATGAGTTCTCAGAAAAACTGACGGAGGAGATCGAAGAGCTGCGGCAAGGGATTTTCAATGCCGCCGGGCGCGAGTTCAATATTGATTCACCCAAACAGTTGGGCGTGGTCCTGTATGACGAACTCAAGTTGGTGGAGAAACCCAAGAAGACCGCGACGGGGCAGTACTCGACTCGCGAGTCTGAATTGACACGATTGGCAAGCAAACATGAAATCGTTGCCGATGTGTTGGACTATCGAAATGCCGTGAAATTGAAATCGGTCTATGTTGATCAGTTGCCACATTCGGTGAACGAGAAAACGGGAAAGTTGCATACGCACTACAGCCAGGCTTGGACGGCTACGGGGCGCATGCAATCCAATAACCCTAACCTACAGACGATTCCGATACGCAAAGAACGCGGTCGTGAGATTCGACAAGCCTTTATTCCGCGCGACGACGATCATTTGATTTTGGCTGCGGATTATTCTCAAGTCGAATTACGCATCATGGCGGAGCTTAGCGGCGATCCGGGGTTGATCGAAGCCTTTGAGTCGCGCACCGACATTCATACGGCGACGGCGTCGAAGGTATACAAAGTCGGATTGGACGAAGTCGATCGCGAGATGCGAGCCAAAGCCAAGATGGTAAATTTTGGAATCATCTATGGAATCTCTGCATTCGGTTTGCAACAACGATTGAACATTCCACGCAAGGAAGCCAAATCGCTAATCGACAATTACTTTGAAAAGTACCCCGGTGTTCGTGAGTATATCGACCGAACGGTTGAGTATGCGAAAGAGCATGGGTACGTGAAAACCTGCACAGGTCGGCGTCGATATGTGCGGGATATCAACTCACGCAACAAGACTCTGGCCAACGCGGCGGAACGATTGGCGATGAACAGTCCGATTCAGGGAACGGCTGCCGACATGCTGAAGCTGGCGATGATCAAAGTCCACAAGGCGCTACGTGAAGGCGGCTTCCAAACGAAAATGTTACTAACGGTTCATGATGAATTGGTGTTCGATCTGCTGAAATCGGAACAGGAAACTGTTTTGCCGGTCATCGAGGAGTGCATGCGAACGGCGTTACCAATGAAGGTTCCCATCGTCGTCGAGATGGGAACGGGCCAGAATTGGCTCGACGCACACTAAACTTCGCTCGCTTTTCGCGATAGGGAGATTGCGGAGTCGGTTACAATAGGTGGCATGAGAACACCATGGAAACCTCGCTGCACATTTTCTAAATTTCTGATCGGGCTGTTATTGCCCATCTTTGTATTCGCTAACATCGCATTCGCTGATTGGGACATCGTGTACCGCGGAGCCGTTGATCTGAATCGCAACGGTTTCTTGACGGTTGACGAATTGAGCGGAGTCAGTTTGCTTCAGGGGAACGGCAACGCGGCGGAGTTTATGGCCATTCAGGACGAAGACGGCAGGTTGGCAAGGTTCAGTGCGGTCTTCAGTGTGGATGGAACGATTCAATCGGCTACCGTCAGTTCCACACTCCAGCTGTCGGACACCACACTGGATACCGAGGGCATTGCGTTCGTCGACGGCCGCATGTTTATCGCTTATGAGCGCAATGAAGCGGTGCCAACGCCGATTCCCGGAGTCCGAGAGTATGCGCCAACGAGTGGAGTCCGGTTACAGAACCTCGCGATCCCTTCGGTGTGGACTGTGCCAGGCAATGTCCGGTCAAATCGCGGCTTCGAGGCGCTGGCGGCAGATGCGGAAGGGAATCTTTGGACAGGAAATGAAGAAGCATTAACGATCGACGGTCCACTTTCCACAACCAATGTGCCAACGATCATTCGGATGCAGCAGTTGAATCCTACCATGGTTGGCGACTCGGGCATCAGACAGTTTGCCTATGAAGTTGACCCACCGCATGGCGCGAATCCTGATCGAAGCGGCTTAGGCGACTTGGTGATTCTGCCCAACGGCGAGTTGTTAACTTTGGAGCGTTCGGCGAGTATTTCCTTCCCGGTTTTTGAAAATCGGATGTACACCGTGGACTACCGTTCGGCGACGGATACCAGCCAATCGCAATTCGACAGTGGGTTGGCGGGGCAAGTCTATGATGCGGCGGAAAAGTCGCTTCTCTGGTCAGGGCAAGTCGCCATTCCGGCTGGTAGCAATGTCGAGGGGCTTGCACTTGGGCCTCGGATGGCGAACGGTAACTGGTTGTTAGTCGGCGTCGTCGATAATTCGGGTGGTTCGTCAGGAAACTACGTGGCTTCCTGGGAGCTTTCCTGGACCAACTCAGGAGACTTCAATCAAGACGGCATATTCGAATGCGACGATATCGACGCACTCATTTCGCAGATCGCAGCCGGTTCGAGTACATCGGCGTTTGATCTCACCGGCGACGGATTGGTTGACGGACTCGACCAGGCCGAGTGGCTGGCACAAGCAGGCTTGGCGAAGGGTTTCGGGGGCCCCATTTTGGCTGGTGATGCTGATCTCAACGGAGTCGTTGATGTCTCGGATTTCAATCGTTGGAACAGTGCCAAGTTTACGAACGGCGCCGGCTGGTGTGGTGCCGACTTTAACCATGACGGAACAACAGATGTAAGCGACTTTAATCTCTGGAACACCAACAAGTTTCAAAGCTCAGATGCCTTAGCCGTCCCGGAGCCCTGCCTCATTGGATGGAGCATTCTGATGATGGTCTGTCTTCTTGGACGCTCGCGTCTTCTTCGCTGAACTCGAGGGGCCGTGCTCAAGTCTTTAAGGGACCGCGCCGTAGTCGCCACGTGTTTTCATAGTGCCCTCATCATTCACCCAGCGACCGATGCTTCCTTGGGACTGGCGTTTTCACGCCTGATTGCCGGGCATTTCAGTGCTCTCCCCGTTACGGGGTTGCCGAAAACCGCCTCGAGCGTAACAACCTTTTGTCTCAGTCGTCAAACTCTTGCTGTGGGCGTCACGTCGACTAGGCGAATGAAAAGCAATTAGATACTGTTGATGAGTAAGCGAGCATTCGCCGACTGCCTACAACAAGCCAGAGTGATACATCGAATTCTGGCAACGCATCCTCGGGAGCTCCATAAAAGCTGCTCTACTTTCGTCCACTGAGTACTCACCAAGCCTCGTAGGGGATCCCGCGAGGCTTGGATTATTTATGAACCACTCGCACCGAGGCATAGGCAGCTCAAGAGCCGCGGACGCTGCGAAGCAGCCAGTCGAATGCGACTTGGCCGGATTGAGGCAGCCGGACGATGAGGGATTGGGTGCTGTCGTCATAAACGATGGCGCCGGTGCCCTGCCCTGCTTTGAAGAATTGGGTGCCGATGGCACGCTGGAGATTCGGGATGAGTTCATTCGGATCGTGCCCATCGTCCATCAGGTCGTCAATAGGATGGATCGCTAATTCATATTTTGTGTTGGCGGCTGCCGCGGAGGTAATCTCCACGATCCTATTGCCGACGCAGCGATATGCCAGGCCGCTTCGACGAGTCAACTGGTCGAGCAATTCGGAAAGTGATTCTTCCTCGAGTTGATAGCCTGCTACGTCTGAGGATGCTTCCCAGCCGATGGGGGCTAAGGCATGCCAGTCGACGAGAATTCGAACATTGCGACTGACTCGATCCAATTCGCGAATGACGTTGCCGAGTGTAAGTTGGCGCGGCGAACGAGGTGCCACGATCTGGGACAATTGTGAACGTTGCCGCCAATCATCGACAAGTTCGTCTTCCTCGAATTGAGATCGGGGAGCCAACCCTCGGCTGACTCGCAGGCGTTCTCGCAAGAAGACGGTTTCGAAGTGGGCTCGTTCGGATTGCCGCATCACGACGTATCCTTCTTCCACGATATAGCCGGGAACGTCCATCACTTTCAGGCGATCTAACGACTCAGAAGGGCCTTTCCAATCGTTGGGAGACACCAGTCGGGCAATCATTGCGGTCAACATCTCCGCGGAGACACCACTTTCAATGATGTCGGTGAAAGCGTGTTTACTGAGAATCAGGTCGTTGGATTTCCTGGCTCGCTCGATAATCAAATGGCCCGGTTCAATACGATAGCCGAGATGCGCGGGGCGAAGTGCGGCGTCGAGAACTTTGTGAATCGGTCCGTTCTCAGCCACTTTGACTCGAGCCGCGGGGCTCATGCGGGAGTAACGTAGCGCATCGGCGTCGATCGTGATTGGGATTGTGCTTGCGGTGGACAGAAACTTCAGAAAGTCTTCAAGCTTCGTGCCGTCGGATTCAAAACCGAATTCGTGTTTCATCTGGGCAGCCACATCAATCGCGATGATCGGCGGCCGAGCCGGTACGTTGAGGGCCGAGTCGTACGGCATGAACTCTTCAGGCAGGTTTGGCAAGTCGACGGTCGCTGGTTCCGACGGCAAGCTGGGAGCGATATCGGCAAAGTTGTCGACGGCGGTTTCGTCGTCCCGGAGATCCGAGTCGGGAATGTCCGTCGGGAGCGGTGGTTCGCTCGACGACGCGTCCGGATCGTTTGCCGCAAGTAACATTTCTTCAGGTTGAACTACAACTTCGCTAGTTTCGACCGATACCACTTCGGGAAGTTCTGGGCGAAGTGTGGTGACGACCGGTGAGTCAGTCGAGAATTTGTCAGGTGTGTCAGTGTCAGTCGTAGTATCCGCAATCTCGGTGCTCGAATTGCGTGTCGGTGGTGCGGAAGGACTGAGGCTGGCAGATAGCGCGGCGGGTTGAGTCGCAGATGGAGCGCCTTGTCCCGAACGTAGCATGACGGCGACTGCAATGGCCAATCCAATTCCGGAGATGCCCGCGAAAGTGTACATCAATGCGGCGCGTTGCCGTTGGAGTCTGGACGAACTCAAGTTGGCAGAAGGTGCCAATTGGGATTCGTCCGACAAGTCATCAACGTCATCGTAGTTCAAGTCCGCGGCTGCGACGCCAACGGTCTGCGTCGAGTCGGCGACTTGTGAATCCCCGGCGACCGGTTGGCCACTCGCGGGTGAGTCGAGGATATCGGAGATGGCTTCGTAATTGCTTTCAGCAGCTGCAGGAAGAATGGGGGCGACGGAAGTGACTCGACGTGAAGATTGAATCGGCTTGGAATCTACCTGATCACTCGCCACTTCGACGGGCCGTTTGACCAGAACCATGCCACTGCATTTTGGACATGCGAGAATCTGCCCCATTGCGTCCGGTTTGCGGACACGCAGGCTTGCGCGACATGTTGTGCAACTGATTGAAAACGGTTCGAACACGTACGACCTGATTGAGATTCTGCCAAATTCGGTTCCGGCCGCTGAAGCGGCTAAGCCCCGATTATAGCCTGTATTGCCCAAATTCTCATTAAGGTTGGAAAACTTCGGGCAACGCATATCCCTTAGTTTCCGCAGCTTTGCGCGTCGTAATCAAAACAACCGGTTTGTTCATTTCAGACGACGGCTTTACCACCCATACGAGCTTTTGGTCAGAAGTGTTCGCCGCTGCATTGGCTGTCGGATTCGCCTTGAGAATGAGGGCGGTCAAAACCTCATTTATTGGCCTGTTGTCGACTTTGAAATCGCGAATCTGTTGGTTTCGCGTAATCCCCTCGAGCTCCAGATCGGCTCCGACGATATCGACTTGAAATGGGAACTCCAAGCCTTTGAAGGATTCATTGACCTCAGTCGTCAAATCACGTATCGAGAATTCCAGCGATTGCTGAGGAATGTTTAGGCTCATGCGTTGAGTAAACAATTCTTGGAGCGTAGCGATTTTCGGAGCCACGGGTTCTTTGCTGCTTAATTGTCCGCGGCCGGCGACGATTGCCAGTTCTGTCGCGAGGAGCAAATTGTGTGCAGCCTTGGGCGGCAGGCTTGCATTCACGACAAGCCGCTTTCCCTCGACGCCCATTCTTGTCTGCTGGGTCAGAAGCTGAGCCATGTTGTCATAACGAAGTGCCAGACTGCGCCAGTAAGGATTCAACTGATCCAGCCCGGCGATGTAATTCTCAATCAATTCGCCCAGTCGATTGAGCTTGGTGGGCAATTGCACCGGCAGTGATCGACTGGCTTCGACGGTGGCGGCAATATTCAGTTCGGCAAACGTCTGCTGTTGATCAACGTGGGTGGTAAACAAAGCCGCCTGGACACCATCTCCAAAGAACTCGTCAACGATCTTTGGGAATGCCTCATAGTCACTAGCGATGAGGGATCGACCGTCACGGAGGATGTAGTTGGGTGCAAAGAGGATAGAAAACTGCGCATCCGAATCACTGGCAGTATGGAGCGTTTGGAACTCCCGTCGCAGCACGGGCTCGGCGGTACGTCCGATGATGGCCTCAATCGCAATCGCAGAACCGATGATGGCTCGATTGTCCTGACCCGTCGGCCGAAAGACCACCGAGTCGCCTGTTGTGATCAACCGACCGCCCTCTGTTGCTTGACCGTTAGCGTTCCATGGGTCTGGTACTGCCTCGCTATTAAGGGCATAGATATCGCTAACCCAACTGGCGCTACCGTCTGAACGAGTGGCGGCTGCGGATACGATGTGCTCCACGTTTTTCAATTCGATTCCGAACTGATTTTCGAGCTGTTGGGTGAGCCGTGCGAACGCTGGTCCCAGTGATTGAAGAATCAGCCGTCCTTCGTCGCTTGCATGAAGTGACGCGGGGCGAAACGACACGATCAACTGGCTGGTATCGGGCACAAACGTCAAATCGAAGGGCGCACCATTGGTCGTTGGCGTCCACGGTAATCGTCCGTCGTCAGGCTGGACGTCGTAGCGACTGAGTGTCGTATCGTCATTCGGTAAGGGATCGGTCGGTACGTCCGTCGTGTTATCGTTTGCTGTCGTGGCTTTCGTCGTGGCGACGGTCGACGGTGGTTCCGGTGGTTCCGGTGGTTCAATAGGACGGAACAACCCCTTTCCCAGCCAGGCAGCGGCGATCAAAGTCACGACGCCCGCGACGGGAAGTACCCAACGGTCGGAACGCCGAGTATGGCGAGTCTGCGCCATCGCCGTAATTCGGGGAGCCGCAACGACGGCTTCGGGAGCATCGACGATCTTGGGGGCATCGATGACCGGAACGGGGGCCGGCGGTTTCCGCCCGATCGCGTCGAAGAATCTTCCCAATGTTACGGGCGCAGGAGTCATCGGTGCGGGCGTCGTGGATTCGTTCAACAGCGGCTGAAGTGCTTTGGATAAATCCGATGCACTGGGGCGAGTAGTTGGCGATTTGGCGAGAACCTTCGAAGCCAACACCGCCAATGGGCGATGAGTTTTCGCGATGGGATCGAGCATTCCCTTTTGCGGATGCAGTGTGCGTTCACGAAGTTCTCGCAAGTCGTTGGCATCATGGAAAGGTTTGCCGAGCAGCATATAGTTGACCAAATTTCCGAGAGCATAGATGTCGGAAGCAGGCGTTGATGGCGTGTGCTTATTCAGGCGTTCGGGAGCCGCGTGTCCGATCAGCATCAGGGAACGTTGGGTGGGTTTCTCTTTTGCATTTTGGTTGGGGAGCGGCGCAGAGTTTCGTAGTGGTTGTCGCAACACAACGGCCGAGCCGTTTGTAATCAGGATGTCTGCAGGCGTGAGGTTGCCTTGCGTCAATTGGTTTTCGTGAAGTGCTTTTAACCCAGTCAGAATCTGATTTAACCATTTGAGGGCGCGCGCAGGTTCAACCACACCGTTGGCATCCACAAACTCCTTGAGCGTTGGTGAGGCGACGAATTCCAGAACATGAAACTTGTGCTCCGGTTGGGCAATCAACTCGAAGCACTCGGTAAGGTTGACATTTTGTACGGCGTTGTGACCATGGACTGCCGCGACTTGTTCAGATAGTCGATCTTGGGCGACATTGGCACCCAATCGAAAAAACTCGACTCGAACAGGATGTCCAGAGGGGCGGTGGCTGGCGTCGAACAGAGTTTTTAGCGAATCCGAATCGACACGATTCTGCAGGACATAGTCGCCGTAGACGAACGGACCGGGGCGATTCGCGGCAAGCAGGGTTGCTTGATAATTCGTCAGACGCGAATTTTGAACCAGCGCACGAAGGATCGGTTTCGCGTCGGGTTGTCCAGCGCACATTGCGTTGAATTCTTGCAACTGGTCCTTCGCAAATAGCTGCGATTGCTCCAGCAAGCCGATCAGTTTGTCGCCTGATATGGCCAATGTGACCCGTCCGGGATATAAAACTTGGGTTGCGGCGTCGAGCGTGGAAACAGATTGGGTTTCTCTGCATCGACTTGTTCACTTACCAGCATAACTGATCAACGCATCATGGCTAACTCCGCATCGGATAGCGGAGTTCGTCGGTCGACATTGGCCAGAAAACACCGGAGCTCCTCATGCCGACTGACGAAGAACGCCGCGTCTTGACGGTGGCCGGGCTGACGAACCAGCTCAAATGGTGCTTGCGGAATAACTTCTCAGGAATCTGGGTGACTGGAGAGGTCACGGACTTAATGCGTCCGTCATCCGGGCATGTCTACCTGACTCTGAAAGACAAAAACGCACAGCTGAAGGGGATTCTGTGGCGCACGACGGCTCAGCGTTTAAAGTTCGATCTTGAAGATGGGATGGAAGTCATTTGCCGTGGCGAAATCGACATCTATCCACCGCGTGGCAACTATCAGTTAATCATTCAGCAAGTCGAGTTGTGTGGTGAAGGCGCATTGCAGCGAAAGCTTCGCCAGTTGAAAGAGCGACTGGAGAAAGAGGGGCTGTTCGACTCGTCGCGGAAAAAGTCGTTGCCTCGTTTTCCCAAACGAGTCGCCGTGGTCACCAGTCCTACGGGGGCTGCGATTCGCGATTTTCTCGAAGTCGCTCGTCGCCGCTGGAAAGGGATTGAGATTGTCATCTTGCCAGTGCGAGTCCAGGGAGATCTGGCGGCAGCCGAGATTTCCGGAGCGATTCGCTGGGCCAACAAGATGAACATGGATTTCGACGTGATGGTGGTGACTCGCGGCGGTGGTAGTATCGAGGACTTATGGTGCTTCAACGAAGAAGCCGTGGTGCGGGCGATCTGCGATTCAGAGATTCCCGTCGTTTCGGCTGTCGGCCATGAAATAGATGTGACGCTCGCTGACTTGGCGGCGGACGTGCGCACGGCGACTCCCAGCGAAGCGGCTGAACGTGTGTTGCCCTCGATGGTCGACGTGCGATCGGAACTGAACCAGTGGGCAGAGCGAATGAACGGACTGATGGGTTCGCGACTTCAGCAAGCCAGATCGCAAATGGCGTGGCTGGCTTCGCGTCGTGTGCTCAGTCACCCGGAAGAACGTGTCCAGTTGCTTGGTCGACGAATGGATGAGTTGGATGGGCGAGCGCGTCGAGCCGTGCGGAATCGGTTGGAGCAAGCGCGAATGCGAATGTCGCAGCAAGCCACGAGGCTGGAGTCGCTCAGTCCACTGGGGGTTCTGGGACGCGGATACAGTATTACCCAGAATGATGAAGGCGGCATCGTGCGTAGCATCAAGTCGCTTGCCGAAGGCGAGGTCATTCGCACGCGATTCATCGACGGTGAGATCATTAGTCGTGTGGAATCCCCAGTCGACGCAGCCGAGCAAAAACGCGAAGCTCCGTAGGGTACCGTTTCCTGGTTGCAAGTCACTTGCTGACAGGGCCCGCATGCAGGTCGGTCGCTGACGCCGCAGATTTCGGTCTGCGCGGGTAGTGCGAGGTGCACGATAACGGTGACTCTTGGCGAAATGGGCTCCAGCCCTAACAATAGAGAAGCTTTGCTGCCGGGTTGGAACTTATTCTAGGAGGCGAAATTCTTGGCGCGTTTTCCCGAACCAGCCGACAATTACCCCGTGGTCTATCTCAAAGACACGGACAAAGACTTGCCCAAAAGTGCGGCAACGGTCAACAACATGCGCTACGCCTACTTCAAGACGATTGCGCGCGGTGGCAAATGTCTGATCCAGTCTTGTAAAGACTTGCATTTGGGTCGAGTCATCGTTTACAAGAGCCTGCTTCCGGAGATCGCCGATGATCCGTTTGAGCAGCAACGATTTCTACGCGAGGCGAGAGTCACCTCGATGTTGCAGCATCCCAATACGATTCCCGTCTACGAATTGGGACGAGATTCCAAGGGGCACTATTATTTCACCATGAAGTTGGTGCAGGGAGTCACGCTGAGAGAGATTCTTGACAAGCTGCGTGAACGGGACGAAGCGACCTATCAGACGTGGGGCGATTTGGAACGCCTGATGGATTTATTCATCCAAGTTTGTCAGGTGTTGGATTATTCGCATACTCACGGAGTCGTGCATCGGGATGTAAAACCTGCCAATATCCTGGCAGGACCGTATGGCGAGGTGTTGCTCTTGGATTGGGGGCTCGCAAAGGTCTGGGGAATGGATAAGGAAGAGATTCCCAAGATGTCGATTGTTGACGATGGCGATCCCAGCCTGACGGCGAAAGGGAAACTTCAGGCGACTCCGTTATATATGTCTCCGGAGCAAGTCGCTGAATCGGATGAGATTGATCATCGAACAGACATCTACAGTCTGGGGGCGGTGTTGTTCGAAATCTTGACGCTTGAACATATGGCG
>CAYYHV010000115.1:0-10844 GCA_964471695.1 uncultured Pirellulaceae bacterium
GTCGAATATCATCAAATGACAGGGCGACGCCCATGACTTCCTGAGCTGCCCGGCGACTTTGTTGCTCTGCTCTCTGGACTCTTAGTTGTCGTAGCGCTGCGGCTCGCTCAACTTCTTCATTGTTCGATTCTGTAACTTCCGTTGGCGCCTCACTAAATTGGACGCGACTTAGGCTGTCTCGAGTTTCCCTCATTTCGAGAATTATCTGTTCGAATCGTCTCCGCAGGCCTAATTCACGGGCTTCGAGTAGTGCGATCAGTCGATTGGCTGTGACGACTTCGAGTTCGTACCGATCTGATTGACCGATGTTGGGCAAGTCATCAAGGTCATATTGATCCGCCGACTTTACGGACACGATAACTTTGGTGTCTGGTTTCAACTCGAAGGGATTTTCATCGCGGCCACGCTCATCCCGAAAATCGAGGACTGCGTCAACGGCTCCGGCGGCTGCCACATTGATTTCAAAGTCGCGTGTTACTTCGTCGACCTCAATTTCGAACCATGAACGGTCGACTCCGTAGTCATCCGTAATTTCTCCAGCCACAGGGATGCGCGCATCGGGGGTAATTGCCGAACCAATACCCAGCATGCGAACGGCAACATTGGGCGGTTGGTCCGGAATGGCGACGAGCGAAATGCGATAAGGCCGTTGGCTGGAGACGCCGTCCGTGTCGGCCAATGACAACTCGTAACTGACGCTTTCCTCGAGCTTCTCGATCGGGAACTGGAGGCTGTTAGGATCGTCGGTAGGCGTCAGCTCGAGCGCATCGGCGTTGCTGCCGAGATCAAGTTTTGCGCTGACGAGCGGTTTGTTCGTTTCGACGTTGACCATCAGGCGACTGCCTCGTGAGAGTTTCACGCCGGGATAATAGTCGATGTCTGTGGCAGCCAGTCCTGTGTATCCCGGACGCTCGCATCGAATGTTGATCTTCACGACCTGAGGGCTATCCACGACTCGAACACGTTGATCTCGAATGCGCTGATCGTTGCCCACGATATCAAAGTGAATGTCTGTCAGGATGGCTTTGAAGGGTTTGCCATCGAAAGTGTATTGCTGGAAACCGTCTCGTGGCGCTCCCTTCTTGCTCATGTTGATGCGGCCTCGATCGCCGTCCTCCGTCCGGTAGTAAATAGTGCAGACGTCGGGTGGAGGCGTTTTGCGTTCCGCATCGGCTTGAACGCGAATCGCCAAATCGGCTCCGCGAGCCACCGTTACCATGTCGTCGTCAAAACCCACCATCTCGAGGTGGGTCGTGCGAGGATATGGCGTGTCGGACATTCCATACAGTCGTTGAATGGATAATCCGAAGAAAGGCCAAGCCATCACGGCCAAGACGACAATCGACGCCGCCAATCCAATTGCCGAAAGCAAGGCTCGTTGCAGCGGCCAGAAGTTAAACACCTTGCGAGCATCGATGCTGCTGGCAATGGCATCCGCTTGATCGCGGGCTCGCAACAGCATGTTTTCCTGGACTTCGCTGGTATGCGATTTGTTGTCCAGTTCGACGGCAGTGACAAGACTCTCTTTGAACTGAGGGAACTTCCGCTCGATCAGAATTGCGATACTGCGATCCTTGAGGTCGACGAAAGCACGACGCAAAATCCAGCGGTAGATGATGTAAAGCAGAGCTAATGCAATCATCGCGAGCATGACGAGTCGAGCCAAAACCGGCATTTCGCTCGCGCCCAGTTTGACTGGAAGATAGTCAATCGCCAGCCCCAACCAGAATGTGAGGGCGATCCACGCCAGCCCCAAGCCGATGCCTTCGATCCAGACATACCGACGAATTCGCGCACGTACGCGATCAAGCAAGTCGGTGATTGGCGGAGTCAATTGGGACATTCGTTATGCGGCTCTAAGTCGTGGATTCGGGATGTATCAGGCGAGTTTGTTAATGCGGCGAACGAGCCATTCTATCGAAAGCACGCCACAGAGCAGCGCCATCAGCCACGACATCAGTCGTTGCTGGAATTTGCGATCAGGTGTGCCCGGCAGATACGTTTCCTGATCCTGTGGGATAAGGACATTTTCCAGTTGATCGGAAGTCGATTGGAGGTCGGTCAGGCCGGCGAAGTAGGTGCCGCCCGTCGTTTGCGCGATTTCGTTCAAAATGGCGTCGTTGCGTTGTGGGCTCTCGACCTCAAGCTCAGGGACGCGGACTTTGACTTCGCGAGAGAGGAACTCCAGATCGCTGCTGTCCGGCACCACCAACTCGACTCGATAGTCGCCTTCTTCGATCGCCGTAAACTGCCCGGCATAATTCCCGGCGCGGTTGGCTTCTTTGATGGCACGCAGCTCAAGCGGTTGGCGATTGCCGCTTGGAGATACCAAATCTGCTTTGACCGTCTCAAGGTCCAGAGGGCGGAATTGCGAGTCGGTGAGTGTAGACCGGACGGTAATTGAATCCCCCAGGATGCAGCGATCTTTCCCGACCATCAGAACACCACGCGTCGAATTGCGAAGCAGTCGTCCCTGACTGACATGGCGAATCAGTTTGGTATACAGCGACTCGAAGTGCGAAACGTCAACCGCACGAAGTCGCCAGAACTCACCGCTGCCGACGTACATGACTCGACCCGAACCGTAAAACTGCTCGGCCAACAATACCGGTGGGCTTTCACTCACACCCGTCGTCGATTTGTCGAGATTCGCTAAGACCGTCGCACCAGGCTTGATTCCGCGAATTGGAAAAGTCGAGTAAATCCCTTCAAATTCGTCCCATATCTGTTCGCTTCGAACGGCTCGGTCGTCCAACCACAAGCAGCGAGCCTGACGCCCCTGGTCGGTAAACTGCAATCGCTGCAAGTCGCTGGAGATCTTGCCGCGAGCCAAACGCATCACCGTGCGACTGAAGAAGGTCACCGGGTACAGCCCCTTCAGAGTCTTGGTGCCGCGTGAATCGCGACGCAACGCCGTCCACTCAGGCATGAAGACCGGGCCAGCCACCAATATCAGTCCGCCGGCTTTTTCGGCTACCCAACGCTCCAGAAGTTCAACGTCGTCATCCGAAATGGATTCCCAATCCGGATCGAACGCGACGATGGCGTCGTATTCGAATAGTTCGGTGACATCACTGGGAAATGCGTCAAGGATCTTGTCGGATTCCTGCGCCGCACCGGGAGGACTGCTTTGCAACAGCACGTCGACCGTGACGTCTTTATCTCGAAAACAAAGATCACGAACGAAGCGATACTCTCGTGTCGGGCCTCCCGCGATCAACAACACGCGATTCTTGCGGTCAACTACCTCAACGCTGTTGGCTTTCTCATTGTCACGTTTGTCCAGATCTTGTCCGTTGGTCGAAACTCGGACCAAGTACGAGCGAGTCCCCAGATCCTTGGGGGTGACTTCAAACTCAACGGTGGAAACTTCGCCGTCAGGCAGCAAAGTCACAATCTGCTCATCTTCCATCGTTGGCGAATCTTTTTTCTTTCCATTCTCAACGGGCTGGGAAAGCAATTCGAGTTTTGCGCTGGTTCCTTTCAATCCGTACGCTTGGACAAATCCGCGAATGTTAAACTGATCGCCCGGATAAACGCGGGCTGGCGATTCCAGATCGACGATTCGCACGTTGGCTGGGCGTTTCTCCGAACCGATGCCGACAAGATGGACAGGTACCTCGGCTTGTTGTGCAGTCGCGATGGCATCTCGATAGTCAATTCCGGCGTTGGAATTGCCGTCCGTGAACACCGTGATTCCAGCCACAGGGCCACCCCGCTCTTTGTCGACTACGTACTGGATCGCGTCGCCCAAACGGGTTTCAATCCCACGCGGAATCAATTGGGCTCGCCAATCCGCTTCGACGGCTGGGGTATCCGTATCGTTCAAGCCGTCATTGGATTCGTCCGAAGATTCTTCAACCTGCACAGGCTCCCCAAGGAAAACCTGACGAAAACCCACGGCGGGATAACGGAGATTGCTGACCGAATAGAAAACCGCAGCCACAATCAGGCAAAATACGGCGACCAGCAGTGCCCAGCTTTCACCGTCTTCATTGCGCACGACTCGACCAAGCACAAAGTGAGCGAGCAACGCGATGAGCGCAAGACCCGCAATCACGGCGGCGGTGACGATCATTCTCCGCGCGGTCTGCTCTGCAGCAGCATCTGCGGCGGCAAGGTCCCCGGTTGATTCGCCCGCATCCAAAGGTTTGGTGCGAGGCAACGAGGCGATCTCAACTGGCGATTCGTTCTGATCAAATCGGTAGACGGTTACGTCGTGTCGTTCACGCATCCGCTCAATCATGCCGGCATCCAGCAACGAAGCGACTTGGGACAGTCGTGTGCCCGCCGAGCCACCACGAAGATCCGGGTCCGACAATCCCATACTCTGGCTGGTATCGACCATCACGATAGAACGCGAGTTCTTTACGAGCTTTTGCTCACTCCGTTTTTCAATCTGCAGAAAGAATAGCAGCAGCCCGACAAAGGCGCCGATTCGCAGCAGACAAAGTAACCACCGAGTCGGACTGGGCAGTTCGTAAGCATCTCGGCGATAAGTCCAGATGACAAATACCGTGATTGCGATCAGCAGCACCGCCAGCATCAGCCAGTGCCACCATTGGTCCATCGAACGTAGCCGTGAAGCTTCGTAGTACGTTCGAGTTGCGATTTGTGCGATCGGGAGCATGGTTACGATTCCGTTCTCGGTGGATGGTAACCGGATGAATATGCCAACAACTGCTCGCCAATGAGCAAAGCCACCAAGGCATACATCAGGAATTGACTCCACGAAAATCCACCCTCATCACTGGCTGAGAGCGTCAACTCGTCTGCCGAGAGGATATCGGCTCGAGTCGAAGCGAGCGACTGCTTGAGATCGGCTGGTTGCGATAAGTCGAGATTGCCCTCGCGCGCGTCGACATTCAAGGCATAACGTCGCACGTCAAATTCACCATCCAGCGTGCGAGGCCAAGCCTCGTAGATTCCGGCGCGGTTCGTAAAAGCCGAGCTTTCGTCTTCGTCACCCAATCCGACTTGCATCAATGGACTGGGGTTTTGAGACTGGGGGCGAGCCGCTTGACGGGTAATGTTGATCGGACGATCGGCTTTTCCCGGCACGAGAAAACTGACTTCCGTCTGGTATTTTGCCGATTCAAGTTGCAACTGGACTGGGGAGCCGACCATCGCGGATGGCGAAGTCGATCTTTCGGAATCCAGATAGGACTGCGTTTCCAACATCATGACGGGAAATGTGGGTTGCGTGGCCCACGTATTCCAAACTGGGGCCAGCGTGCTCAAGTTGGCGATAACTCGCCCGTCGCCAAAAGATCGTTCCACCGTCAGCGGACTACCATTGCGCAAAGTCGCGACAATCTGAACGGGCGAGTCTTTGCTTGGCTTCCAGGTGAGGGGCGCGCGAGCATACTGCGCGTAGCGAATCGCGCCCGCAAAGGCTTTTCCTTCACGCAACAGGACGCGATAAATGGGATGATCCGTAACAACGAGATCGGGAGTCCCATCTGGGGATGGTTGCAAAATCTCCAATCGCTCAGTGGGAACCGGAAAGAAACCGGGTTCGCTGGCATCATCCCCAGTCGGTTTTGACCAGCGTGAGTAAAAATCTAGTTGCGAATTTGGACCGAGGAATATCGCGACTCCACCGCCAGCTTCGACATAATCTTCGAGATCCTGTTTGGCGAGTGGCTCCAGTCGCGGCACGTCCAGCATGTAGATAGCTCGGAAGCCAGCCAGCGTATCGGGTTGGGTGTCACGGAGATAACTCACCGGCTGAACATTGGGTTGGATACCCGTAACAACGCGTTCACCAGGTTTGAAAACCGAGTTCAAATACGCGGCGTTGCGTTGCTGCGGATCGCCATCAATCACCAGAACCGGAATCCCCTCGGGAAAGTCGACGACACAAAACCGGCGATTGTCCGTGAGGACATTGTCCGCGGGGAGTTCCGCGGATACGACATGCTGCCCCGCTGTCGAATAGTACACCTGGACTCGACGAGTCACCGATTCTCCCGCCGGAATTCGATCTATCAAGATGTTGGGTAGCTCGTTGATTTCGGGCGTACTCTGTTGCGGATCGGTGACCGTGTCATCTTTGCCGTAATAGAATGACCGCATGGCGACTGAGACTTGCGCTGCGTCCTGTGTTCCATAATTGTGAACATCAACGTCAATAAAGAGCGGGACTCCTGCGGCTCGCGTACCCTCTGCCGGCGTGACATTCGAAATCGCGAGATTGTTGTGTTCTTCTTCGGCACATCGAACCAGGTTGACTTGCGCACCGCCCTGCTCCATTCGCTTGATCGCAGCCAAAGCCTGCGTCGGTGATTCCCATTCACTAGCGCGAAAATCAGAAAGGATGTAAACGATCGGACGCTCTCGATCCGATTGGGAAATCAGTTGAGCCGTCAGATTCAACGCATCCGTGGGACCTACGGACAACTCGGTAACTTCCATGCCTCTTCGTTTTTCTTCGAGAAGCACATCAAACTCGCCATCCACAATGGCAGCATTCAGGTCGGCAAACTCGCCAAACATCCCGGCGACTTGTTCGTCCGGGACCGTGGCGAGCGATTCTTCAGGAGTATCCTTGGTATTCACGTACGACCCAGTGGACCGAGCCGCTTGTGAGAAACGCATTAACGTAAACTTCTGGACGGAATCCTGCGCCATGGCACGTTGCGCCAACCGCGACACAATCTGATTGGCTTGATCGTAAGAGGTTCCCGAGGCGGCTCCCAAACGGTCCGACATCGAATAACTGTCGTCGATCAAGACAATGTGATGCGTTGTTTTGCCACCAAAGAAACTCGTCCATTGATCGCGAGTCACAAGGTGAGCCAACATGGCAACAATGGCTGCGATGGCCAGCATGCGGGACGCAATGAGCAAGAACTGCTTCAACCAAATCCATCGTCGATGCTTTTGATAGGCCTTGAGCAGGAAATCCATGGCTGCCCATTCAACCCGGCGTTGCCGCATCAGGTTGATCAAATGGATCAGCAAGGGGATCAAAACGAGCAGGAAGCCCCATGTCAGCGGTTGGTAGAGGAACTGCATGATCAGGACCTCAACATTGCGATACGGGAACTGAAGAATTTCGCCAATGCGGCATCCAGGGGTTCACTGGTGCGAATGAGTTGATAGTCAATCGTATGGCCGGCACACTTGCGACGAATTTCATCCAGAAACTCATTTAACGCGGCAAGGTAGCCTTCACGAAGGGCTCTGGGATTGCAGTTGAGCGACTCCAACGATTCCAGCCCTTCGAAACGTGTTGGACCGTTGAACTCAAAGTCCAATTCGTCGTCATCCATGATATGAAAGACGAGCACATCGTGCCCGCGTTGCCGTAGCAATCGCAATCCCTTGATGAGTTGGTCAATGTCTGTCAGAAGATCGGAGATAACGACCACCATGCCACGTCGTGGTTGGGCTTCCGCGATGGTCCGCATCACCTTGTACATGTCCGTTTTGTCGCGTGGTTCGGAGACATTCAACGATTGAATGACGGCTTGCAAATGATTCCGTTTGCTCCGAGCGGGAACGGTGCTGCGGATTTTCTCATCGAACGCCATACAGCCGATGGCATCCTGTTGTTTGAGAACAAGGTAAGCCACGCTGGCGGCGACCGTGCAACCGTACTCGTATTTGTTGAGTGGACCGTTGCCGTACTGCATGCTCTTGGAAACATCGACGGCGAGATGACAACGCAAGTTGGTGTCTTCGTCAAATTGCTTGACAACCAATCGGTCCTGGCGCGCCCAGACTTTCCAATCAACATGGCGCAGGTCGTCACCGGCGACATATTCCCGGTGTTGTCGGAATTCAACCGACTGACCGAAATAGGGACTGCGGTGCATACCCGATAGAAAGCCCTCGACGATGTGCCGTGCTCGAAGCTCAAGCCGCGAGACTCGGGCAATCGACTCAGGATGCAAAAATCTTTTGGAATCGGGCATCGCGTGTCAGTTCGTCTTCCTTGGACGGAGTAACGTCAATCAACTTCTCGATCAGCTTGTCGGCGTTGATGCCTTCGCTTTGAGCCGCAAAGTTCACGACCATGCGGTGGCGCAAAACCGGCTTGGCCAGAGCCGCAATATCTTCCGTTGCTACATGGGTGCGACCATTCAACAACGCCCTCGCCTTGGCTCCAATAATCAGGAACTGCACGGCACGTGGACCGGCACCCCAGGCAGCCATCTCCTGGATGAAGTCGGGAGCACCAGGGCTCTTGACGCGTGTCTGACGAACCAATGAAAGTGCGTATCGAAGGGCATGGTCACTCGCAGGAACCTCTCGAACCAGCTTCTGCAGTTCAACAATCTCATCAGCCTTGAGGACCGGTTTGACATCGTGGACTTCCGTTGCGGTTGTGCGGCGGGCGATCTCGAATTCATCTTTGAACGAAGGGTATTCGACAAAGACTTTGAACATGAAACGATCCTGCTGGGCTTCGGGAAGCGGATACGTTCCTTCCTGTTCGATCGGGTTTTGCGTCGCAAGCACAAAGAATGGGTCTGACATCGGCCGTCGTTCGCGACCTACGGTGACTTGGCGCTCCTGCATGGCTTCGAGCAGTGCAGCCTGTGTTTTGGGGGGAGTACGATTAATTTCGTCTGCCAGAATGATATTGGCAAAGATCGGGCCTTCCATGAATCGTCGTTCACGAGCGCCCGTCGATTTATTCTCTTCGAGGATTTCCGTGCCCGTAATGTCGGCTGGCATCAAGTCCGGCGTAAACTGTACGCGGCTGAACGATAAGTCCATTGCACGGGCGAGCGTGCTGATCATGAGCGTCTTAGCCAGTCCGGGAACGCCTTCGAGCAGGCAGTGCCCGCGGCTGAACAGGCAGATCAGTAGCTCTTCGACCACCGATTCCTGACCGACGATGACCTTGGAAAGTTGTTCGGTGAGTTGATCGCGGGCGGCAGTAAGTCGCCGAATTGCAGCGTCGTCAATCTTTGACATCAGTTCCTCTTCTCGCTTCTCGAGTCTGCTTCGTTGTTGTTCCGCGTTCAGGTGTTCGCAAGATTAGAGCATTTGAAACGCGGTTTGAGAACGATGCCAGACGAATTACTCAATTTAGACGTATCCTGAGCCCGTTTTGTTCACTTTTTCCTTCGACGCGTGCAGTCTGGTACCGATACGCATCACTATTTCGGTTTTCCATTCCCCTTGGGCGTGTCGGGCAAGGGAATGCGAGCCAGTACTAGCGGCTTGTCCTCAACATCATCCGCCGAGTCATTTGTGACCGTAAATGTCGTTCTCTGAATACCCGGAATGGTTAATACGATTTGATCAACGGCTGCCTTCGTTTCGAGATAACTGAACTGAGGCCGTTGATTCGTTCGAGTCGTTTCCCAGACCTTTTGGCCCGTCCGACGATCAACCACGACGATCTCTGTGACGATTTCCGAGGTGTTGCGACCATTCTGTGCTGCTGGTTTGCGACGAGTCACTTCTCTCAGGAAAGCTAACACCGGCCCGTCGACTGGGAATGGAGCGAGCAAAGAGAATTGATTGACTTTGATTGGATTCTTCCAGATCGCCTTGCCTTGGAAATCAAAGGCGTAGACATGACCGTTCAATCCATAAGCATTGGGAAGCGGATACCCTTGCTGAGGCATCCGCAGGTAAATTTTAGCCCGTTGAAGTTTCATGAAGTAAGGTTGGTCGTCATGATTCGTGGCGAGAATGTAGTGGTCTCGACCTTTGAAAACGCGAGGTGGGCTTAGCGTCGGATCGACTTCGACTTCGGGCTCGAATTTTGGTTTTCCGGTGGCCGCATCATAAATTCCAAAGGTTCCATTTCTTTGAATAATGGCAAACTCATTCTGGGCAAAGAAGTGCGCCTTGAACTTTGCATCCAAGTCGAGTTTCCACACATCCGATTGCGCGATGGGGTCGAACAATCTCAGCTGAAGATCATTACCGGTCTGGTAACTGCCGGCGTAGTAAAGAATGTACCGACCCCAGGGACGCCAATGGGACTTGCCTAGCGGCATCCTATATTCGCCACCTACTTTTGAGCCGTCGAGGATTTTGAAGGCCTCGGTCTTGCCCGTTCTTGGATTGCTGGAATACGCGACTTGTTCATCCCCAAAGATGATGTTCCGCTTGAATCCGCTACGAGTCCACTTGGGTTTGCCCGTTCGCAAGTCCACACAGTGCATTTTGCCACCCGCCATAAATGTGACACCATTGTGACTGATCGGTCCCAATTGCCCCATCGGTAGTTGGCTGACGGTATCGGTGTAGGTATTTTGCTGCTCTTCAAAAACGACATTGGAAGCGTTGGTGCGAATTGACGGACGAGAGCGACCGCCGTTCGTCTGCTTGTACGTGTCGTAACGCCATAATAAACGGTTTTCGTCGTCTGAATAATCAGAGAGTAAATCCAATGCAACGATACTGATGCCCGTAGAAACGATGGCCACATGGCCGTAGATTCGGGCATGACAGCCTCGGTAACTCGGTGTATAGCGAGTATTTGTTGGAATACTCACCAGCGGAATGCCCTTGGAATCAATCACTACCACGCTACTATTGCGATAGTCGAGTGCCAGAGTCATGCCTTCCGGCCATTCTTCTGATGCGGAGAGCAGCTTGATTTGATACCACTGTCTGGCCGTCGTTCGAATCGTATCTTCTTCTACCGTTGCGACGATTTTGCCTTCCGGCCAATTCGGCGGCGTGGGCATGGTGGCTTTGGTGCGCTTGCGGAACGCTGCTGCCAATTCCGAACCAGAACTACCATCGCTGAACTTGTTTTTTGACCACTTGGAGCCCATTCGCTCGAATTCGCGCGCTGCGGCTTCGTACTTTCCCATGGACTCGTAGAGCTTCGCCAACTTGAGGCTGGCGTTGGGCGAGCCTTCGTC
>CAYYHV010000115.1:10854-18244 GCA_964471695.1 uncultured Pirellulaceae bacterium
ATTATTTCGCAAGCGAATCAACGCCAATTCTGCGAAGACGCGATTGTCTTCATCCAGCCAGTGATCCGCCAATTCCGAATTGATTGTGCGCATCGTTGCCGAGAGAGTTGCATCATTGGAGGCCAGATCAACGGCATTCCCAACGGTACACCACGCATCGAGCTTGTCGATTGGGAGGTTACGTTCTGACACGCGATTGACCAGCTGGCGAATCATCACCGATTGGTTAGGTTCGCTGGCAACATCCAGCAAGGAATTGATTTTGAGTGCGGCGTCGAGCAATCGATTTCGGCGGTAGTTAGGCTCGCCGGCTCGCAGTCGTCGTTGAGCGGTGCCGGACTTCTGCAATTCGGCGATTCGTTTGTCGATCGTTGAATCAATCAAATCCAATTGGGCGCTGAATCCGGCGACGGGATCCGACTTGCCGACGCCGTTAACGACGATTTCGGCTAGATCGAGTCGAGCATCGGGGGATTTCGACAGCTCGCGCGCCTTGGGGAGATAGTCTTTGAAACCTGCGAAATCGTCATGCAACGCATTGATGATAATGCGGGCAAGGAGCGACTGCATTTCCGTCTTTCGATCGGCGTCCGATTGAAATTCAATAGCCCGTTCCATCGTATTGATCGCTTCTTGGGGCTTGCCATCGGCAGCCAGCAAATTCGCGTAATTCTCAAGAACGTCCGGGTCGTTGGGGGTTTCTGCAAGTTGCCGAGCAATAATGCCGCGGCGCCGTTCGCGTAGCGGATAGGCGTAGACGCCTTCGGGGCTTTGTGAAATCAGATAGTCCGTGTGGCAGATTATATTGCCAAGCGGACGTTCGGTGGCTTGTCGTTCGACGATACTTCCATCTGCGATATTGATCTTCAAAATCTCCGAACGGCTGGTTGGGAGATAATAGTGGCCATCGTTCATGAACCCTCGACCCGAGGGATACTCGCCTTCCTCGAAAACAATGTTCTTCCACGCGGGTTTGCCATCGGACAACTGAATGCCGCGCAGTTTCTTGCTGCCGATCATCAGGATGTTACCCTCGTGGATAGCTCCGACGAACAGCATGTCTTCTCGAGCAACTGGTGGCCAAGCCGGATTGCCAGACAGCAAGTCGAGGCACATCAAACGGTCGGCTTCGGGAGGAGTCAGCACCACGTGGCCGTTAGAGATCACAGCCGTCGCATCCACCCAATGGTTGCCGGCAACGGGCATCTTTATGGCGACTTGGCGACCACCAAACGGATTGCCATTATTGAATCCCGGGCTTCCTGACGACAGCGTATACTTCGTGCCCCAGAGCAACGAACGAGACGACAGTTCAACGGCAACGACGGCTCCATTCGAAGTCGGGCAGATCAAAATGCCTTCAGAGAACGACGGCGTCGCACCGGCGAGCCGTCGAAGACTGCCCATGGAGTACACCGACGATTCTACTTGGGCGAGTTGCTGCGACCATTCCAACTCGCCAGACTTGGCGTCGATCGACAACAGTTTCAGTTCGTCTTTGATTTCGGCAATAACGAAAAGATGGTCGTCGAGCGGCAATGGCGTTCCGAGGAAGTATGCGTTGGCAAGCTGCCTATCGCCGCTGTCGGGACCGCCGGCTTTCCATAAAAGCTTACCCTCGGACTCGAGCTCCAAAGCAACGAGGCTGTTGTGGCGCTCTACCGGTTGGCGATTGCGAGCCTGAATGAAGATCTGGGCATTCGCGTAGGGCGACATGTTTGTGTCGAGGTCTCGCAGCAAAAACACTCGTTTTCCATCACTACTTAGTTGGGCAAACGGAGCGTCCTGCCAGATTCTGGAGCGTAGCGGATCCGATGTCGAACGGCTTTGGTATTGATAAGGATTCGCAGTGGTCGGCTTGTTGTTTTGTCCTTTCGACGACGATTCAAGCGTCTCATCTGGGTAGGGCCAGATGCGACGTCCGGACTCAATGTCGACACCGAACATCATGCGCGAGGTGCGCATCAAGAGGTAATCGCCAACTGCCAACGGTTGCATCGACGGAATCAGTGGGACATGGTTATCCAAGTTGTCCGTGTGCCACTCCATGATTTTGGTTGCATCTGCCGGATCAGCGGCTGCAATCGTAAGCCACCATTCCATTTTGCCGATCGGCATTCCACCGGGTACGCTGGCATTGCGATCAGGACCGCCTCGGAAGAGTTTCCAATTGTCGCCCTTGGCAAGTCGCAGGGCGATGCCAGCTCCGACCGCGCTTTTTAGCCACTCTTTAGGATTCTCGAGCGTGTCGGGCATCCTCTGTTCGATGCCGCCGATTTTAATTGGCCGTCCAGCCAACGAAGCGAGATTTTCCTTCAGCGTGCTGGCGGCCGTGTCTTCATGTCCCGCCATGTACCAGCAGAGAGCGAGAAGTAGAGGAACCTCGTTGGCAAACTGTGCTTGAGAAGCCGGCGCATTCTTCAGCCGCACGAGATGCATAGCGGCTGCTAACGAGCGTCCTTGGTCGAGTTCATATCGAGCCAGCAACATCGTGGCTTCATAGCCAACACTCGAATGAAAGAATCGGCGACTGACTTCCGTGATCTTGTCGACATCAAACGCCTCAATTGCTTCGTCCAACAATTGGCGCGCTTCGCTGCGAACCTGAAGCTCATAGATTTCACGTCCCTTGTTTGGCATCGCCCCCAGTAGATCCATGGCACGTCGTTTGAGACTGAGCGCCGAGCCGCCTTTGCCAGGCAGGAAGTAGTCTTCCGAGTCCTTCGCATCAAGGATCATATTCAGCGATTCAACAGCTTCTGAGAATTCTTCTTCCTCGACGGCACTCTCAGCCGCTTGGAGAGCACGGCGAAGTTCGCGTGGAGGTTGAGGCAAAGCCAGCCCGTTGTCGGCAAACGGATCTCCCCCAGCGACTTTGACTCTGTTTCGTTGTAGCTGCTGAAGCTGGACTTGAATCGCAGGTTTGCGTTGTCCCCAACTCGGCAAAGTCGCTGATAGAAAAATCAAAACTACCAGAGCCGTGTAAACCCGACCTGGGGAAGACTTCACTGGGAACATTGATTCCTCCGTTTGCCGTTCGACGTATCGTGCGCGATTCGCCCAATTTTGGACGCTTTCCGCATGAAACGGGTTCCAGACAGAATTTTTTGTTTAGGGGTAGGGTAACTCCAGTTTTCCCGGCAAAGTCGCAGTTTCTTGCCGATTTTTGCCGCTGAGAAACGTCGTAACCCTTTATTTGAACGTATCTTATAGCCTGAGTACGCTATCGGCAACGTGAAACCTCCAATGCGTACAGTACGGATGCTTACGCCCCTCAGTTCCTGAAACACTTGTATTAAAGGCGTTTTTTGGGGTTGGGTGGTTGCATTCCCCGAGTTTAAGGTTTTAATCACACGCCAACTGGGAACGGACGGACGTCCCGGTGATTTTGTTTATTAATTCCAGGGAGGGCCCCCCGCGAGGGCATATTAGCTATGGCAAAAGCCGCCGGTAAACCACCAACAAAAACAGAAGTTTTTAACGCAATCGCAGAAGAGACAGGCCTCTCTAAAAAAGACGTCGGTTTGGTCTTCGATGCATTGACTGGACAAATTCAGAAAGCTCTCAAAAAGGGCGGACCGAAGTGCTTCACAATCCACGGATTGTGCAAGATCACCGTTCAGCACAAACCTGCAACCAAAGAACGTGAAGGTACTAACCCGTTTACGGGCGAGCCAACGATTTTCAAAGCAAAGCCTGCACGCAACGTCGTAAAGGTACGTCCACTCAAGAACCTGAAAGACATGGTCTGAGTCGAAATCGTCGACGTTCCGTTCTCAACATCCAAACTGATCGAATTGATTGCTTCGGCAACATTCGATCAGTTTTTTTATTGGAATGTCCGATGGAAATGTCTTCATGCAACGCGATGCAGCATAACTGGCGGATGCTTCGCTTCTAGCTGACAGAATCGCCGTACCTGGGTGAGCCTTCGATAAGTTCACGGCGCTCTTGTTGCGATTCCAGGCAACCAAGATTCAACGATCCATTTGCCTGTTCATCATGCGGTATCGGAAACATTCTTAAACGTCAGACTCAAAACTCTCAAACACCCTCTCGCGAATCCAATCCGGATCCAGTTTTTCGTACGCATCCGACGCAACTTGGGAACGCATGGCAGCAACGAGATGCACCGCGTCATCAATGAATGCCGCCGATGGGTTCATGCCCAACGCGTTGACGACGAGGAGCGCATCAAGCGGAGCGATAATCGAATCGTTGTTGACGTCAAGGAAAGGTGCATCTTCCGGTCGACTTCCAAACACCTCACCGGATTGCGAATCAGAAATCAGTCGATCCGATAGTTCGTTGATGACGAGCAACGCGTCCAGGGGAGAGATGACTTCGTCGGAATTGACGTCTTCTGGAAAAGCCGCATTGTGCCAGGACGAGACGGCGCCCACGACGACGACGACTTCGGAAGGAAGGCTGGAATCGAACGCGTCACTCACTACTAATTCGGCTCGATAAATCCCCTCAACGTCCGGAATAAACGAAGCAACATCCAGCGTTGCATCCGTCAGAGTAATTGCGCTGCCTGCCGGTTGCTCAAGCAAAGTCCATTGGTACGTTAACGAATCGTCCTCTGGGTCGGATGAGAGCGTTCCGTCAAGAATCACGGCCATTCCAATCTCGCCCGTGGTTTGCGAGAGGCTCGAATCGGCAATCGGAATCCCATTCGTCAAAACGGTGATGACGAGATCATCGGTTGCCATCGAAAGCCCGTCAAAGATGCTGAGTTGCACGACGTAGTCTCCCGCCTCGCTGGCGGTAAACTCCGTCGTGACCGCGTCCGGAGTCGCAAGCATGCCCGTCTCAGGCCCACTTAGAATTTCCCACGAATAAGTTAGACTGGCAGGGCCATCGTCGGGATCTGTCGAACCACCGCCGTCCAACAAAATCGTCTCGTTCGGTCGGATCGAAACGTCATCACCGGCGATCGCCACGGGGGGCTGGTTCTCCCCGGCTTGTAGCTCAAACGAGCCGATATCAATGGTGCGTACGCCATCGTCGTCTCCGTCGGCGGAGCGAACGAATGGCAAACCGCGTTGATCGCTGACGGGGATGTTGGCCAAGTCCGGGTTGCCTGCGTCGATGGCGGGACTGCCGGGTAACAATGCGTAAGTTAGGGTGGCACCACCGTTGTCGGTTAGCGATCCCAGCAGAGGGTTTACGCCGATCAAATTGGTGTCGTCCAGCGTTTCGTCGATATTACCAATCAGATTGAAGTCGGCAAAATAGGGCACCGGATCGACCGTAACATCCCAAGCCGACTCGGTGCGACCGTCGGCCCTTTTCAGGTTGCCAAAAATGATGTTGTGAGAAATACGGGCAAAACTGCCGCCCAAGTCCAGCCCGCCGATTGCATTGGAAGATGTATTCTCTGCGATATTGGCTGTGATCGTATTGGAAGTCAGCTGTAAACTCGAATTGTAGGCAGCGCGGGCAAAAATGCCGCCGGCAGATCCGGCGGTGTTACCGGAAATCGTGGATTGGCTGACGTCAACGACTTCATTGACGTTCAGCCAAAGGCCCCCGCCAGCCTCGGTAGCTGAGTTATAGATAACGTTGCTCATTTCGAGGTCGAGGTAAGCCCCATACCCATCCACTGCGATGCCACCCCCGCGACTTGCTGAGTTGGCGTCGATTATTGATTCGACGATATTGACATAGCTGTAGTATCCACGGGATACCAAGCCGCCACCCAGTTCTCCTGCCGTATTGCCAGTGATCTGTGACTGTTCGAAGCGAACGCGATGCCGCGCAAACACGCCTCCACCATCCGTTGTGGCTTCGTTGTCATTGATTTGTGAATTGACGATGAGCATTTCCTCGGCAGCGCCTGACGTCGTATTCAGCATTATCCCACCGCCATTGGCCGCGGTATTGTTTTGGATGATCGTGTCGCGGATTTCTGAATCGCGCTGGTAGTTGGTGATCGAGATACCCCCGCCGAATCCGTCCGTAGAGTTATCTTCGATCGTCGAAGAGTGAATTCGAATGGGAATATCGAAGTAGTTGGAGACAGAGAGTCCGCCACCGCCAGTAACGCTGTGATTTCCAGCAAAGCGACTTTCGTTGATCAACAGTTCATTTGCTGGGTTGTTACTCAGCACATTGGCAAATAATCCCCCTCCGCCACTCGCAGCGTAGTTGTCGAGGAATTCAGTCCGATAGAAACGGATCGGATAGCCACCGTAGCCATTCTCGGTCGAAAACGAATAATGGGCTCCCCCGCCAAACGCGCCAGCTGAGTTGCCGGAGATGATCGAGTCCTCAACACGTACGAGTTTCTCCGCGTGTATCCCGCCGCCTGATCCGGTCGCGTGGGAGTCACGAATCTCCATGTCATACATGCGCAGCACTTGTCGGCTGTTGATGCCGCCCCCGTCACCTTCGACATCCGCCCCGGTGATGGTCAAGTTGCGAAACTCGGCGAAGAAATTTGATTCGTCACCGACTCCGTCCGTCACGTGAAAAACACGTGATCCCATGCCATCGTTGACCGCCGGAGTCGGATCGCTACCCGACGCGTCAATGATGACATTCGACTGTTCCCCATCAATCGTCACTGCCTGGCTAACGCGAATTTCGCCCGAGGTCAAAGTGATCATGAGATCGGTGAGACTTGTGTCGAAAAGGACTTCGTCGACTCCCGGAGTCGCATTGGCAAGCTGCACGGCCCGGCGAAGCGAGCCATCGCCGGCATCGTTGGTATTCGTTACCGTGAACGTCGCCAGCATGCGACGATCTTCCAGCCCCTCAACATTGAAATGCGGTGTGCGGTGGTTACGACGAAGACGGCGACGTTTCGAATGAGTCATCGGGACAATCCGTGGAATATTGTGAACCTGTCGAACAGGCGAGTAAGTCAATGCGCCCCACAATATCCAGCTTTGGCGCTGAATGACAAGCAACTGGAAACGGCTTTTTGGTAAGACTCGACAAATTCGAACGGGGAGTGGCGCCACGGGGTCAAAATCGCCCGGCGTGCGGATAGGGGCATTCCGGGCTGGTGGCTCGGTCAGCTATTGAACCACGATTGAAACGAACCGCACGAAAGTTACTCGGCCGTTAGGATGCTTCACAGAAAATCTCCGTCTTCATTCGTGCCCCGGAGTGGGCGTTAAATGTCTGATCAGCGAGGCCAAATCGTAAATTCCTCCATCGAGTCTAAGAGTAGGATTTCGTTCTCACCAATTAAAGGTAGTTCCATGCCGTCAGTTGGTTGAGGTGATAGAGTGCTCTTGAAGATAAGTGGAACAGTCGTTGGTGCTACATGGACGTGCGGTTGAGCGTGCGGTTGAGCGTGCGTTTGTGCAGGCGGTTGAGCGAGAGGTTGTGCAGGCGGTTGTGCAGGCGGTTGTGCAGGCGGTTGTGCAGGCGGTTG
>CAYYHV010000116.1:0-3129 GCA_964471695.1 uncultured Pirellulaceae bacterium
CGTCCGCTAGCTCTCCTGGGATTCTCTCGCGCGGACTGTGTCTTCAATGATCTTCGTGCGGACTGTGTCTTCAATGATCGATGGTGCGGACTGTGTCTTCAATGATCGATGGGTCTAAACAGCCCCGTATGCGAGCATTGCATCCGCAACTTTAATGAAGCCCGCGATGTTGGCGCCGCGTACGTAGTTGACTACATCAGCGTTCCCGCCATGCTCTACACACTTGCCGTGAATTGACAACATGATTTCTTGGAGCCGCGAATCGACTTCTTCACGACTCCAAGAGAGTCGTAGTGCATTCTGACTCTGTTCGAGTCCGGAAACGGCGACCCCACCTGCGTTGGCTGCTTTTGCGGGACCGAACAAGACGCCACCGTGCAGGAATTCGCGAACACCAGCAAGCTCGGTTGGCATGTTCGCGCCTTCGCATACGGCTTGGACACCATTCGCAATTAGTGTTTTGGCATCGTCATGGGACAGTTCATTCTGCGTAGCGCATGGAAACGCGATATCACACGGCACACCCCACGGCCGCTGATCGGCAAAAAAGGTGGCACGCGGGTATTTGGAAGTGTAAGCGGAGATGCGACCGCGCTGTACGCCTTTGAGGTCTTTTACAAAGTCGAGTTTCTCGGTGTCGATGCCATCCGGGTCGTGGATGAATCCGGATGAATCGGAGAGTGTTACGACCTTGGCTCCTAGCTCTGTGGCTTTTTCGACTGTGTAAGTTGCCACATTGCCGGAACCCGACACAACACAAGTCTTATTTGTGAGCGAGTCCCCGATGTGCTGTAGCATGTTTTGGCAAAAATAAACACAACCGTATCCGGTGGCTTCGGTGCGTATGAGACTGCCACCGAACTGCAGCCCTTTGCCGGTAAGTACACCGACGAAGCGGTTTTCCAAACGTTTGTACTGACCGAACAGGTAACTGATCTCGCGCCCACCAACTCCAATATCACCTGCCGGGACATCGACGTCTTCACCGATGTGTCGGTGGAGTTCAATCATCAGCGACTGACAAAACCGCATGACCTCGCGGTCACTCTTGCCTTTGGGGTTGAAATTCGAACCGCCTTTACCACCCCCCATGGGTAATCCTGTTAGGCTGTTCTTGAACGTTTGTTCGAAACCAAGAAATTTCAGTACGCTTTGCGTCACCGATGGGTGAAAGCGCAAGCCGCCTTTGTAAGGGCCAATCGAGTTGTTGAATTGGACTCGCCATGCGCGATTGGCTCGGATGTTGCCGTTGTCGTCTTCCCAGGTGACTCGGAAAATGACGATGCGGTCGGGTTCTGTCATGCGCTCCAGGATCTGAGCCTTTCGGTACTCCGGACGCTCGATCACGTAAGGCATAACGGTTTCGACAAATTCACGTACTGCTTGGTGGAATTCGATTTCACCCGGGTTTCGTTTTTCAAGACCCTGCATGAAACAGGTGGTTTCCTCGCAATCTTCAACCCACATGGTTTTATCTGCCTTGAGTTTTGGTTTCGTTTGGTGTCCGGCGGAAGGGACGGTTGGCACCCCAGTGCCTTACGGTCATTCCGCAGTCTTTTTTGAAGTCGCACGAACGGTGTCTTCGTCGATTTACTTTCGAATTGCTACATCTACTGCTTGCAGTGGAAACTCGCCAAAGGACGGTTCTTCGTGCATATTGTGAAGCGGCACTGAACGTAAGGAGTCACGTTTTGGTGACGCTTGTATGGAAAACGATCTCTACTGCGGAATGGACGATCAACTCGGTGCAGTTAAAAAAACAAGAGCCCAATCACACGAGGCAATTGGGCTCGGATAAGCAGTCTGACTCTTGCCGACGAGCCTGTTGGTGTCATCCCAACAACACCCGCTGTATGGGTGAGCGGTTATGCCGCGGCCTTGGCTTCTTCAGTCTTCTTTTTTTCGGCTTCCTTCTTTTTCTTGGCTTCAACTGCCTTCACAACGAAGGCTTTGTCGAAGTTTTTGCCGAAGACCGTTTCGATTTGCTTCTTCTCATCCATCTTGGCGATGGCTCCCAGGCAGTTCTTGCAGCAAGTGTTTACGGTGACGCCAGCGATCTTGGTTGATGCCTTGGGGTTCATCTTGCCCTTGGCATTCATCGCGCATTTGGTCTGAGTCGCCTGATGTGTTGCGACTAGCTGGTGATTGGCTTTGGCAGCCAGCATTTTGTCTTTCTTAACTTTCTCCGGGAAGGCTTTCACACAATTCGGACAGCACATGTAAACCTTCGACTCTTTGTACGAGGCGAATTTCTCTGGGTTGACGGGCCGTCCCGACATTGGGCAAGTGGTTGCTTTAAGAACCTTCTTGATGTCGACCTTTGTCTCTGTCCCGCTGGTTGACTTTTCAGCGCCTTCTTGAGCCGTCACAAAGGAAGCAACCGCGAGGCAAAGAATGGCAAAAAGTGTAAGCGTCGATCCGATTCGCATTTTTGTTCCTGTAGTTGGGATATGAATAGGGAGCATGATGTGGCGAATCCATCCGCATGCTCATCAATATAAGGTGGTTTTCCATCGGAAACTAGCTGGGAATTCTTGATGGGGAAACCTCCGAATCGGCTGTTGGGAAGCCCGTCTTCAACAATTCTTAAAGCGTGGCTATTCAAGGGATTGCGCAAATGATTCCCTCAGTTTCCGTCGCATGACTTTATTTGAGGCGGTTCGGGGAAGCGAGTCGACGATCCTCACCTCGCTAATTTTGAAAAGTGGATTCAAATCGGCTCGGATCGTTCGATTCAATTCCATTTTTAAAGTGTCATGGTCTTCGACGGTTCCTACGACAAAAACCACCAACCGATGGGGGCCAGTGTCCTTCGACGGCACCGAGACTGCTGCTGTCTCGGTTACGTCCGTGAGTCGGTTCAATACAGCTTCGATCTCTGCGGAACTGATCTTGATGCCACCCAAATTCATCGTGTCATCGGTCCGCCCGCCCGCGGTGTAGTATCCGTTCGCCAATCGTCGAAAATAATCGCCATGCCGTCGCAGCATTTCGCCACTGGGCCCCTGCGGGCATTCCTTGAAGTAGGTCGCATGGTGGTCGCGGTTCAGAAGCTTCGTCGACATGCCCATCCATGGCGGAATGAGGTAGAGTGCGCCCTCGTCGGCTGGTTCATCTTGTTCGTCGAGT
>CAYYHV010000116.1:3139-7760 GCA_964471695.1 uncultured Pirellulaceae bacterium
TGTAGGACGGTGCTGGAAATGTAGCCGCCGCCAATCTCCGTGCCACCGCAATATTCGATCACCGGTTTCATGCCAGCCAGACTGGCGAGATAAAACATGTCGTCGGCACTTGAGGCTTCCCCCGTCGAACTGAAGCAGCGAATGGATGACCAGTCCATCGACTCCATATCACCTGTGGCTCGCCAAGCCCGAACGAGCGTGGGAACGACGCCCAGCATTGTGACTTTGGCTTTCTGTATGAACTCGCCGAATGATTTTCCAACCGGAGCGTCAGGGAACAGCCCGATGGTGGCGCCGTTGATGAGTGACGCGTAAATTAGCCAAGGCCCCATCATCCAGCCTAAGTTGGTGGGCGAGACCACGACGTGGCCGGGTTGGATATCTTGCAGGATATGTCCGTCGGCAGCACACTTGATGGGTGTCGTCTGGTCCCAAGGGATAGCCTTGGGATCGCCTGTTGTTCCGGATGAAAACAGAATGCCGGTAGTGTGATGTGCATCAGCGATGTGCCACTCGTCTGAGGGCTTGCATTGCGAAAACGATTCCCATGCCAAATCCTGTTCACGGAGCTGAACGTTGTTCTCGCCTACCACGATCGCTGGCACGGCAGCCGCTTCAACGACTCGCGTGTAGATGTCAATTGTCTTTCCGGCTCGTTGGACTTGGCCCGAGCAGAAGATGCCCTTGGCGTTGGCGATTGTCAGTCGTTTGGCGATCTCGGGCGCGGCAAAGCTATCGGCAATGGAAACGGCTGCACAACCTGCGGATATTATGCCAAGGTAAATAACGACAGCGTCGACGGTCATCGGCATCACGATGGCGATGGCATCGCCGGGTTGATAACCATGGGAACGCAATGCGGCAACGACTGTGGAGACCCGTTGTCGCAGTTGTCCGCGGCTGAGCGTGCTCAACCGACCAGTCGCATCGGTGGTAACCAAGGCTGGTGCGTTGTGCGAGTCGCGGAAGCAACTTTCCGCGATATTGAATTTTGCTCCAGGCAGCCATTGGGGCGACTCAACGGATGTCTCATCGGCAATCGTGGATGTCGGTTCGGTCCGGAAGGTGATCTCCAGTCGCTTGACTATCGTTTGCCAGAATTTGGACGGTTGCGATATCGACCAGTCGTAGAATTGATCGAACGACTGCAGGTCGTGGTCCGCCAAAAGTCGCGTTACATTCGAGTCACTTCGATCGCGCGATTCGGGATACCACATCGGTGGTGAGCCTGCGGCAAAATCGTGATCGGCGAACTCCGACTCCCAGGCCTGGCGATACTCGGCTGGCCTCGCCCTGGCTTTTCGCAGTCGAGCGACAGTGCTCATCCATGTTATTGCGTGATCAGCCATCGTATCTTGCTCATTGCGGTATGATTCGGTTGGCTCGAGGAAGACTTGAATTAAATCTTCGGCCTAGGGAGATCGAATCGTTCTGTGGTGCGCGTGTAACTGGCTCCCCCCAAACGGCCGACGTTGTCGAGCTTTGCCGCGTCGGCATAACCTTCTTCGTCGAGGACGTCGTCGTTGATGTGTAACAATTCGATACGTCCAATCACGACGTTCGATCCGGCGGGGCCCGTGCCGAGTTGAATGGCTTGCATAAGCGTGCATTCAAATTGAGCCGCGGATTCTCCCAGCCGTGGTGGCTTGACGCGCTCAGACGCAAGTTCGGTGAGTCCACAGGCTTGGAATTCGCTGACTTCGGCAGGATAGTCGGCTGACGTTTGGTTCATTTTCTCCGCCAGATCGAACGAGACGACATTCACAACGAATTCGCCATTCTTTTCGATATTCAACAACGAGTCCTTTTTCGATCCGTCGCGACGATTCACGGGACAGAATACGACTGAAGGCGGGTTGGCTCCTACGCCGTTAAAGAAGCTGTATGGCGCGAGGTTCGTAACGCCTTCGGGGGAAACGGTCGAAACCCACGCGATAGGACGAGGGGTGATCAGCCGCACCATGTGTAGGTAAAAGTCGCGAATGCCAAGTTGAGTCGGATCGAGTTGCATAATTTCTTTTGAGGGAGCTGGTAGTATGTGTTTTGAAATCCGAAAAGCGATTGGGGAGCTTATAACCAACTCATCGGGTACGACGGATCGTCAAAATCCATGGCAGCCTGCGTCGTCTTCAGCGGACGATGCGTGTCAAACATGACTGCCATCTCCTCCGTTTTCTCAACATCCATACTGCCCAGTATGGTGCCTGGGTGCGGACCGTGAGGAATACCGCCTGGATGCAACGTCAGCGAACCAATCTCGACGCCTTTGCGTGATCCAAATTCGCCGTCGACATAGAACAGGACTTCGTCGGCCTGAATGTTGGAGTGCGCGTAAGGGACCTTAATCGCTTCGGGGTGATGATCAAGGTAGCGCGGGGCAAAGGTGCAAATGACAAATCCATCGCACTCAAACGTTTGTTGGTACGGCGGCGGAAGATGCACGGTACCCGTTAGCGGCTCAAAATCCCACGCGTTGAAGGTGTAGGGATAGACCCATCCGTCCCAACCTGCAACGTCGAGAGGATGGTTGGCCAAGGTCATTTTCGTCAGCCGGTTTCCGTCCTTAACAATCAAATCCGTCGGTGAGTCGTCATCGACCGTTGCCAATTCTGTGGGGCCGTGAAAATCGCGCTCATAGTACGGGGCTCCCATATGCATCTGGCCTTCGGCGTTTTGATACCGTGGCGGCACGCGCACAGGACTGAACGATTCCATCACAAGATAGTCTTCCTGCGCTGGATCGTTAGGCACCATCTGATAGATCGACGTGCGTGGCATCACGATATAATCACCGCGGCGATAGTTGAGCCGCCCGAAAGTGGTGTCGACGTGGCCTGCGCCTTGATTCACAAAGATGACTTCGTCGGCCGCACCGTTGCGGTACAACGTGGCTTGGGTGGAATCCGGCCGGCAACGATAAGCCACCATGTCATCATTGAAAAACAATGGGATTCTGCCGGTGATGGGGTCGCCGGCTCGAGCCATCTTGCCCGTCTTGAGGTGAACGTGGCGTAGCGGCAGGTCGACCGCTTCAGTAAGCTCCACCGTTCCCGCATGTTCAACCGACAGCGTTCGCGTCGGCGGACGCAGATGGTACATGATCGAATAGGGTCCGGAGAAACCGTCCGTGGTTAATACATGCTCGTAGTACAGCCCTTCGCCCAGGTAGCTTTCTGCGGCAGGCCGTTCCAATTTGATATGTCGCTTGGGCGGGATCAGTCCAAGGGTTCGGTAGCTTGGCATATTTGGATTCTCTTGGTTCAGTCGATCGCTTCGAAGCGATTCATTTCTCGGTTCTTGCGTACATTCTGTGGGTCCCAGATACGACCATTCATGGCAAGGTAAATACCGTTGTCGATGGTTTGAGCCGCTGAAACAGCGCAGCCAATATTGAAGGTCGCGTCGCTTCCCAGGAAACGGGCGGGATTGAGCGCTCCGGTAATCAAAACGGTATTCTTCTCACCGAGTGGCTGGAGAGCCGTGGCTGTCTCGATCATGGTGTCAGTACCATGAGTAATGACGAAGCGATGGTTATCGGATTCCTTGACCGCATCAAAAATTCGCAATCGATCCGCGTCCGTGAGGTCGAGGCTGTCTTTGCGAAGCAGGGAAACAATTTCGTACTCAACCGCGACGTTAAATGCGTCGAGGATGTCGCCAATCTGAGGGGCACCGACTTGGTAGGCGCTTTTGGCATCGAAATAGATTTTGTCAATGGTGCCGCCAGTGGTGATGATCGTTAGTTTCATGGGTCGCTCGGGCATAAACGCGGTCATAAGCCTGGATTCGTAATCAGGGACAAGCCGGATCAGTCAGGCCGAACCCGTTGAAAGATCGCACTCCTGAAAACTTGGGTGGTTCGGCTCACGAACGGCCAACCGGCGCCGTGCCGATGCAGGGCGCGCGGGTTGATCCGGTGATTATAGCGAACCACGCTTGGCTTGTTCACGCTCGATGGCTTCGAACAACGCCTGGAAATTACCTTCGCCAAACCCAACCGAATTACCGCGACGTTGGATGATCTCGTAGAACAGTGTCGGCCGATCAAAGATCGGTTTGGAGAACAGTTGGAGGAGGTATCCGTCTTCGCGATCGCGATCGACCAAAATACCGGCCCGTTGAAGGTCGTCGATACTCTCTTGGATTTCACCGACTCGTTCTGGCATCATTTCGAAGTACGAATCGGGCAGCTCCAGGAATTTCATACCCAGTCGCTTCATCTCCAGTACCGTATCGACGATGTTCGACGTCAACAATGCGATATGTTGTACGCCGGCTCCTCGGAACTCGTCGAGGAACTCTTGGATCTGCGAGTTCTTGGAAGACGGTTCGTTGATCGGCAGCCGCACATAGCCTTCTTCGTCACCGACGACTTTGCTCATTAGCGAGCTGCGGCCGGTGTCGATATCGAAGTGTGCCGTTTCGTCGAATCCAAAGACGCGAGCGTAGTAGTCGACCCACTCATCCATGACTTCGACGTTCGCGACGACATGGTCGATCATCATGATGTGAATGTTGCTGAACTCGATGCCGCCAGCCACATTCTCGTAACCTGGGGCAAACACGCCTTGTCGATCACGCTTAACGAAAGTGTGTACCGTATCCCCGTAAGCCTGAATCG
>CAYYHV010000116.1:7846-18166 GCA_964471695.1 uncultured Pirellulaceae bacterium
CATGTTGCAACGCAGCCCGTACGTCATCGACTCGGAAAGCCACGTCTTTTACGCCACAGCCATGCGTGTCCAGGTAGGCTCGGATTTCGTTGGCTTCAGCGGAATCGCCCTGCGGTTCGGCGAAAAGAAAGTTGACTCGACCCTGTCCCACGACAACGGCGCGGCGGCCTTTCAGTCCCGTGGATGTGTCCCCTTGGGCTCGACGGCATAAGCCAAGTTTTTCTGCGTGGTACTCTGCCCACTTGTCGACGTCGTCCACGTAAAACTCGATGTGGTCGATCCCCTTGATACCCAGGGGATTGCGTTTCTTCTCTTCCGTCACAACAGATGACATATTCCGCTCCTATCATTTCGCAGAGATCACAGGATGTGTTCCGATGCTGTATTGTTGCTGCGACTCGCTTTGGCGGCTAGACGGATTTCGCATATTCCGTTTCGCGATTTGCGTCGGGTCGAATCTAGGCCGTCACACGGTGGGGGTATAGGCTCGGCGAAATTCGGTAGGCGTGCGTTCTTCAAACTGCCGGAAAACCGTGGAGAAGTGTTTTCCGTCTCGAAAGCCGCTAAGTTCCGCGATTTCAGGCATGGTGAGATTGGATTCGACCAACATCCGTTTCGCGTGCCCCAATCGGACTCGTCGAATTTCATCGAGTGGACTGCGGTTCAGTAGGGTTTTGAAGCGTCGTTCGAGCGAACTACGCGAAACATCCAGCGCTGTCACCATATCGGCGACGGAAATGCGAAGCGTGGCATTGTCGCGGATGTATCGCAGAGCCGCGTTGAGGATTTTATCTTGGGTGGCGTAAATATCTGTCGACTGACGCGTAAAGACGTCGGCTCCTTCGAGAACTTTGCCTTTGGGTGCGCGATCTGTCGTCAGCCATTCGTCCAAAAGGGCCGCAGCCTCATAGCCCAGTTGTGTAGCCATGAGTTGCACGCTCGACAGGGGTGGCGAAGCCAGATTGCAGATCAACTCATCGTTATTCACACCCAGCAAGGCGACGTCCTCGGGGACTCGAAGATTCGCATTGCGGCAGGCTTCACTTAAGCGCATGGCCAGCGGATCGACGGCTGCAAGAATCGCGAGGGGTTTCGGGACGCCAAACAACCACGACTCCATGGCTCGACCGACTGGCCCAAGATCATCAGGGCGACTGCGCGAACGAATCATCGTCGGTGCTTCCACCAGATTGGCTCCGGCGGAAATGATGGCTTGCTCGAATCCAATTCTCCGATCGGCTTCGAAAGCAACATCGTCGGTGCCGACAAAGGCAAGGTTTTCAAATCCACGTTCGAGCAGGTACTCCCCTGCCCTTTTGCCAATAGCGTGGTCATCGAACCGGACGCGTGGAAAATTCAGTCGTTGGTAAGAATTCGAAGTGTCGATGATAGGGATGGTGAGGGCGTTAAGCGCCTCGACGGCTTTGGGAGTCTCGATCTGACCAATAATGGCGTCGGGCTTCCACTTGAGAAGCAGCTTGGGGTCTTCGTTGACGGCCATAGAGAAAACCCATGGCTTGGCAGGACGGGCATATTGAAAGACGCCGCGGATGACGTTTTGCCACAGCCCCAGTCGCATCGGATAATAGAGTGCTACGCGAATCATACGTGGATTATATCCACCAGCCGCCGTTCACGTGTAAAGTCTGGCCCGTCATGTACGACGACAAGTCGCTTGCGAGGAACAGCACGACGTTGGCAACTTCGACAGGATCAGCAAAACGAGCCAGTGGAATCTGACCAAGCATGATCTTGCGATTTTCCTCCGGGATGGCATGCCCCATCTCAGTTAACGCTACCCCCGGAGCCACCGCGTTAACGCGAATGTTTCGCCGGGAAAGCTCACGACAAAGAACCTTGGTAAGTGCGATCACACCCGCCTTCGCGGCTGCATAATTTGCCTGACCGAAGATGCCCATCACGGCGGCGGCAGACGACATGCTGATGATACGTCCCCCTTCGTTCATGACGGCAGCCCCCGTCTGGCTGGTGTTAAAGACTCCGGTCAGGTTCGTGTCAATCACATCCTGCCACTCGCTGACGCTCATTTTCTTGACGGAACGGTCTCGCAGGATACCCGCGTTGTTCACGAGGATGTCCAAGCCGCCAAAGGTTTCCACCGCGTGCTGCATGAGTGCCGCGGCTTGGTCGTTGTTACGTACATCCGCGGCGAACATTGACGCGCGCTCGCCGAGTTGCGCCACAATGGCTTCGGCTTTCGCCTTGTTATCTCCGTTGGGATCATCAAAGTAGTTGATCACGACGTTGGCCCCGGCAGCATGGAATCGTAAGGCAATTTCTTTGCCAAGTCCCTGGCTGGCGCCGGTAATGACTGCCGATTGATTGGATAAGTCGATATTGATCATGTCGATTCAAACCTGAATAGTGCTGGCTATCGAGTTGTGGCTGTGTGCTGTTCGTTTAGATTGTATCGAAGCGTGGCACGATGGGTGCGAGTCGATTGATACACGGACCGGGGTTCATGCTACGGTTTGGCCGATGCAACTATTCCCAGCATCGCTTGAAATGAAAGTCCAAGTGGCCAGAGTTTAGCACTACTTGAGGGCTGTCGCGAAGGCCTGATCGAGGTCGGCCTTAAGGTCATCTACGTCTTCAAGTCCCACGGAGATGCGAATCAGCCCATCCGAGATGCCGTGCGCGGCGCGGTCGGCTGCGTCGTAGCTGGCATGAGACATGGACGCCGGTTGTTCGATCAGCGATTCGACGGCTCCGAGGCTGACTGCGAGATGAAACAGCTTGGTGGATTCGGCCATTTGTTTTGTCTGATCGAAATCGCCTTTTAGCTCAAAGGTAATCATGGCTCCATACGCGCCGTCCATTTGCCGAGTCGCAATATCGTTTCCAGGGTGATCGGGCAATCCGGGATAAAGGACTTGGGAAACGGACGGGTGATCATTCAACCAATGTGCGATCGCCATGGCCGTTGCCGATTGTGAACGAACGCGGAGATCAAGCGTCTTCATGCCACGCGACAAGAGGAACGCACCGAGCGGATCAAGCACGGCTCCCGTTGCATTCTGGATAAAGTACAACCGATCGTAAACTTCTTGATCTTTGGCCACGAGGACTCCGCCTAACAAGTCGCTATGCCCACCGAGATATTTGGTTGCCGAGTGCATCACGATATCGGCGCCCAATTCCAAAGGCCGAGTCAACACGGGGCTCGCAAACGTATTGTCGACACCCAGCAAGGCGCCGTGGGCGTGCGCGATTTCTGCGACCGCCGCCAAATCGGTTATGGTCAATCGCGGATTGCCGGGGGATTCGACCCAAACGAGTTTGGTTTGGGGAGTCATCGCCGATTGGAATGTATCTAGATCCGTCGAGTCGGCAAGGGAAACATTGACTCCCGAATGGTTCAGCACTTTATGAAGCAGCCGGTAGGTTCCCCCGTAAATGTCCGATCCAGCGAGAACATGATCACCGGATTGGAGCAACATCATGGCTCCATGGGTGGCGGCCATGCCGGACGAGTAAGCCAACGCAGCGACGCCGGACTCTAACGAAGCAATCGTCTCTTCGGTGGATTTTCGAGTCGGATTCCCCGACCGCCCATAGTCAAACTCTCCCCAATCGCCGGCCCCGGGTTGGACATAAGTCGAGGCGAAGTGGACGGGGCGAACCACAGCACCGGTTTGCGGGCATGGCGAATTGCCCACGTGAATGGCGCGAGTGCGGAATTTCATGATAGCAGTCCGTTGGGGTAAGTTCTTAGTCCCGTACGAGCAGAATTAGAATGACATTCCGCCAAAACATGGTTGTGACAAACCGACGGAAACATTTTCTGTTCAGCAAACCGCGACTAACGATCGAGTGCCTGAGCCAAATCGGCAATCAGATCCTGCGTATCTTCAATACCGCAGGAAAGTCGGATCATATTGTCATGAATTCCCCAGCGATAGCGGTCTTCGGGAGACGCTTCGAAGTAGCTCATGACCAGCGGCTGTTCGATTAATGTCTCGACTCCTCCCAAGCTGGGTGCGATCCTCGCCAGTTGCACTGCGTCAACAATATCACCCGTGGCTCGCCAATCCGCATCCTTAATAAGGAATGTGACTAATCCGCCAAAACCACGCATGGTCCGCTTGGCGACTTCGTGATCTCGATGTGACGGTAATCCGGGGTAATAGACTTTTTCGACTCGTGGATGAGCCTCGAGGAATTCCGCGACGGCTTGACCGTTGGCGTTGTGCCGTTGCATACGAAGCTCAAATGTCTTGAGTCCGCGTTCGAGCAGATACATGGAATGCGGCGCGTTGATTCCGCCCATGATGCCACGCAGATTATGAATCGGAGCCAGTTTTTCTTTCGACCCGATCACGACACCGGCTAACAAGTCGTTATGTCCACCGAGGTACTTAGTCGCCGAATGGACAACGAAGTCGACGCCGTACGATAGAGGTTTCAAGTTGTAAGGCGTCGCTAAAGTGGCATCGATCATGGTGTCGATTTCGTACTTGCGGCCAATCTCGGCAAATCTTTCGAGATCAATGACACTCAAATGCGGATTCGTCGGAGATTCGCTGACGAGCAATCGAGTATTCTCGTTGATGGCGTCGGCCATCGCGTCATAGTCGCCGGTTTTGACTTGGTGTGTTACCACGCCAAAACGAGAAAGATGCTTGTAACAGAACTCACGGCTGCGGTGGTAACATTCATCAAAAAAGACGACTTCGTCACCCGCATTCAGGTTGCTCATAAACACGCCGACGATGGCGGCCATTCCGCTGGCAAAAAGGCTGGCCGTTTCACCGCCTTCGAGCGCCGCGAGTTTGCGCTCGACGACTCGCTCGCCGGGGTTGCCGTAGCGTCCGTATTCTTCGCGTTCTTGCTTCTGTTCAATGAAGTCAATGACGGCCTGGGTGTTCGCGAAGGTATAAGTCGACGAACAGAAGATGGGGTCGGTAATCGAGTCGCCGACTTTTTGACGAGCCTCGCCTGCATGGACGGCTCGCGTAGATTCGCCTTGTTCTTTCGAACCTGATTCGGCGTTGTCGGTGTTCATTTTTTTAGGTTCCAGCGTCGGCATGACGACTTGTTCCTCAAAGGGTGTAGGCAAGTCGCGGTGCGCCATGACGGCACAAAAAAACCGCGATCGCCGACAGGGGGCATCGCGGTATGCTTATTCGAGTTGATCGTCCTCGTCTTCCCAACCGAAGCTGGGGGAAACCGCCGCGGATGCGAATCCCATGATTCGAATTTCCGCAGGACGATGGCTCTTTAGCAGTTGGAAGGCTGCAAGCGGCCGCAAATCCCTGACATTGACTACATCTTACGTCCCAAGTGTCCGCTAAACAACCTCAGCTTGGGCTTTTCGTCGGCAAAAATGGAGTCAGCGAATATAATCGGGGCTATGCCTAGCTCGTTCATAATATCGACCATTTTTCGGCGCCGAAGCGGGATCGCCGTCGTGATGCTTGTGTTGGCCGTACTCTTCGGCATTGTGCGACCCGTTGAATGCAATGCCCAGGAAGAACCGACTTCAGAGCTTCACGCCAAAAAGCGTCAAGACGAAGCGACTGAAATCAACGATCTCATGAAGGGGCTTTCCAGCCGCAAGTATGCCCAGCGTGAGCGGTCAACTCGCCGGCTGATGGCGATAGGCTTGCCAGTTCTCGAGCAAGTCCGAGCCGCCAAGAGCGATCGAGATGCCGAGGTGCGCTTGCGTTGTCAGCGGATTGAGCGAGCAATCGTATTACAGGATCGTGAACATCGCGTCGCAGGCTTCCTGAGCGGCGTGCGTTCGGATCGTCCCTTGCCCGGGTGGCAACGATTTCGAAATCGACTGGGAGATTCCGATCAGGCGCGTGATTTGATGGCGACGGTCTTGCGCGAAGCCTGGGATGCGGTTGAGGAGTTTGAATCCGCGGCGAATGACGAGACGACGGTGGCCGTTTCGCATGTAGAAAAGCTTCGCCACTATCGCCGCACACTGCGACTGCCGATTACGCAATCGCAAATGCTGACGGCGATGCTGATGGCCAGCGACGAGAAGGTGAGTTTGCCAAACAAGAGCCTGTCGGAGTTGCTAAGTTTGCTTCATCAATACTCGCGAACGGAATCGGGACAGGATCCATGGCAAGACCAACAGTTTCGGCGTTTGGCGGGAATGGTCGTTCAGTCCAGTAAGACTCACCCTGCCGCAACCTGTTATCAAGGGTGCTCGTTGTCAATGCGGCATGGATTGTATGAAGGACTGGTTCCAGCGGTGGCGATTATCGACAGCGAAGAAGCAACACCAAGTATGCGACAGTATGCGATCTTGACAGTCGCTCGCTTTGGCAAAGACGAGCACGTGGGGACTCTCGAATCGCAATTCAGTAATACGACGACCTGCTACAAACGCAACGTGAATAACAGTGCAAAGACGTTCGAGTGCCAGGTTCGAGACGTAGCCTTGGCCGCCGTCATCCATTTGCTATCTCAAGACCCCCGTCAGTTCGGATTCGAGCAACTACGCCACAACAGCTTGTCGGTGTTCCAGCCACATACTTTAGGATTTGTCGACGATGAAGATCGCTCGAAGGCAACGGAAAAATGGCAAAGCTATCGAGAGCAAGTCGCGACCCAATAGGGGTGGTGATTGACATTACAGGTCGTTGAGCAACTCATCAATCGCATCTGCGGTCTCGTCTTCGACAGGACTGGCTTCGCCCACCGAGGACGCTTCCTCTTCATCGTCCATGCTTTCGATCAGGTCATCGATGGAATCCGGCTCGGTCGTCGCTGGTCCGGGCGATGGCTGAACTGGATCTTCCGAGTTCGGGGCGTCAGTCTTGGGCGCTGGTTCGGGTTTGATGGGGTCGGCAGGTACGTCGGGAATGGATTCTACTGCACTGGCGTCTGCCGCTGGCTCCGATTCCTCTGCGGCGGTTTCAACGACAACAGTTGGGACGGGATCAGAACCCACGGCCGGACTCGCAACGGTATCGGTCGTCGTTGAAATCGTTTCGACGATGGGCGAGTCGAAGGTTGTTTGCTGAGCCGGTTGATTCGAAGTAACCACGCTCTCATAAACGATACCATTCGTCGAACATGTGGGTTGAATGGTTTGGCAGTGAGCGGGAGTCGACTCGTTGTAGTAGTACACCGTTGAAGTGGTACTGCCATGAACGATCGACGGATTGGAATTAGCAGGAAATGACGGTTGTGGGACGGGTGATTCTGCGTAAGTGAAAGTGTTCCCATTCGAGTTGACGATGGGTTGTTGATCGACAGACTGAGTCTGGGAGGCGATCGTCTCGGTCGGAGATGTCACAACGTACGACTCAGTCGGATAATATGAGTGAACAATCACGGAAGAGTCAGGAGCAACCGTTTGTTCGGTCGGGTAGCTCGTCGACACTTGATTAGGGACAAAGGTGTTCGGCTGGATTGTCGAGCTGGACTCCACGTACGAGTTGATGGACTGTGAATTGTCAACGACATATTCTGTCGACGACTGTACCACAACGCTTTCGCCATAATTGGCGGTCGGCGAATGCGCGTACGCGTCACCTTGCTCGACGAAGACAGGGGGCTGGTAGGTGGGTTGGGCGGCGATGACGGTTGGCTGCTCGTAGGGAACTGATGGATAGTGTTCTTGGACATACTGCGGCATCTGCGAAGTCGAGACAACCGTCCAGCTTTGCGAAGTGGACTGTGACGATTCATAAAGTACAGGTTGCGGTTGGGATGTCGAATTCTGGTATACGACTTCGTTCGCAGCGAAAGTGGGTGCGATATAGGGAGTGGACTCGTAGACGATCGATCCCTGAATGTGCGGTGCCGAATAATTTCCAGAAGTCGCTACGGGTTGGGACGTTTGAGTCGGGAAGCTCATAACCAATTGAGGTTGGCAAACGCAACATCCGTTGGAAGGCTGGGGATTCGAGTAAGACTCGACGACAACGTAACCTTGCGGGGCTGGTTGCGACGCAGATTCCCAGATGACTTCTCCGGCATAGGCTGACCCTGACGAATCAACGTAAATTGGATCATGGTAGGTCGCAAGAAACGTTGCCGACGGAACTTCTTTCGAGATCGTTAATGTTGGCTGAACGGAGACTTCAGAGTCACGATGGCCAAGTGCGAGTAAGAGGAGTTCAAGCGTGGCCAAGCCAAGGATTGCGAAAAACTTCGTCTTCCGTGCCAACATGTCGGGATGCCTTTGAGCTGAGTTGTCGTTTAGGAAGGCAGTATTCTGATTGAGACACTGTGAAACTGCAACAAACTTCCCCAACGTTCGAATTGCCGAATGTCGATAATTGTTCATTCGCGGAACCATCATGCGATCTAGCAAGATGTGCCCGGAATCGCCGTGAGCGAGTCGACGATATGGGGGCTCGAACTGAGAGCGATTTGGCCCCGAACCCGCTTTGATTGGGAAGCGGTGGGGGCGGAGATCCTGCCATATCGCGAATTGTAGCCGTTTTTTCCGGCGGTTTCGGATCGGCATTGCGTCGATCGTATCTTTGGGAACAATTCAGCCAACGTGATTTATACAACTCAACGAGATGGCAAACATGACGCAGCAAAGCACAGATGTGGCAACCGAAGCGGCCGGAGAAGCACAACGACCTCGTCCGTACCCCCCGCTCCGCGTGTGGATTTTTTGGACGATTTGCACGCTTGGAGTTTTCGGATCACGTTTCATTGAAGTCGAACCGGCCGTGGCGAACATCATAGCGCTGATCTTTACACTGCTGGCGCTCGCTGCGTTCTTGGCTTGGTGGTGTTTTCGCAGTCCATTTCCTCCTTTCATTCGCTGGTTGCCGCCAGTGATCATGTTGGTCACGGCATCGGTGATTCCGATTCGATATGAGTTGTACCGAACGACTGGCAGTCTCGTGCCTCAATTTGTTCGCCGCGGTCAAACACCAGATCGGATGATCGAGGCGAAACCCACGGTCGGAAACTCGGGGATCGTTGATGTAGCCACGACGACTGATTTGGACTTCCCACAATTCTTGGGACCTCAGGGAAACAGCCAACTGACGTCGATTCAATTGAACCCGGATTGGAAGTCAAATCCACCCCGAGAGCTGTGGCGTCGGAAAGTCGGAGCCGGTTGGTCCGGCTTCTCAGTCGTTAATGGATTTGCGTTTACGATGGAGCAACGGGGCAACGATGAGTTGGTGGTCTGCTACGAATTGGAAACGGGAGAGCCGTGCTGGAGTCATGCGATCGAAGCTCGCCATGCTACCGTCTTTGGGGCACTTGGGCCTCGAGCGACGCCGACGGTGGCTGGAGGCAGAGTCTACGCTTTGGGTGCCACCGGAGTACTTCGATGCCTGGATGGTTCAACCGGCGATGAACTTTGGATGCGCAACCTGTTCACAGACTACAACATGGACCAAGAAACGGGCGAGAAGGCCGTTGCTTGGGGAAGGTCCAATTCGCCGCTCGTTATCAGCGATCGACTTTACATTCCCATTGGTGGCCCACGCGGTGGAACCTGCGTGTCCTTGCTTTGTTTAAATGCACAGTCGGGAGAAACTATCTGGGAAAGTGGCGAGTACCAGGCGTCTTACGCGACACCCGTTCTCATGACGCTGGGTGGAGTCGAGCAGATCGTTATGGTTAATGAAGGCTTCGTCACCGGTCACGAACTTCAATCGGGCGAAGTACTCTGGGAACACCAGTGGAGTGGAAGGTCGGATATGAACGCCAACGTCTCGCAACCGCATCAGGTTGGCGCTAATTCGGTGTTCCTGTCGAAAGGATACGCCAAAGGCGCTGAACTCATCACGTTGATTCCTGCTGAAGATGATTTGTGGGCAGTCGAGATCGAGTGGGCCAAGCGAGTCATGAAGACGAAATTCTCCAACGCGGCTATCTATGACGGATATGTTTACGGATTGGACGATGGCGTACTGAGCTGTGTCGATATGTCCAACGGAAAACGCAAGTGGAAAAAGGGTAAGTACAAGTACGGCCAGATACTTCTGGTTGGCAAGCACATTCTGGTCCAGGGCGAAGAAGGCGAAGTCGCCATCGTCGAGGCCAGCCCAGCTGGCTATCGCGAACTCCATCGTATCCAGGCATTCGATGCTCAAACTTGGAATACCCTTTGTCTGTACGGAAATCGACTGCTTATTCGCAATGCCGAAGAGGCGGCCTGCTACGAAATCGCGGTTGAATAGGCAACGATCCCTGTTTCGCAAGATTCTCCGTGTAGCAAAAAGGGAAAACTACGGGCTCCGTGTAGGCTCCGTCATGCGCGCCTCTTCCAAGTCAGAGAACGACTTGCATACCAATGGATAGAATGCCACACCTGAAACAGCGATGAAGAGGGTTGGATGAGCCATAACACAAGAG
>CAYYHV010000117.1:0-18042 GCA_964471695.1 uncultured Pirellulaceae bacterium
ACTCAATGCTGAAATGGCATCACAGTGTGAAGTCATCACGGAAAAGAAAGACGCCATGTGCTAACTGGCGTTTGACCGCGATTGGACATATGAAACCTCACCCCTGCGGTGAGGTTTTTTTGTGCGCCGAGAAATCAGCCGTTCTGGCGCCAGCCTTGGTTGTTCATGGCGCAAAGCTAACGCCAAAACGGGTGGTCTTGTTGCTGTCCCGCAAGCTGAGCGCGGGTGGTTAAGCGACTTCGATTGAGTAGCCAGCGGCTTTGAGGAAAGTTCGCCAGCATTCGTACTTCGGGTTGTCCAGTTTGCGGGCGAGCAGCGGATTGAAGCGAGGTTTCTTGGGTTGTTGGAGCAATCGCATCTGGGCTTCGCCAGGCGTCCGACTCCCTTTTCGCGTATTGCAGGAAACGCAGCAGCAGACGGTATTTTCCCAACTGTTATCACCGCCACGACTGCGCGGTTGAACGTGATCTACACTCAATTGACTGAGTGGTTTCTCCGCCCCACAGTACTGGCAGCGATGACCGTCGCGGGCGAATAGGTTACGGCGATTGAAACGGAGTGAGTGTTTGGGGACGCGGTCAAACGAATACAGGCGAATTACCCGCGGAACCATTACGCTGAAGTTGACCGAACGGATCCAATCCTCCGCCCATTGTTCTTCGTCAATTTCCGATTCATCTGCACGGACATCGCTCATGATCAGCCACGATTCAAAGTCGTAGTTGGCGTAGTGTCCGTTATCGAGGTCGATGACTTCGGCCAGATTGCGGCAAAGAAGAGCAAAAGCCCGGCGCACGTTGACGACATGGATAGCAACGTAGGCGCGGTTGAGAACCAGGACGCTTGAAAGCAGCGATCGGGGCGTCTCAGTTTGCTTCATCGTGGAGTCTCTCCACCTAACCGATACAGCCGGCCAGGTTATGCCAAACCGTCATTCGGATGAATTCGCTGAAAACGATCGTCTTACTGACGAAAGTTGCCATCACGCAAATGCTTCTTGATCGCGCCAACCATGATCTGGAAAACACAAACCAAAGTCAGTTGCCCAGTCGGTAACATCCGTTGCAACCAATAGGGGCGAATTCATCTCCTCCATTGTAATCCGTATGTCGCCGACGGACCAGACTTTCGTCATTGCATAGCCAATCGGTTGAAGCACGATTATTCATTTACTCTTAAAGTTTGTTGGGTGATAGCAGAAAAAAGCGGGTTCCGCGACTTGCTGCCGATATCGTCGCGGCATTAGGATGGAATCAGCGGACAACGTAAGTCTCGATGACTGATCGCTGTTTTTGCTGTTAATGCGAGAGATGGAGTTCGTCCAGCACGGGCCACACCACCAAGGGGACTCATTGTGATTCACTATTCCTGCGATCGATGCAAACGCCAGATCAACTCGATGGACGAGTTTCGCTATTCTGTGCGTATGGAAGTTCGTGCTGCCCTCGATTTTGAGTCGTGTGGTGAAGATGAGGCGGATCATGACCACCTCATGGAGCTTCATGAGATTCTTGAAGCTTCGGAAGACGCGGAAAGCGATCTGATTGATGACGATCTCTATCAGCAGCTTCGCTTCGACCTTTGTCCGGCCTGTTATCGCAAATTTATGCGAAATCCTGTAGGCGACAAACCCACCGTCGAATTGAATTTCAGCGAGAATTAGAACGAGTGCTTGATCGGCGCAGCTTACGGTCTTGAAGAGGCGTCGATCCCTCGGACTCTGTCGGCCATCCGTTGAGGTCGTACAAGTTCAACTCTTGCGTCAATGAACTGCGCCGATGAAAGATATTCTTTATCTTGTATGGCATTATCTCAAGCAGGCGACTCGCAGCCTGCGAAACACGGACTATCCGTCCGTTGTTTTCCTGATCGGTTTGTCGGTTCTCTTTTTTCTAACTGAGATTCTGTTCGGCGCGGACTATAAGAGTTGGTGTTTCCAATCAGCCCGCGTCTACGAGGCGTGGACGTCACCATCAACCAACCCGGGATTGATCGTCGAGCAGCACCTCAAGCTGTTCCCGCCGCTTTTTCTGCATGGAAGTCCGGAGCACATTTTGGGCAACATGATCATGCTGTGGACCTTTGGTTGTCTAGTGGCTCGCTTTCTTGGGAAGTGGTGGACTATCGGTGTTTATCTTATTTGCGGCGCGATCGGCAACCTGTTTCATGTGTATCTTGAGCCGACGATTGGAGCCATTGGGGCATCCGGTTCCGTCTGCGCGATGGAAGGAGTGTATTTCGTTCTCGCCCTTCGCTGGGTATTGCCCAAGCCACATGTCTTTCCGTTGGCCCACCCGGTGCCGCCCTTGAATCTGGCGATCTTTGCGGCGATTGGAATCGCATTCGATATCTATGGCGTGGCTTCAAGGACCGATTCCAATATCGCATATGGTGGCCATATTGGTGGGTTTGCATCCGGTGCCCTCGTGGCGCTGGTCATTTCCTCTCTCTTTCGGACGCGAGAATCGTGGGAACGTTCGGGATGGAATGTCTAAGTCTTTGATGACACGTTGAGCTCGCTACAGTTCAAGTCGAGGTGTCTAAATCGGTGGTAGTTCACGAAAACGGCGCCTCGTGCTACGATCATGGGGCACGATGACAAGGCAATGTGTTCTTGATTTATGAACTACGTATCTCCGACTCGCCGGCGGCTAATGCGTTTCGCAGTCTTTCTTATCATCTGGAGCGTCGTGCGCGGTGTTTACGCATGGCACCAATCGAAGTTCGTGGTAACGAATGTTCCGCGGCTTGTCGAAGATGTTTACCAAGTGGATGCGATCTACGATTCGTTCGAACTCCTTATTTCACGCCCGCAACGCAACGAACGAGCTCGAATTCGAATGATCGGACTCAGTCGACCTTGGCAATGGGCTCGAGATGAAGCGGCTTGGCAAGAGCGAACAAGAATCAGCCTCAACGACTTGGTCGACCGGAACAACGGTTGTGTGCAAGTGCGGCTAGGTCGTCGGCAAATCGATGACGAGGGACGCATGCTGGCCTATTTGAATGCGGGCGATACGCTGATCAATCAGCGATTGGTCGAACTTGGGTTGGCGGTTGTTGACGAACAAGCCGACTCGTCAAATGGCTTGATACGACAGATGAAGAAGGCCGAGACGACCGCGCGTGCATCAGCGGTTGGTATTTGGTCGCCTCGCGCGATGGGATTACTCGATCTATGAGCGGCTGCGGCTGGAAAACCCAGCCGCTGATGATCGGTTTGCGGACAACTGGCTCAGAGGGCCTGTAAAGCTGCGAGGACCATCTCGCCCATCTCGACGGTCGAAATGCTGGTGCCGCCGGCAGCGATGTCGGCGGTCCGATGACCTGCGTCGAGGACGTTTCCAACTGCCGTTTCGACGGCGGTGGCTTCCGCTTCAAGGTTGAGTGAATGCCGCAGCAACATGGCTGACGCGGAAATTGTAGCTAGAGGATTTGCAATGCCTTTACCAGCAATATCGGGCGCCGAACCATGGATCGGTTCATACAAACCCGGGCCAGGGTCCCCCAGCGATGCGGAGGGAAGCAATCCCAGTGATCCCGGCAACATCGAAGCTTCGTCGGTCAGGATGTCTCCGAACATATTACCAGTAACAACGACGTCAAAGTCGGCTGGACGTGAAATCAAGTGCATGGCCATCGCGTCGACAAGAACGACTTCGTACTCAACATCGGGGAATTCCTCACGAATGACGCGTTCGGCGACTTCTCGCCAAAGTCGTGATACTTCCAGTACGTTGGCTTTGTCGACGGACGTCACTTTCTTTCCGCGTTTCATAGCGGCTTCACCTGCGACACGGACGACGCGTTCGATTTCGGGAACCGAGTACATCATTTCATTGAACGCTTCCTCACCATGGGCGCCTTCGCGCCGACCTGATTCACCGAAGTAAATACCGCCGGTCAGTTCTCGCACGAATAGGATATCGACGCCTTCGATAATTTCTCGCCGCAGTGGGGATGCTTCGATCATTGTTGGGTGCGGGTTAATCGGTCGAAGATTTGCGAACAATCCCAGCGCTTTGCGGATGGCGAGCAAGCCGACTTCCGGTCGAGTCTTGGCTCGAGGGTCATCCCATTTGGGGCCTCCAACGGCGCCAAGAAGTATGGCATCAGCGGCTTGGCAGGCAGCCAGAGATGCCTCGGGTAATGGCGTCCCAAATTCGTCAATCGCGCAGCCACCCATGGCGTGACTTGAAAAAGTAAACGTGTGGCTGAACTTCTGAGCCACAGCCTCTAAGACCAAACGAGCCTGTTCGACGATTTCCGGACCAATCCCGTCCCCGGGAAGCAATGCAATGTTGGCTTGCACGAATGTACCTCGATATGTCGCTGCTGCAGAAAAGTCCCGTATTGTAGCAGCCGAGGAGCGTGCGTCGGAGTGCAGCAGATTGGATTGCTGGACACGCTCAACTTCTGTGTATTTCCGCGAAGTTCGGAGAGGAAACTCAAGCCACTTCGTGGAATCCAATGCGGTCGTTAAAGCTATTTCTGTGAGTTCTCGAGTGGATTTTTTCAGCCGATTGGCTCGATCGTCGCGTTGAGTCTTTGAACGGACGGTTTTTGAACGTTTCTTGGGGTATTCAGAGAGAATATTCTTGTCGTTTAGTTAACGCTGATTAGGCTGAATAGTAAGTCACCCCTCAATGTGCTGGGTGCAATGGTCATCAAGACGCGAGTTAAGCCAATGATCCCGAGAAACGCGAACCATACCGCTGCAAAGCGGATGCATGAAGAGTGCAGTTTGGTGGAACACGTCTCGGGATCGGCCTACAACTTATTCGTACATGTTCGAGGACTCTTCCTCGATTTCGCGGCAGCAAGTTCTGTTGCGACGGTTTCCCTATTTCGAGCTAACCATTGGGTGATGTGCGCGATTCCCGCTGCACAACAGGCTCATGATGCATCTGGAGGATTGCCAATGAAGAGGCGTGGATAAAACCAGCGGATAAAACTGAACTCAGTTTGACGATTGCTGTATGGCAACGATCTGTAACAAGATTGGTTGGTGTCAGTAATGTGATCATGGGAATCTGGGAACTTAGTAGCACCTGTCTCCCATACAGTTCGGGAAATGCTGCGCAATTTCAGCGCGGTGCGATTGAATTTGGTCTTCATCCGGTTGTAGGCGTAACTCAAGGGAGAACGTCGACATTTCGTTGCTGATTTTTAAAAAGAGACACCGCTCCGGATCGGAGCTCAACTTGCTTTTACCTACTTACGACGGGACTCAGTCAGGCTAGCACCCCCTGTCCCAGAGTTGGAGAGAACCTAATGTTAAAGACTCGTCTTGCTGCATTCGCAGCTCTTATCTTTGGTCTTGTCGGGACCTCGATGGCCGGCACCATTTCTTACGGGGTACTTGAGCACACTGCCAAGACCTCCAGCGTCGACTTGCAGCATGAATCGTTGGCGATTGCCCATGCACAAGAAGGCGATTTTTGCGTCGAACTCAGCAACGGCGACGTATTCGTCGGCGCGGCTGGCGATGCAGGCAACAGTCTTCACAGTGTTGACCTAGCCGCTTTGGCTGGAGCCCTTGGCCCGATCGTTATTACCGACATTGGTTGGGACGTAACGATTGAACCTCAAGGCCCAAGCTGGTACAGCGAAGCGTCGTTTGCTTTGACGACTGACACGGATCCTTCGGGCGCACAACCTGTTTCCCTGTCTCCTGGTACTGGTGAAGATTTCGCTTTTGATGGCTCGGCCCATAACTACAATTCGGGTGGGCTCGTTAACCTGATCGCTGCCGTTGGCGAAAATCTTGTTGCTACCGATGGCGTCATCAACATTGAACTCTTCGAGACCTTTGATGATGCCTCGGTCGATCCCGATGCACTACTGTTGGCTGGATCGAGCATTACGTTTGCGTTCCGTGACGCACTGACGTTCACCGAGCACACTGCGACGGTAAAGTGGGTGCCAGAACCGGCTTCTTTCTCGCTACTTTGCCTGGCTGGTTTGGGACTGTTGGGAATGCGACGCAAGAACTAAGCTCGCGCAGCTTTTGATTGTTCAAGAAGCCCGCTCATTGAGCGGGCTTTTTTTCTGCGCCGATTGGCCCTCAACCTCTTGAAGATCCGTCGGCATTCGGTTGATGGATCGAATCATCGGCGTTGTCAGGAATGGTGCGCAATTCAGTACGCGGAGAATACTCTTGACGAGCCACGGTCGCCTCAACGCACTGGCAATGCTCCGGCACCAAAATCTTCGACTGCCTACGATCCGCTGATAAGACCGTTCCCAATTGCGATTCGCGGATTCGTCCCATGATTCCAGATGCTGATCGACAATGCGACTGGCCGAGACGCCACCGGTGATACCCCAAGCCATTCCTTCGCCGGTAAAAGGCTCGATATAGCCTGCCGCGTCCCCCACGATCAACAAGCGGTGATCGTGCAGCCGCGTGGGGCTGTGAGTCAACGGAGTCGTACCCAGCCAGGTTGCGCCATTCAGGAATTCTTCTGTCAGTTCATGGAATCCAACGCGTTGAACGATATCAGCGATCGCTGCGGACACCGAGTCATGCGACTTGAGGAAAGCCGGGTTGATGGCCGCAGCCAGGTTCAGGCTGTTATCCACAAGTCGAACCATGCCAACATAGCCTTGATTGTGGAGAGCCATGTGGATCGTTTGCGGCTGAATCGATCCCGGGCATTGCGCCAACGATCCGCCGACGCCCACGTGAGAATCGGCCGAGACATGGGTGCTAAGGTCCGTCAGTCGCCGGAGGCTGGAGTTTTGCAGTCCGTCGGCGCAGACGATAGTCCGGGTTTGCGCCAGAACGGTCTTTTCACCAAACGAAATTTGAACTTCGCGTGTATCGCCCAAGTCATTGATTGGACTGACGAGTGCTGTCGCCTCGGGCAGGAAAGCCGTGCCGCGATGGATCGCGGATTCGATCAGAGCAACATCCATTAGTGTGCGAGAGACGGCGATACCATACGCGGCCTTGAGGTTCACACGCATGTCGGAACTGGCGATTTCCAATCGTTTCGTCGGGATGTGCGGCAGATCCTCGACGGCTGTTATTCCCAGATTCCTCAACGTTTGGATCGCTCTTGCGTTCAGACACGTTCCGCAAACCTTGGGCCGCGGAAAGGCCTTGCGATCGACGAGTAAGACGTTGCGACCGTCAACGGCAAGTTGGCGAGCCGCGACAGAACCGGCTGGCCCAGCCCCGATAATTATGGAATCCCAGAGTGTGCCTGCGGCTTCGTCCAATGACAATGTGGACGAGGTCATTTGTTCCTCGACGGCTTCGCAGTGATAAGAAATCGCCAAGGCCAGCAGTTCTTGATCTCGGCTGGAAGCATGTTGGCTTGGTCCGCCAGTTCGCGTATCTCCTCGACGGTGAAGGCCGCGGCGACCGAAAGCGGCCCATCGGCATGAACCACGGGTGACCTTGAGATGATGCGGCAGACGACCCACGTCAACCAATAGGCAAAACGTGAACGACGCAAATCGCTGATAACAACAAGATGCTCAGTCGATGAATTCATATTCCTCAGCAGCTTGACGACTTGATCGGTTTCCAGATGATGCAGAAACAGCGTCGATAGGATCACGTCGTACCCACTTGGGATCGCGTCATTGAGCGCGTCAAACTCAAAAAACGTGACGTCGGCTTTTCTTCGTCGGGCATTCTCGCCGGCATACTGGATGGCTTCCGGACTGATGTCGCAACCCTCAACCGCGACGTTATAGCCCTCGCGATTGGCACGCAACTTCAAATCGATAGCGACATCACCGCCGCCGGTAGCGATATCCAGAATTCGCAAGTCTTTGCGGCCCAACGAGTCGGCGAGCTGCCGGATGGGTCGCCAGAGCTGCCCAGTGGTCGCGCTGAGCTGGTTCACACGGCTCAGCCCCAGCAATGCCTGGTGGTGCAGCTCCGGGTCGAGTTCTGGGTCATCCATCACCTCGTTGGCCGGGCGGCGTTTGCGAAAGTCATTGGCAAGTGGCACATAATCAACGGTCATAACCGCATCATAGTGGTTTTTCGCCGTGAGCGAACCGCCACGGCGGAGGCTCCCAAACGCTCGGGAATGTCTACAATGGTGGCAACGAACATTGAAGGTGGAAAGCGAGTATGACGGCTGCTACAAAAAAAACGAGCGATGTACTGCAATCGTTTCATCCGGCGGTGCAGTCCTGGTTTCACGCCGCTTTCCCCGAACCGACGGCCGCGCAATGCGGTTCGTGGCCAGAAATCGCTGAGGGGAAAAATACGCTGCTGCTCGCTCCGACTGGCTCGGGGAAGACGTTGGCGGCTTTCCTCGTCGCCATCGATCGGATCATGTTTCCCAAGTCGATGCGCTCACCAGTGCGTTCATCGGACGCGTCCAAGGGGAGCGAAAACGTTCAACCACAGGCTGGCGTCAAAACGCTCTACATTTCTCCATTGAAGGCGCTCGGAGTCGACGTAGAACGCAACCTACGCGCACCGTTGGCTGGGATTCGAGCCATCGCCGATCGTGATGGACATGAATATGTTGTCCCGAATGTGGGCGTACGATCAGGAGACACGCCGTCGGCCGAACGCGCTCGGATGATTCGCCAGCCACCGGACATTCTTATCACGACTCCTGAGTCGCTGTTTTTGTTGCTGACTTCGCGGGCTCGAGAGATTCTGCCCACGATCGACACGATCATCATTGACGAAATTCACTCGATGGTGTCGACGAAACGCGGAACGCATTTGTTCCTGTCGCTCGAGCGGCTGGAGCGACTCCGTCGAGAGAACGATCCAGACCGAAAGCCGTTGCAACGCATTGGCTTGTCGGCGACTCAGCGACCGCTGGAGGAAATCGCGCGGCTGTTAGGCGGTGCCGAAGCCACCGCCAGCGAAGCCGATCGTCCGGTACCCAGACCGGTCAAGATTGTGCAGGCGGGTCGACGAAAAACGATGGAGCTGACGGTTGAAGTGCCAGTCGAGGATATGACTAAACTCACCGAGCCGCCGGTGACCGGACCCGCATCGGCTGGGCCGAAGATTCCGTCGATCTGGCCGGCCATCCATCCTCGCTTGGTCGAGCTTGTTCGTGCCCACCGTTCGACGATGATTTTCGTCAACAGTCGGCGGCTGGCCGAGCGATTGGCGAGTTCGATCAATGAAGTCGCGGAAGAAGAAATCGCGCTGTCGCACCATGGCTCGATCGCAAAAGATACGCGGCTGCTCATCGAAGATCGACTGAAGCGAGGCGTGCTCCCGGCCATCGTGGCAACATCTTCACTCGAGTTGGGGATCGACATGGGAGCCGTTGATCTCGTGATTCAGATCGAAGCCCCGCCGTCGATCGCCTCTGGAATTCAGCGCATTGGCCGTGCTGGCCATCAAGTCGGCGCCCCGTCGCGCGGTGTCGTATTTCCGAAGTTTCGCGGCGATCTGTTGGCTTGTAGTGCAGCCGTCGAACGGATGTTTGACGGCATGGTCGAGCAGACTTTTTATCCACGCAATCCGCTCGACGTGCTGGCTCAGCAGATTGTGGCGATGGTGGCGCTGGAAGAAAAATCAGTCGACGAGCTTTTTGCCATCGTCCGCTCGTCGGCTCCGTTTACCGAACTGTCTCGCAACCTGTTTGACGGGGTGCTGGATCTGTTATCCGGTCGCTATCCGTCGAATGAGTTTGCCGAGTTGCGTCCCCGTGTCAATTGGGACCGCGTCGCGGGAGTCGTCAGTCCGCGGCGTGGCACGCAGCGAATTGCGATCGCCAATGCCGGTACGATTCCCGATCGCGGGTTGTATGGAGTCTTCCTGGCGGGTGGCGACGAACGAACTTCGATGCGAGTCGGTGAACTCGACGAGGAGATGGTATTCGAAACTCGCCCCGGCGACGTCTTCCTCTTAGGCGCTTCGTCGTGGCGGTGCCTGGAAATCACGCACGATCGAGTGCTCGTTGAACCTGCGCCTGGTCAGCCCGGTCGCATGCCGTTTTGGCGTGGTGACGGTCCTGGCAGGCCATTGGAATTCGGACAGGCCATCGGCAAATTGGCTCGTGAGCTGGTTGCGATGCCAGCGGATGAGGCCAAACAGAAACTGCAGGACGCTCATGCGCTGGATTCGCGGGCGGCGTTCAACCTGATGGCTTACCTGCATGAGCAAGCCGAAGCGACGACCGAAGTCCCCAGTGATTCGACGATTGTGGTCGAGTCGTTTTTGGACGAAGTTGGCGATTGGCGTATTGTTATGCTCACGCCATTTGGAGCACGGGTGCACGCGCCTTGGGCGATGGCCGTGGCGGCTCGATTGCGCGAAGAAGTCGTCGGTGAAGTCGACCTGATGTGGTCGGACAATGGTATCGTATTTCGCGTTCCTGAATCGGATCAACTGCCACCGATCGAATCTTTTTTTCCGGCGGCGGATCAGATCGAAGATATTATTGTTCGCGAGCTCGGCGGCTCGGCACTGTTCGCTTCCCGCTTTCGTGAAAATGCGGCTCGAGCGCTACTTCTACCGCGACGGCAGCCCGGCCAGCGAACTCCACTCTGGTTGCAGCGACGAAAATCAGCCGACCTGCTGTCCGTTGCAGCGAATTATGAACGCTTTCCCATCATGTTGGAGACGTATCGCGAATGTTTGCGAGACGTCTTTGACTTGCCGGGACTGAAGAAAATTCTTCAGGACGTTTCGCGTCGCACGATTCGTGTACGCGAGGTAGAAACGAAAACGCCCAGTCCTTTTGCGGCGTCCCTGCTGTTCGATTACACCGCGAATTTCCTGTACAACGGCGATGCCCCGTTGGCTGAGCGGCGAGCCGCGACTTTGGCACTCGACCATGTTCAATTGCGCGAGCTGTTGGGCGACGCCGAGCTACGCGAGCTGCTGGATGCTGACGTCGTGGACGAATTGTCGTTGGAGCTCCAGCGATTGGCCAGCCGCTATGTCCTCAAGGACGCCGATGCGGTGGCTGATTTGTTGCGTCAGTTAGGCGATCTCTCGCGTGATGAAGTCGCGTTGCGTCCGTTGGCTGACGAGCTGGATTTGGATGCAGCGATTGAGAAGTTGCTCAGAGATCGGCGAGTCATCGAGTTGACGATCGGCGGGCAGCCGCGGCTGATCGCCGCCGAAGATGCCGGTTGTTATCGGGACGCATTGGGAGTGGTGCCGCCGCCGGGTATTCCGGACGCTTTTCTTGAGCGCGTCGAAAATCCGCTCGTTGATTTGGTCGGGCGATACGCACGCACGCATGTTCCTTTTCTCGCCGACGATGTAGCAGCGCGTTTCGGAGTCGGGATTGCGCCGATTCACGCGGCGCTGGACGGCCTGCTTAGCAAAAATAAGGTCCTCGAAGGTGAGTTCTTGCCGGGTGGACGAGGCCGAGAGTGGACAGACATCGAAGTACTTCGCAAACTCAAGCAACGTTCGCTGGCGAAGTTGAGAAAGCAGATCGAGCCGGTCGAGCCCCATCGTTATGCGAGCTTCCTGATTGACTGGCAGGGAGTGGCCAAGCCACGACGCGGGTTGGATGGTTTGCTGGACGCAGTCGAGCAGTTGCAAGGATTGTCGTTACCGTTCAGCGAATGGGAAGCGTCGGTTTTGCCGGCTCGAGTCGCTGATTTCAAGACGGCACAACTCGACGAACTGTTCGCGGCTGGCGAGCTTTGCTGGCGAGGCTTCGGTACGATTGGGACGGGGGATGGTCGTATTGCGCTTTACTTGGCGGACTCGGCGGCTCGTCTGGCGCCGGCTCCCGATCCGATTGAGGATGAACTGGAACAGCAAATTGTAGAATTGTTGGGAGAGCGTGGAGCCTTGTTCTTCGACCGCATTGTTACGGAGCTCGGCGGCTTTCGAAACGATGTATTGGATGCACTTTGGCGGCTGGTTTGGGCGGGACACCTGACCAATGACTCGTTGGCTCCGCTTCGCAGTCTGATGCGAGGCAGTGGTACCAAAAAGAAAAAGAAGAATCCGGCTCGTCGCCGTCACAGTTTTCGTTCGCGTCGTGCGTCGAGGACTCCGGGCTCAGAAGGCCGCTGGACTCTGTGGCATCATCCCGACACGATACCCCCGTCAGCAACGGAGCGGCAAACGGCAGTCACCACGCAATTGATCGAACGCTACGGTGTTCTGACTCGTGAGGCCGTCGCGAGTGAAGGTGTTCCCGGTGGCTTTGCGGGATTGTATCCCGTGCTCAAGGCGATGGAGGAGGCGGGCCGAGTCCGACGAGGATATTTTGTTGCAGGGCAGGGAGCCGCTCAATTCGCAGCCCCGGGGGCCGACGACCGTTTACGCGAGTCGGGGAATGAGAACGATAACCGGTCGCGATACATCATCGCGGCAACTGACCCTGCAAATCCCTACGGAGCCTCGTTGCGTTGGCCCGCCGACGAATCGACGACCACGCGTCCACAGCGAGTCGCCGGGGCTCATGTCATTCTGGCGGGCGGCGAATTGATCGGATACCTGAATCGTTCGGGCGAGCGCATGATGACGTTCGTTCCTGAGGACGAGCCGAAACGCACGCAGGTACTGGGAGAGCTCGCTGATGCATTGGTCGAATGGGGGCGAACATTGTATATCAAACAAATCGACAATAGTTCGGTATCCGAATCTCATGTGGCAACGCAGTTACTGGACCGTGGATTCGTGGCCTACCACGATGGCTATCAATTTCGAAGTGATGGCTTCAAACAGAATTATGGGCCACAAGGTAGGCTGCGCTGAGCGAGTCTTCCAAAGGAAAGCCATCGCATAGGAAAGGATTACGAGCGTGCCCGAAGGCGATACGATTTTTCGAACGGCATGGAACCTGCGCCCCATTCTTCAGGGACGCGCGATCGTAGCGGCTTGTAGTCGTGAGTTGTCGATTGATGCCGAATTGTTACTCGGAAAGACGGTAACGCGAGTCGAATCGCGCGGAAAACATCTGCTGCTGCATCTGTGCAACGGTGGCGCAATCCATTCGCATATGGGAATGACGGGATCGTGGCATATCTATGCGGTTGGAGCCCCATGGCAGAAGCCATCTCGTCAAGCCTCGATCGTGTTGGAAACGGATGGGGCACATTGCGTTGTTTGCTTCACGCCGAAACAGATCGAGTTGTTGACGAAGGATGGATTGCGGCGGCACAGGTGGCTGAATCAGCTCGGCCCAGACATTCTGGATGATGGTTTTAACGTTGAAGATGCCATCGAACGGCTTCGGAGAAATAGTCAGGTTCCGATTGGGGTCGCGATTATGGACCAGTCATTAATTTGTGGCGTCGGCAATGTCTATAAGTCCGAAGTGCTTTTTGTGCAGCGAATTGATCCCTTCAGGATGGTAGGAGTACTTGATGATGACCAGTTACGAGGCATTGTCGCGACGGCGTTAAGCCTGATGCGACGTAATCTGCTTGGTAAGCCACGACGGACGCGATTTCGAGCCGACGGTTCGCGACAATGGGTCTACGGTCGCAGCGGGGAGCCTTGTTTCGAATGTGGCGAGATGATTGCCATGCGGCGACAAGGCGACTTGGCGCGATCTACGTACTTCTGCCGTAAATGTCAGTCCGTGCCGCGTCAGCTCAAATTCGCCTAGATTCCGCAACACAATAGCGAGCAGGACTACGAAGCTGCCTCTTGGCGATTTAGAATGTTACCTTCGTGTGGCTAACAATTCATCAATACCATCGGTTCACTCGTGATTCAGCAACCTAAGCAGCTTGACTCGGCAAAAGTCGCTTCCTTTCAACACCAGATCGCCAACAAGATTCGAGGCGGCCATCATTTTGACGAGGTAACGCTAGGCATCTATTCGACGGATGCCAGCCATTATCAAGTGATCCCGTGTTGTGTTGTGACGCCGCTGGATGAGGAAGATGCTGTTGAAGCCGTTAAGTTGGCGGGGCAGCACGGTATTCCAATCACGGCACGCGGTGGCGGCACCAGTCTTTCTGGGCAGACCACCTGGAACGGTATGGTGATTGATTTTTCCAAGCACATGAATGGCCTGATCGAATTTCACGAAACCGAACAGTGGGCTCGCGTCCAACCCGGAGTCGTCCGCGATGAATTGAATGCCAAACTGGCCGATGCACGGCTGCATTTTGCACCCGACCCGGCGACTGGGAATCGCGCCGCCGTTGGTGGTTTGATCGGAAACAATTCGTCAGGAACGCGATCGATTGTCTATGGAAAGACAATCGACAACGTGTTGGAGTGTCGAGTCGTGCTGGCGGATGGGACGATTCTGGACCTTGGCGAAACGGGACCGGATCAGTGGCAGGCAACGGAAGATAAGGGCGACCGCCAATCGGAGATTTATCGAGGCGTGCGCGAGTTGATCAACCGCGAGCAGGACGAAATTGATCGTCGCTTTCCCAAGGTCATGCGACGCGTTGGTGGATACAACCTCGATGCGTTTTTGCCGCATGATCGAGGCGGGCAACCCGGCGAATGGAATCTCTCCAACTTGATCGTGGGAAGTGAGGGCACCTTAGCCGTGTTGCTCGAAGCCAAAATCAAGCTGACGCCATTGCCCAAGGCGACTGCCTTATGCGTCATTCATTTTGATGATGTCATTGCATCGCTGCGAGCCGTCGATCCGATTCTTGAGCATGGCCCTTCGACCGTTGAGCTGCTCGATCATCATGTCATCGTCGAAGCAAAGCGGAACCCAACGACTTCGGCGCTGATGGATTTTATTGAGGGCGAGCCTCAGGCCATTCAGATCGTTGAGATGTTTGGGGATTCCCCAGAGCACGCGCGGGAACGTGCCGCGAATCTGGCCCAGTCGATGCAATCGCAAGGTATCGGAACGGCTTGGCCGGTACGAGACGACGAAGCCGGCAAGAAGCGTGTCTGGGACGTGCGTAAACTTGGGTTAGGGCTGTTGGCCAATGCCAAAGGGGCTCGTAAAGCACAAGCCTTTATCGAAGATGCATGCGTGCCGACCAACGTGCTGGCCGAATACATCGAACACGTTTTTGAAGTTTGCGGTCGCCATGGTGTGCCGATTGGAATTTATGCGCACGCCAGTGTGGGCGTAATTCACTGTCGTCCCCGACTGGATATGCACAGTCCCGAAGACGTCGAGATCATGCGAAAGATTGCTTACGAGTGTTACGAAAAAGTCAAAGAATATGGTGGTAGTTGGTCTGGCGAACATGGCGATGGATTGGTGCGAGGAGAGTTTGTGCCCCATTACTTTGGTCCTCAAATCTACGAGTCGTTTCGTGAGATAAAACGGCTGTTCGATCCTCAGGGACTGATGAATCCCGGCAAGATCGTGGACTCGCCGCCAATGACGGAGAATCTGCGATTCGGCCCGCACTACCAACCCAACGGAATGAAAACGACCTTCCATTATCGCGACCAAGGCAGCTTTGAGCTGGCCGTCGAGCAGTGTGCAGGCGTGGGGGCTTGTCGTAAGACCGGTGGTGGCACCATGTGCCCAAGTTATATGGCGACCCGCGACGAAGAGCACTCGACTCGTGGTCGTGCCAACGCCTTGCGAATGGCTATGAGTGGCCAACTCGGTCCTGACGCGATGTCCGACGATGGGTTGAACGACGTGCTAAAGCTCTGTTTGGCCTGCAAGGCTTGCAAAACAGAATGCCCGACGGCTGTCGACATGTCGCGTTTGAAAAGCGATGTGCTGCAGATGCGTCACGACAAGTTGGGCGTCAGCCTTGCCGCCAAAATGCTGGGGCGTATGCCGACCATGGTGACTCGATTGGCAGGCCCACTGGCTGGCTTGGCCAATTGGGCTCAAAACCTCACGCCGGTTCGTATCATGTTGGAGAAAGTTGCAGGTATCGACCGTCGCCGTCCTTTGCCTCGAATTGTGGGCAAACCCTTTTCGAAGATGGCGACGGAGCTTGTGGCAGGTTCTGAGGGAACGGGCGAGCTCGGCCCCGTTGCCTTGTTCATAGATACGTTTACGAATGTCTATGAGCCGGAAGTTGGCATCGCTGCGACCAAGCTGTTGCAAGACTGTGGCTATGAAGTCCAACCGTTAGCCGTGGGATGCTGCCAACGCCCGCAGATTTCCCGAGGCCTGTTGCGCGAAGCCAAAGCGGCTGGAAAACTGACTTTGGAGCAGCTGGATGCCTATGCCAGTCTGGGTACGCCCATTCTCGTACTCGAACCGAGTTGTGCTTCGTCGTTGGTTGACGATCTTCCAGATCTGATAGACGAAGCGGACCTTGGGGAACGAGTTTCTCAGTCGATTAAAATGATCGACGTCTTTCTTGCTGAGGAACGACGCGCCGGGCGGTTGAATTGCAAGTTTACGTGTACTTCTCCCGAACTATTGATTCACGGCCACTGCCATCAAAAAGCGATGTTTGGCACCGAATCCATGAAGGAGATTCTGGGTGATATCGAGGGTGTCGACTTCACCGAAGTCGATTCCGGATGTTGTGGCATGGCGGGGTCGTTTGGATATCAGAACTATGAGCTATCAGAAACGATCGGCGAAGATCGGCTGTTTCCAGCCGTCCGGGATCGCGGTGATAAGGATGTGGTAGCTTGTGGAATCAGTTGTCGTCATCAGCTGCACGACTTTTTAAGTGTCAAATCTCGTCACTGGGTGGAGGTCGTGCGTGTCGTGCGATAGTCACTGCGTCACCTTGTTGTCGCGTAGACGCGGCAAGTCAGCATAACGATTCGTTATTGTTGGGGGTTTGGGCGGATCTTGAAAGTGGCGTCAAAGTCCCAGCCGCTGTCTAGCCGATTGCATACATGCAATGGATTCCGCTATCCTTCATCTTGGGATGCAATCAAGTGGGCAGCAGCGCGTTTCAACATCCTCCTAGTGACTGTTGAGATGTTTTGGGTCGTGCGTTTACTGTGGTCGTGACCGCACTACCTGGGGGATCACCTAGGGTCCTTCTTATGTGGCGACATTCGTGGATTCCAGATCCCCTCGCTGCTGCCATTTGCTTTCAACAAAGTCTACGGCTTGTATTCTCCGTGCCTTCGCCCCGCTTTCTTGTGAGACTCATAGGCACTAACGACAGTTCGTTACGTCCAGCGGAGGTTGAGAGTCCGACGATTTTCACCAATCGATTCGACTTTTTACTCGCTGGCAGCCCATTCAGCATTCGCGTGGCAGCGGGGATCATTTGCTCTTTTTCTGCCGGAATATCGCGGACTGCTTGATCCGATTGTGCTATTTTTCAGTAGTGTGACTATCGTCCGTCGTCCCCGTGCATAGATTGCTGCTTTATGCGTCCACCTTACTTTTATTTTTCAATAACGTTGTTGGCCGCTTTGGTTTTGGGCGAGTTGCAGCCACCGGCGCAGGCACAACGTACTCCCAAACCGCCGAAGGATTGGGAGGCGAAGATCGTCGCCTTGGAGAAGAAGGACGACGTCGAAAACCCACCCCGAAACGGCATCGTTTTTGTGGGGAGTTCGAGTATTCGCAAGTGGGATTTGGCAAAGTCGTTTCCTGATTTGCCAGCGATCAATCGAGGATTTGGCGGGTCACGAATTGCTGACACCGGAAAGCATTTACAGCGATTGGTGTTGAAGCATCGTCCACAGATCATGGTTTTTTATGCTGGCGACAACGACATCAACGACGGTGTCAGTATCAAGCAAGTTGTTTGTGATTTTTGTTGCGTGCATTGTGAGGTTCGCAAACACTTGCCTCAGACGCGGTTGGTCTTTATTGCGATCAAACCCAGTATCAAGCGTTGGGAGTTGTATCCGCAGATGGCGGAAGCGAATCGCAGAATCAAGTCAATTGCGGACAAGGATCCGCGGATTGATTTCGTCGACATTGCAAATCCGATGTTGGGCGAGAATGGACGGCCACGGCAGGAACTGTTTGCGAAGGACGATTTGCACCTATCTGAAGCTGGATATGAGCTTTGGACCAGATTGTTGCGGCCGTTCCTGACGCTCAAGCCATAGGCTGGTTGCTTGCTTTTCAAAGTTCGCAGAGCACGCGATCAAGTGTCCTCAGGACGCGATCAATATCACATTCGGTGATAACCATCGGCGGCTTGATCTTGAGCACGTTGTGTTCTGGGCCGTCGATGCTAAGCAAGATGCCACGTTTACGCAGTGCTTCGATGATTGCGTGCGCGGCTGCCTTGGCG
>CAYYHV010000118.1:0-333 GCA_964471695.1 uncultured Pirellulaceae bacterium
GTGTACGACGCCTCGATGGAGGAAGTCGTTGCCAGAATCTGGACTTCGGACATGGTCGTATTGCTGCCGTCACTTGCGCTGACCGTTAGGACGGCTGGTGTGGCACTCGCAAGGTTCGTGGAGTTGGCTACGGTGATCTGTCCGGTGGCCGAGTTGATGGCAAATGTGCCATTGGCATTTCCGCTGAAGATCGAGTAGCTCAGCGCGTCCCCATCTGCGTCACTTCCCACAATCGTACCGACGTTGGCTCCGTTGCTGGAAGCCGTATCAACCTGGAAGAAGTAATCCACAAGGTCAGGAATATCCTCCCGACGTTCCGTGAGGGCCGGCGCT
>CAYYHV010000118.1:343-18021 GCA_964471695.1 uncultured Pirellulaceae bacterium
GTTAACGCCTGTGTCCACAACCAGATCCAATGTGCCGTAGCGAATTTCGGACGGGGCAACGTTGTCCGTATCTCCAAACAGCAAGGTTGGGTGCGTTACCAAATTCTCTGTCGGATTGGTGCCAAAAGTGATAGGCGTTCCATCCGCGAGATTGTCGGCCGCAATCATGGGCACTCGCAGGACTTCGAAAACGCCTGCTCCCAAGTCCGTGATGCCATCCACGCCACCGGCTTCGTCAATCAATCCAGCCAGTAAGTCAGCATTTGTTCCACTGGGATAGGTATCCGAATGGACGACGTCACCATTCACCGAAACCATTTCGGTCTGGTAGACAATGTCAGCGAAAGCGGAGAATACGCCCGTTGGCGTAGCTGTCAGATCTTCCGTCGAAAGAATCAGCTCAAACGTCTGTCCCGGTTCGATGGTCATCAATGGATCGCCATTGGAATCAACAGCGGACAGCGTGTACCCAGCCGAGCCGGCACTGTCGGTGATGAAGATCGTGAACTCGGCCGTGTCCGTCGACATTCCATCCGAGACTTGGACGCCAATGACATCCGGATTGGTGGTGCCAAGGTTCGTGTTGTCCGCAACCGTGATGGCGCCCGTCGCCGAATCGATGGTGTAATTTCCGTTACCGTTGCCAGAAACAATCGAGTACGTCAACGTGCTGGTCGGATCCGCATCGCCAGCACTGACGGTACCCACGGCTGAACCGTTGGCAGCTGTTGTCGGAATGACAAAGACTTCGTCAACGATGTCTGGTGCAAATCCGTTAACGTCGACCACGTTGATCGTGAAAGTGTCCGATGCAGACAGGTTGCCAGGATCAGTCGCAGTTACTGTCACCGTTACATCTTGGATATCGCGGTTCGTCGGAGTGCCGGAGAATGTTCCCGTGGCAGCATTAAAGCTCAACCAACTTGGTAGGGGTTCACCATCGGATGTGGTGAAGCTGTAAGTCAGCGTATCGTTATCGGGGTCGGAGAAGAACGATGAAACGTCAAAGCTGAATGCCTGATCTTCGGTCGCCGTCTGATTCGGAATTGCCGCGTTGAGGACGGGAGCGTCATTGCCATTGACGGTTAGCGTAAACGTATCGCTGTCGCTTAGCGCCGTAGAGTCCGTGACGGTCACCGTGATTTCGTAAACCCCTTCGTCCGCGTCAACCGGGTTGGCGGTAAACGTCTGGGTTGTTGGGTTAAACACAAGGAATCCCGGCAGTGGATCGCCATTCGACAGCGTCGCGGTGTACGTCAAGTCATTGACCGGAATGTCAACATCCGTCGCGGACACGCTGAATTCGGATGTCTCTTCCGAATTGATCTCTCGATCTGGCACGACGGCCAGAACCGGAGCCGTATCGACTTCGGCGACGTCAATCATGAACGTCTCGGATGTGGTAAAGAAATCATCGTCCCCTTCCGTGCCAGTCGTTGCATTCACGACGACTTCGTAGGTGCCTGGTCCGTCGAGCTCGTCGGTTTGCCAGGTGATTTCACCAGTGACGGGGTCGATCGTCATGCCGGTTGGAGCTGAGTCGCCCAGCGAGAAGGTTGGTGAGTCGGCGACGCCATCCAAGTCCACGATATCCGCATCAATCGTAAACAAGTCGCCTTCGTCGATCGAAACATTGTCGATCGCGGCGATCGAGAACGGCTCGCCGATTTCCGTTTCAAAGAAGCGGGCAAAGATGCCGGTATTGTCACCCTCACCCTTACCTTGCCACAACACGACGTAGCCACTGTTGGCGGCAGCAACTGCTGGTCGGCTTTGTACGCCCTTGGTCGTGAAATTCTGACGGGCTTCATCCGAAATAGCAGAACCGTCCGCGTTGAAAGTTCTCAGGAAAGTCCCATACGTGTCGCCGTCGCCGCGTCCCCACCACGCGACTGCGAACGAGCCATCTTCGAGGTGATCAATTGACGGCATCCACTGTTTGTGACGAGTCGTCTGATTGACAAGGAAAGAGTCGCTGCCTGCGCCCGTTGAGTCAAAAACGCGAGCCATCACGTCCTTGCCTTGAACGCCGGGGTAAACTTTCCATACGACAACGGGTGCACCGTCGGCGCCGACGCTGATGTCCGATTGGTGTTGGAAACCGCTATTCTGCGTGTTGACCTGGACTTGTTCGCTACCATTGGTCAGCGCTCGCATGTGAACGCCTTGGACATCGTTGGGACCTTTTCCGTCCCAAGACACAAATGCGGTCGAGGTCCCGTTGTCGTCGGTGAACACATCAACGGCTGGACGCGTTTGGATTCCGCGTGTGTACGTGTTAACCAGCATCTCTTCGGAGACGTTACCAGCTTCATCGACGGTGGCGGCGAAGACGCCGGTGTTGTCGCCTTGTCCCTTACCGTGCCATACGACGGTGTAGTTGTCAGCTCCAGCCGCAACGTCCGGATGCTGCTGGTTGCCTGAAGTCGTTGTGTTGATCAGCGTTTCTTGGCCGACTGGATTGCCGTCCGAATCAAACGCCTGGCCGTAAATTCCCCAGCCAGCACCGTCAGGAAGTGATTGCCAGACGACCATAAAGTCACCGTCATCCTGGACAGCCACCGAGGGTTGGCGTTGAGCCAAACGTGTCGTTGTATTTACTTGGAACTCGTCGCCAACTTTCTCGCCGTCCGCCGAATAACGCTGGCCAAAGATTCCCCAGCTGCTACCGTCTTGATTGAAGCTTTGCCAAACGGCAACCATATTCCCTTGACCGTCAGCGCCAACAGCCGGGAAAGCCTGACTCTTCGCTACCGTATGGTTAACCAGCGTGTCTTCGGTAACGTGGCTGTCGAGGGCAGCGCGGCTACCGGCGATGACATTCGAAGTCTGGTAGACCGATGTCAGTCCATCTTCGAATCCATAATCCAAATTGAGTTCATTGATGACGTGCAACGCGTCAATCGGACTGACGAAACCGTCTCCGTCTGTATCCACAAATGCAGGAACGGTGAGTTCACCATCTTCCATCGACGGCAAAGCGCCAGTGGATGGATCGCTATATTGCGGATCGTTGATCTCGTTGATGACCAGCAACGCGTCAATCGGAGTCACTGCGACTTCCGCAGACTCGTTGGCATCCACATCAACTGGATTAATGGGGTTTTGCCAATCAGCTGCCAGCAGAATTCGCGTCTCTAAAGATTCCAAACCGCGCTGCAGACGTTTCTTATTTCGCGTGCTCGTGTCACGACTCATTTTGAACATTTTACGTACTCTTCTGTTTTCCAGTTATTTCACCCAAGTCGCACAAATACCCCGACAGGATAACAACTTATTTGGGTGTTTCGTAGTGTCATCACTGAAATTGTCAAAACCTCAAAAGAACGTTAGGGCCTTCTATTAAGCGGATGCGACCACGGCGCGATAAGACTAAGGGGTTAGGAAATGGGCCTGAGATGCTTAGCGAGACCGTAAAAAGGGGGGGTTCGGCTGATAGCCCACAATCCACAGCGACTTATGGGGTCGAAATGGGTGTTGAACGGACTTCGGGTTGGTGTCCCAACATGGACCTTCTTACAGCGCCCTTGCTTTATGAAAGGCCGGATTTGGCCCGGGAATGCCACATCTTGGTGGTAAATTGCTCCGCCATTAGCGATGAATGCGAAATGAAAAACTCTGCGAGTCACCGAATTCGGTCCCAATTCAACGATTGATCGGTTCGGGTTGCGCGTGGTCCGACGGTCTTGAGGGCACTCCCGCAAATCGACGCATTGGATACGTAGGAAACGTGCCACGTTGCCTGATTGGACTGACGATGTCAAAGAAACGGCGTTTGATTTTCTCAAGGATAGAGAGGTTTGCCACTCATGCGACGAATGGAATCGCTGATTGCTTGGACATTGCTCATCGGAATGTCCTGTGTGGTTGCGCCCGCACGGGCGCAAGCCCAGGCTTCGAACGGAGCTCCTCGCTCCCAAGCTCAACTTCAAGGTCAGAACGTCGTCATCGCCAAGAGCGGTGCAGCGTTTCATGTTCCCGAGGGGCCCACGATCGACGCCCAGATCGGGCACTTGTTCAAGGTCAACAAGACCCGTGACTCGTGGTTGTGGGTTGTGCGCACAGGGGCTTGGATCGAAGCTGCCAATGTTGTGCCTCAATCCAAGGCGGAGGCTCACTTCACGGAGATCATCAAAAAGTCACCCTCGGCTGACGCCTATTTTCATCGCGGCGTGATGCGCGCCTTTAACGGGGATTACAACAAAGCCCATAATGATTACGAAGCCGCTTTGCGTTTGGATCCAGCCATGTTCAAAGCGCATAACGGACTAGGGAATTGTCTCTGGGCGACCGGGCAAGTTTACGAAGCGTTGGAACAGTATCGTCAAGCCATCGCGGGAGCTCCTCATCTTGCGTCGGCTTATAACAATCGCGGAAATGCCTGGCGAACGCTTGGAGACAACGAAGCAGCGTTGAAAGATTACAATTCAGCGCTTTCGATTGCTGGTGAAGTTTCGTTGATCCTGAACAATCGTGGCAGCACGTATCTAGGTATGGGAAATCTCGATCAAGCGATCGAGGATTATAGTCAGGCGATCCTGCTTGACCCGCATTACAGCGACGCCTTCAACAACCGTGGCTTTGCGACGCAGATGCAAGGCAAGTTTGAGAAAGCGATCGCCAACTATCGTCGTGCCGCGCAGTACGATCCAGAATTCTTTCGAGCTTATAACAACGCGGCGTGGCTTCGAGCTACCTGCCCGGACCCTCGTTTTCGTGATGGTCAATTGGCGTTGAGTTCCGCTCAGGAGGCTTGCGAGCTTACCGATTATGGGCTGTGGTTCTGCCTATCCACGCTTGCCGCTGCCCAAGCCGAAACGGGCGATTTTGATTCGGCCGTTAAATCGCAACTGAAGGCGATCAGCCTGATGCCGGCGAACTTATCCGATGAAGAGTTCGTCGAACAAGCCAATCGACTGAAAGAGTTCAAGGACGGCAAACCCCATCGAGCCAAGGACTATGGCAATATGGCTCGGACTCTGAAGCGGGCGCTGCAGACGTTTTAGTGATTGGTTCTCGCGCTATTGTCCATTAGTGCTTACCAGCAATTCCGTGCTGGCGAGGGCTTTTCGGTGTCATTCGCTTTCCTCGGGTTTTCAACTAAACTAGCGATCTTACTGCTTTGGGGGTCGATTCTCTTCAGGAATGTCTTGGGATGTCAGATGTGAAACGTGAAGGAGACTTGTCCGTAACGCGATGGGTCTCGGAACTTAGTTCTGGAGATGCGTCCGCTGCCGACCTTCTCTGGAAATTCTTGAGTAAGCGTCTTCTGTCTGTCGCGCGTTCCGAAGTGAAACGCACGCCGAACGGTTCTTACGATGAGGATGACGTCGCCCAGAGTGCATTTAATGCACTCTGCTCGGCTTTGCGAGACGGGCAATACTCCGAGTTAGCGGATCGAGACGAGCTATGGAGATTGATGGCCGTCATTGCCGTCAACAAGGCTCGTTCGAAAGCCGCCCGAGAGAAGAGTATTCGGCGCGGAGGAAAGCTCAATAGGGTTGATAAGTCATCGGAGTGCTTGTACTCCCTCGAGGATCGCGAGTTTCCCGTTGAAGATGAGCTGATAGTGCGAGAAGAATGCGAGCGGCTTCTTGAGCTCCTCCAGCGGGACGAAGTCAAACAAGTCGCGGTTCTCAAAATCGGTGGCTACAACGATTCGGAGATTGCAGAACAAGTGGGATGTAGTCGACGAAGTGTGCAACGTAGACTGTCGTTGATTCGAAGTATCTGGTCTGAGCAGATGGAGTGAAGACGCTTGCCGCAGGATCGCCCCGCAAAGCGTCACGTCTGAGTGAGGGTGAAGAGCGGGTTGCCGTCGCACGAGGATGCGACGAAAATGACTTCGCTTGAAGGAACGATTTCGCTCAGGACACCGCCCTGCATCCCTTTCCGGCTGCAACCCGTGTCGTTCCTGTTCGCAAGTGCGTTAGCACCTGACGCCTTTCACATTTCCTTTCCATCCGTACGGAAATGTGCCTCGATACATCCGACGGCACCCGCTGTTTTCACTCCCAAACCACATGGAATAAAAAGAACCCCAGAGCTCTTTATCGAAATCAAGGGTCCTGAATCCCCGATGGGTTTCACGCCCATACTTTGGGGAAGCGGGGGAAATAACGGGGATTCAGGAGTCCTCTACCTTTTAGAACTCGTTCTGAGCAAAGAGTGAGACGCTGATTCCGAAATAGATTCAGAAAGATCTGACTTTTTCACGGAATCCCCGATAGGTCAGTCGCGATTGGCTCGCTATCTCGTCGATGCGATCAAATCATCTCAGGATCGTTCCCGTCGACTCTGCCGCATCGCCAATTCGCAATACGGTGACCTTGGATCGCCAGGACTAGGGATTTCCACAGTTTGATGGAATGATATTGCAGGTTTCTGATTCCTGATCGAAATGTATCTCCAGTCTGCCGGACTCAAGTTGGCTGAGCACCGTTTTCGTACGACGATCAACCTGAGTATGGTCGGTACCATCTCGCGTCACGAACTCTTCTACAACAGCTTGCAGCGCAGTTCTGGACAGGCTTAGGTGAGGTATCTTCATCCGTAAAATATCCTGTCGAAGCCAACGACTAATTGGAAGACTTGAGGTAAGAGGAGTCGGAGAGTCCGTCATATAGGGTTGGCGTTCGATTTCGAAGGCGGCTCCCAGTCGGCTGGATCCTACTTGAACCTGCTCGTGGCTTTTGCCTTGACGCTTTGAGCCAGTTGTTCGATTTGTTCGCGCTCTTCGTCGGTGAAGATAGCATTGGTCCAACCACATAGCACAATTGTGAATGCCAATAACAGTAGACACCACTGGCTTGGAAGCAGCAACATAAGCGGGACGACTGCCGAAATCCAACAGCCGGAATGAGGTTTTGCCCCGATCCACCAGTTCAGCGCAAAAACACAAATCAGAGTAGAACCATTGGCAATTGCAGTCGCCCACACTGCCCCCCACAAACCAAACGGCGGAATCAACGTTGCATTCAGAGCAATGTTGGCTGCCAAACCAAAACTGATTGCCAAAACGCCTAATTTGCCTTTTTCCGCCACCCAAAGATAATCTTGGCCAACAATGAAAAGCGAAAACCAGGTGCAATAGATAATCGTCAAAGGCAAGACGGCTAAGCCGTCGTTGTATCGCCCCTGCAGAATCGTTTCGAATAAGAGCGGGGCGAAAAGCAGGACGCAGCTACCGATGAAGGTAAACCCAATCGCAATGAGTTTGATCGACCAGTTCAATTGATTCTGGGCTTTGGCTTTTTCGTTGCGTTCCCAATGTGCGGTCATATACGGCATCAGCACACCAGCCAACATTGTGGCGACCCCTACAAGCACAATGGGAATCACTCTGCCTGAATGGTATTGCCCCACAAAGGATTGTGCCGTTTTAGCCGAAACGGGTGACCAATGAACGAGCATGTATCGGTCCACAACTTCAAATGCGTTGTGAAGTAGATTGCAAATCCACATCCAGCCCGCGTACGGGCCAATTCTCAGCCACATCGCTTTGTGACTTAATGGTTCACCATCGCCAAGGATCGTCGTTCTGTTTTTCCAAAGGAACCAAACTGCGGGCAAGATCGCAACAGCGGCTCCAAGTCCCAATCCGATCGTTACCGCAACCGTACCATTGCCCATAGTCAACAACAGGGCAGTGGCGATCACCGTGAACAGGATCGAAGACATGAATCGCAATAACGTGACAATGCGAACCTGTCGAAGAGCTTCCAGGAGAGAAGTGACATAGTTGATCAGAGCAATTGCAACCAGAGTGAATGCAAACGCGTAAATGATTTCCGTTTGCCCTTCCTCTCGGAACATGACCCAGGACAGAGCTCGCGGGAAAGCGAGCAACACAAGAGCCATCAAGCTTGTGGAAATACCACAGATCCAGTTGATGCGTCTCAGAAAGACGCCAAGTTGATTTCTATTTTGAAAGTGCTGAACGAAGCGACCAAAGCAGCCCGGTAAACCCAAAACAGCCAGGGGGGCAATCGTCAGAACAAAACTGTAGATCAAGGACCACTGGCCTAACTGCTCATCGGTCATCAACCGGCAAAACAGGATATTGCGCCCAAAACCGACCAGCCGCTGAATTACCGTCAAGACAAGCGCAAAAGCAACGCCCATCATCAGCGAATCAGATGCGAGGACGTTTTCAGATCTTTGCGGGGCCTCGAGCAGGTTGTTTTGGGCGGCGGTAGCCATGATTGATTTGCTTAACTGGTTTGGAGCTGATTGGTGGCAACGAAACGACTCTCAAACCAGCTTGCGATACGTTGGCAAGCCGCATTTCGATTCTCTTCCAAACGAAACGTGTGTTCCGCCTTAGCGTAGTATTCGACCTGAATCTGCTCGTCAGGATTCAATCCGTACATCTCTTTGAATTGGGAGCGACCGCAGACATCATCAAACCCTTCCGTGTAAACGAAGAGCATTTGTGTTCCGCGGTCTTTTAAGGATGCCAGCTCTTCGGACACCTGCTGTTGGCAAAGATCGTCTCCAAAGAACTCGGCTTCAGCAAGTGTCTGTCCCGCATCTTCTTTACTGGACGCGTGCTTGTTATTCATTCGGCGCAAGATGACATTTCGCCAAAAGCGTGGGAGAAACAAGCGACCAACGTGGTGTCTCAGGAAGAATCCGAATGTTGGGAAGACAATGCCATCGATAAAAACGGCCCCTTTGACGCGCTTGTCCGCAACCGTAACCAGGTGTGAATTGAAGGCTCCACTGCACAATCCAATCATGACAAATTCTTCAATGCCTGTTTGGATTGTCAGTTGATTCAGTGCCGCGACGATATCTGTGACTGCCCGGTTCGAATCCTGATTTTTGCCAGTTCGAGGTGCACTATCACCCAGTCCACTCAAGTCGAGGCGAAGTGTTGATATGCCGATTCGAGCCAGCATTCTGGCAATTCTGACATGCAGTCGAAATGGACCGATATGATGGACGATCCCAGCATTACACACCACAGCGATAGGTCCCGGAGCAGAATTGCCTTGGTCTGGTGTTGTCAAAATTCCGGTGAGTCGGTTGTTCGGACCAAAGCGAAATACTTCTTCGTTCATTGAATTACTCCGCTTGGAGCGTCGATTGGCACTGAGCCATTTATGGATGGCATCGTTTGGAATCTCTGTAGTCTCTCAAATATCTCGCAGGTTTGGTCGACGATCTTGCGAACGGTTTGTGGCCTGAGCCAGGCAGTTTCCAGCTCCGCGAGATCGTACCAGCTGTTCGCATCTTCAACGTGAATTATCTTTTGTAAACTTGATTCCGGATGCGTGAAGCTGGACTGTTCGTCGGTGACAACCAAATGTGGGATGGCAAGCGAACCCAAGTCCAGTTTGATGTTTTCGATTTGGTTTAAGAGCGTTCGTGAGTAAAGTGAACCCAGTATTTCTTCCTTCGTAGAATCATTGGGAGTCTGCATTCGATGCACCCAAAGGTTCAGCATTTCTCGGTGCATTTCTCGGAGACTGTTCAAGTAGTCTGATCCATGTTCCACAGGATCCCAGCAGATACTTGAAACGATTGACTCGCACGACTTCGATGCGGTCGCAGATAAGTTTGCGCCCATTCGTAGCCCAATCGCTACGACGTTTGAAATTCCCGCTTCTGATTTCAGATGGTCAACGGCTTCTGTGATGTTGCCAATCCAGGTATCAAGCGACTCGACTTCGCGTAGAGTCTTTGCCGAATCTCCCATTCCGAGATAGTCCATTCGGAGGACGTTGATTCCTTTCTTTGCGAGTTGATTCGCAAGCAGTCGAAGGCACCAATGGGACCGGATATACTCTTGCCCGATCGGTGGACAGATCAATACGCCGCCTGGCGATTGCACGGCTGGATTTGCCGCGCAATGATAAACGCCATAGATTTGACTGTCTGCTTTGCCGAAGTAACGTGGGTCCATTATCTTGCTGATCAAATGGGGATTGTTTGATTGTCTAATAGGTGGTTTTCTTGGGTGGTTAGTCCCAGAAACCCTTTACTTTGTTAATGAGCCCGTTGTTGGCGGGAGCCTTTGTCGATTCTGATTCTTGAACGGGCCGTTCCATATTGGCGAGGTCCGAATTGTCAGACTTGGGGTTTGACTGGTCGGCTCCATTGTTGGAGTTGACCTGAAATTTTTCAGCGAGCTGTTCCAGCGTGCCAACTAGGAAATCTTGAGGGCCAAGTCGGAATCCGGCTTTTTCCTGGACAGCTTTGATAACGTTCATCACCAACAAGGAGTGTCCACCTAGATCAAAGAAGTTGTCATCCAACTCGACTTCTTCGACTTCCAAAACGTTTCGCCAGATAGTGGCGAGCAGCTTTTCTGAATCCGTCTCGGGGACACGAGATTGGCTTGGTTGGTTTTCCGTCTTGACGGTGGGAGCGGGCAAAGCCTTGTAGTCGATTTTCCCGTTGTCCGTCTGAGGCATCTTTGTCAGCTGCACAAAATGCTGAGGGACCATGTAGTGAGGCACCGAGTCACGCAGGTGATTCCTCAATTCGTTAGCAATGATTTCTGTATTTGGTTTTCCAATGACATAGCCGACGAGTCGAGCATCGCCGACCGTATCCTCGCGAACGATGACTACCACTTGCTCTATCGAAGGATGAGTTTTCAGATTTTGCTCGATCTCGCCTAGCTCGATTCGAAAGCCTCGAACTTTGACTTGCTTGTCATTACGCCGTAAAAACTGAATGTTTCCGTCAAAGCGATAGCGAGCCAGATCGCCGGTCTTGTATAGGCGATGATTGATGACCTGAGTGAATGGGTCAAAATATCGGTTCTCGACGAATCTTTCCTGAGTCAAGTCATCTCGGTGCAGGTAGCCAAGGGTAACTCCAGCGCCTCCAATAAAGACTTCACCGACACAACCAACAGGTACTTCCTGTCCGTTTTGATCAAGGATGTATATCTGAGTATTTCCGATGGGTTTACCAATCAGAATCGTGGCGTTTTCGCTTGTGATTTGGAACGCGGCCGACCAGACGGTCGTTTCGGTGGGGCCGTACATATTCCACAATTCTTTACAGCGATCCAACAGCGGGCCGACCAGGTCCTGTGGCATTGGCTCGCCACCACAAAGAACCTTCAGCCTGTCGCTTCCTTCCCACCCAGATTGGATCAGCATCCGCCAGGTTGCCGGCGTCGCCTGCAAGAGAGTAATGTTGTGTTCTTCGAGTGATTGGGCCAACTGGATGCCATCACTTGCAACTTCACTACTGGCAATTACGACTCGAGCACCCGAGATGGTTGGCAGGTAAAGTTCTAGTACGGCGATGTCAAACGACAACGTGGTCACCGCCATCACCGAATCGTTGGCGTCAAATCCTGGCGTTTCCATCATGGAGTAAAGGAAGTTTACGACTGCTCCGTGTGGAACATTGACCCCCTTGGGTTTGCCTGTCGATCCGGATGTGTAGATGACGTAGCAAGTGTTCTCAGGCTTTACCTCAGCATTGACGTGTGACTCATCGAGAGTCTCAATTTCATTCCATGCGGAATCAATTGCGATCAATGATTTCCCAAACTCGCTCGCGCGTTGTACGAGACTGTCCTGAGTCACGATCAATTTCAATTTTGAGTGATCGCACATGTACTGAAGACGGTCGCTTGGATAGGCCGGGTCCAAGGGGACATAGCCAGCTCCAGTCTTGAGGATGCCAAACAGGTTGACCAGCATATTTTCACTTCGCTCCGTGCATATACCGACCAGATCACCCGGTTTGATTCCTTTGCTCTGGAGGTAGCGAGCTATCCGGTTGGACTGGTTTTCCACTTCCTTGTACGTCAGCGTACGCTCGCCAAATTGCACCGCCACGTTATCCGGCGTTGCGGTTGCTTGGCGTGAGAATTCTGAGTGCAGGGTGGCCGTCGTCGGATAGTCCAACTCGGTTCCGTTCCAGTCCACAATGAGCTGTTGACGTTGGTCGACCGTCATCATGGGGACTTCGGAAATCTTCTGATTACTGTTTTCTACGATGCCTTCCAGGAAAGCCTGGAAGCCCTGAAAGTAGAATGACATCGATTGTTCGGAATACAGTTCGGCGTTGTACTGAATCTGCAATTCGATCGATTGATCCTGATTGATCACGCCATTGATAAACCATTCAAAGTTTTCAAAAGCGCGTGGCTCGACCATGACGCTTAAGTCCAAGCCTGTGAAACCCATTTCACTTGTGTCGATCACAGGATCGATATTGAAAGAAACGGAAAGCATTGGTGGGCGACTAGGATCTCTTGGCGGTGCCAGTTTTCTTAACAAAGTTCCGAACGAGTATCGCTGATGGTCCATGGCGTTCAGTAGTTCGCCACGGGACTGTTTCATGAATTCGGTGAATGTCGATTCAGTGGAAACCTTGGTTCGTAGGGGAATGGTATTGACGCAATGACCAATGAGATCAAGCTGATCCATGGCAACTTGTCCGGCAGTCGGGATTCCCAATACGATGTCTTCGTTTCCGCTCAGTCGCGATACGTAAGCTTGGAATGCCGCAAGGACCGTGTTGAATAGGCTGCAACCGGTTTTCGAGCCCGCATTTCGAAGCGCAGACACGAGTTCGCTGGAAATTACGTGGTTGCAACGACGTCCGGAGTAGGTTCGCAACGCCGGTCGCTTGTTTTCGATTGGGAGATCAAGGACCGGAATGGAATCTTTGAATTGAGAAACCCAAAACGCTTCGTCAGCCTTGCCTTGCTCAGAATCAAAATAGTCGAGCATGGATTGGGCATACTGATCGTATTGACATGCGGGTGGTAATTGGCATTCGGAATTGGTTGCGATTGAATCGTAGAAGTGCCCAAGGTCGCGGCAAAAGACGGCAAACGACCAACCATCCAGAATTGCGTGGTGAGCGGTAAAGGTCAATCGGAAGTGCTGATTGGACACCTTTTGGAGAACAAATCTCAATAGCGGACCAGTAACCAAGTCAAAAGGCGTGCAAGCCTGCTTTCGAACGACTTCCTGAATCGCCTGATCCAGATCAATCCCTGTTTCGGTTGCCCAGTCGATGATTTCAAACTCGAACTCAACATCGGAGTGAACAAGGACTTGTTGTCCATCTTCGCTAAATGTTGATCGCAACGATGCATTGCGTTTGCCGACAAGCTGGATGGCTTTTTTGATGATGTCTACATCGAGATCACCTTTGATAACGATAGAACTGATCTCATTGTAAGAACAGTTTGCTTCAGTGCTTTGTAGGCTCGACAACCAGACTTCAAGTTGGGCTTCAGTTGTCGCATATCGTTTTTCGATGTTTGAACTCGAAGGACCAACGACAAAATCGTTGCCTTGACCTGTAAACGAATTGTTCTGAACAGATCTCACGAGGTTCTCCTGATAGTTTGTTGGCAATCGTTTGTTGCGAAGGCAATGGCGCAAAGCCGAAAGGTCTTGGGCCGATTCGCTATCTGACTTTGGTTGTTACTGTGCATATTCCACGATGGATTTGTGATATGAAGGCCTGCTTGTAAGGCAGGTCTACAGGTTCACTCCCACTTGGATGTACTGCCCAGGGCTTGCGGTGTCGGGTACGAACCAACCTGGGTTACCCGCTCTATCTTTGCCAAGTTTCGCGCCTTTTTGCGGCGGTCGCTGCTCTTCCAGATTGGCGCTCTTGTAGCCTTCTCCAGTCAGGAAGCCGTTTCTTTGCATTTCGACGATCGAGTCGCGGAAGGCAACTACGAATTCGTCAACATGTTCCTGAGTGTGTTGGATGGTCAATAAGCAAGGACGGTGGTCCCAAATGAACATTCCTCTGCGGCGGAGTGCGGCGAACAGAAGTTCTCCATAAAGTGGTTCTTCATCGAACTGGACTTTGAACAGTGATCCGAAATGAGCCAAACGCATTGGAGCACCCATCTCCTGGAAAAGATCGTTCAACTGCTGCGCCATATAGTCCGTCAGGCCGTTCAGGCGGTCATACATCGCCTGACCACCCTTCTGAATGTGCTTCAAAATTGCCAGTGAAGCGGAAAGCGTTAAAGGATGCCGACAGAAAGTACCTGCGAAGTAGGTCATTCCAGCTTCGGGGCGACTGTCGTCGCCATACTGCCAGAATCCACCATCCAGTCCGTCCATATATTCGGCTTTTCCGGCCAAGACCCCGATTGGCATCCCGCCGCCGACGACTTTGCCATAGGAGGCCAAGTCGGCTTTGACACCAAAGAATTCTTGAGCACCGCCCCAACCAACTCGCAGTCCAGAAATGACTTCATCGAAAATCAGAGCGGTAGGCTGCTTTGCCGTCATCTTGCGAAGCTTGTGTAGAAATTCCCTTGGCTGGAACTCTGGCCGACGCGACTGAACTGGCTCGACAATAACAGCCGCCAAATCATCCAGATTGTTCTGAATGATCTCCAGCGATTCGTCCGTTCCATAATCGAGAATAAGCGTGTTTTCGACATGTTGTTTTGGGATACCGGTTGCTGCTGGAAACGATTTTAGTTTCTTGTTGCCACGAGCGATGACTTCATCCAGAATGCCGTGGTAGTCTCCGGTGAACATGGCAATCTTTTCGCGGCCTGTTTTGGTACGGGCCAAACGGGTGCAACCCAGAACCGCTTCCGAGCCCGTGTTTGAGAACGCCATTCTTTCGTTGCCAGTCAATTCGCAGAACAATTGAGCGACTTCACCTGCCAGCGGAGTCTGTGGACCGATGGAGTAGTCCTGCTGTACTTGTCGCGTGATTGCTTCAACCGTGACTTCGTGCGTGTGACCGAGGAAGTTTGATCCAAATCCGCAGGTGTAGTCGATATATTGGTTGCCGTCCAAGTCCCAGAGGTAAACCCCCTTTGACTTTTCGACCACAATGGGAACCGTCATCTCTTTCATATTCGGGCGGAAGCCGGATACGGTTCTCGGGTCGGCCAAGTGACGTCGATGTTTTTGAGCGAACTCTTTGCTCTTCGGAATCATCGCATTCTGCATGCGAATGATCTCATCCAACGCGGCTTGTTGTTTGGCATCCAACTCACCATCATTCAGTTTTACGCGAGCGCCAGCCCCAAAAGTCTTCTTTGATTTCGTGGGAACTGGTTCTTCAGGAATTGACGACGTTGCCGCCTTTTGATCAGCCGGCAGGGTGGGTGGTGATTCAATTTCTGGCGTTGCGACCACAGCCGTCTGTTCGACAACGGCTTGTGAAGCGACGGCAGGAGTGACTGGAGCCGATACTTGACTCGACGTCGGCTCGGCGGGAACCATTGCGGGTTGTCCGCCTAGCATTTGCAACTGAGTTGACATCAGTTGTAACTGACTCTGAATGATTGCTTGTGTAGTGTTGCCAACGACAGGTTGCACGGGTGCAAAATTCTGAGCAACGGGCTGTGCTAACTGATTTTGTACAGCCGGTTGTGGCAGTGGGGTCGTCTTTTCAACGACTTGTGATTGAGACGCCGGAGTTGCAGGCTGAGCGGAAGCTGTTGCCGGTGCAGACGCAGTACTGGGGGATTCGGCGGCTGGGGCGATCGTCGGCTCGGCTGTTGCAGCGTACTTGTCGGCAGGCAATTCGCCGTCGAGGAAGGCCGCAAGCGAATCAACATTCGGCGTGTCTTCAAGCAATTGCCGGAAAGTGATTTCCAGTCCCATTTCTTTTTTTAGAGCAGTCGCTGTTTGCGTCAGGACCAGAGAATCCAGTCCAATCTCGAAGAAGGTTGTTTCGCCGTCGAACTCATCTAGATCAATTCCAGATGTGTTTTCAAAGACTTCCTTGATTGCGATTACAATATTGGGAATTCGGCTCATGGGAATGTTCTCCGTTGGCGCATAGATTTGATTTGATGTCTCTGCTGAATCAACAAATGGTGTTCGGTGTTCAACTGTGGGCGACGATGTTCCAGGTTCGATGAAGAATCGCTTGCGTTGGAACGCATAGGTTGGCAATCCAACTTTCTGATTGCTCGTTGGGTGACCGTCACTCGAGAGGTGTTTCCACTCAATTTCCACACCAGACAGCCACAACTGGGTAACAGCGTTCAGGATGGCGAACCATTCTGCGTTGTTATCAGTGTTGTCGGAAAGGGTGGGAATGCTGATCTGTTTCTTTGGATCCGATGCGTGTTGTTTGGCTAGTGTTGCCAAAGTTCGGCGAGGTCCCAATTCCATCAGGATCCGTGAAGGATCTTCATCCCACATGTTTGTCACGGCATCTGAAAAACGAACGGGTTGTCGTAAGTGATCGGCCCAGTATTTTGGGTCCGTGGCTTGTACATTAGTCATCCATTTCCCAGTGACCGTGGAAAGGATGGGGATCTGCGGCTCAAGCAGGTTGAACTGAGATACAAAGTCCGCAAACGGCTCCACGATTTCGTTCATCATCGGAGAGTGGAATGCGTGAGACGTATGCAAGTGACGACAAACGACTTCTCTGGATTCCAGTTGCTTTTGTAGTTCAGCGACTTCTTGATCAGGGCCTGCCACGACACAGAGCTGTGGTCCATTGAATGAGCCGATTGCCATTTCCCCCCAAAGCAACGGCTCGACCTCGTTACCAGGCAATCGAACACTCATCATGCTACCGCCCGGTAAGGCTTGCATGGCTCGTCCTCGCTCGGCAATGATTTTTAGTCCATCTTCCAGTGAAAAGACTCCAGCAGTACAAGCAGCAGCAAACTCACCGATCGAGTGGCCCATTAATGCGGTAGGCTTAAGCCCCCACGTTTGCCAGACTTTGGCCAATGAGAAGCCAAGAGCAAAAAGCGCAGGTTGTGTGAATTGCGTATTCTTGAGGATCTCCTGTGCGGCTTCCTCGCCCCCAGTCACTGGGAAAAGGACGGTCCGAAGATCTCGATCCAACAGCGGTTTCAGGATCTCGGAACATTCATCCAAATGATGCGAGAACACTTTGGAGTGTTCGTAGAGGTTTTGGCCCATGCGGACATATTGTGAACCTTGCCCAGGGAACATGAACACAACGTCGCGTGCGACCGCGGAAGATTTACGCTTCAAGAATCGCGGCGCTTTCTGCTCCGTTAGAATCTTGAAGGTTTCATCAAAGCTTTTCGTGACAACGGCCGCTCGGTAGGTGAAGTGGCCCCGTCCGATCTGCAACGTGATGGCAACATTGGCTAGGTTTTCATTGGATTCTGTCAAAGCCGGTAGCGCTGAGCACAATTGCTGCACGTTCGCGGCTAGTGCGGCTTCGGTTTGTCCTGAGATCGGAATGATTTGCAAAGGAAGGTTATTGTTGGGCTCGTCGAGATGGCGAGTCTCCGGGCTTGGTGCTTCTTCCAAAACCACGTGAGCGTTGGTTCCGCCGACTCCAAAGGCACTTACGCCGGCTCGTCTTGGCGCGTCCCTGCGAGGCCATTCAGTCAATCGATCGCAAACGAAGAACGGGCTGGACTCAAAGTCGATCTGTGGATTTGGATTTTTGTAATGCAGTGTCGCTGGTATTTTCTCGTGATAAAGCGACAACGCGGTTTTAATTAGACCTGCTACACCTGCAGCAGCCACGGCATGCCCAATGTTGCTCTTGACGCTTCCAATCGCGCAAAATTGTCTCTTAGCTGTTTGCGATTCAAAGACAGTGCTCAATGCAGAGACTTCGATCGGATCACCGACTGGTGTTGCCGTGCCGTGAGCTTCAACATATCCAATCGAGTCTGGACTGATCCCAGCCTCCTTTTGAGCCATCGAGATGGCGGCCGCCTGACCGGAGATACTGGGCGCTGAGAAGCTGGCTTT
>CAYYHV010000119.1:0-4612 GCA_964471695.1 uncultured Pirellulaceae bacterium
CCGTTGCGAATACGACTTGTCAGGACAGCAGGTAACGATGCGTTATTCTGTTCGGGCAGGATCGTGGCCGTCACGAGGCTGGCCAAGCCGTGAGCCGCCTGAAGGTGTCCAACCTTGTCGACCAGCGGAGCAACCGACTCGAGTTGTGCAGGATAGGAATTGCGAATTTTTTCCGAGACTTCTTGGTCAATTCGGTCAATTCCGCAGGAAGCAAAAGCCGCTTTGATCTCCAGCGGTTCGCGTTGGGCATCGTGGGCTCGCTCAACCGCAGTTCGCATGGCACGCGATACGTCGTGTTCATCGAATGCTCCGCCGATGGAATCGAGGATGCCAAAGACCTTGTCGCCGTCGCGGACGGCGTCGGCATAACGCTTGAGCAGCACCACAGCGACTCCCTCTCCGGGCAGGTGTCCATCGCTGGGCGATTCTGGATTGGAACCCGTCAACCGCTTCTGCGAAAGCAACCATTCGAATCCAGCCAAGTCCATCGATCGTTGCGCACCGCAACACAAGACGTAGGAGCAGGCTCCCGTCTTGAGGAGATTCGAAGCCACAGAGATCGCCGAATAGGATGATGCATCGGTCGCGTCGATCGCCATCGCGCCACCCATCAAGTTGAGCGTCTTGGTCAATCGTGATGCGAGCGTACTACTCGTAAAGCTGCCGGTTTCATCAATGAGTGCGGGGAATTGCTTCAAGAGGTTTGTTTCGAATTCGTCGAGCAGTCGTGTGATCTCCGTCGCATCGAGTCCCTTGTCTCCCAACAGCCGTTGAAGGTCGCGTCGCATTTCGGGCAATCGCAATCCAATTTGCAATTGGTTGCCAAAGTCGCCGGCAAACGAGCCACCCACGACGACGGCGGTTTCGTTGCGATCAAACGGCTTGCGTCCGGCCATTGGGCCTTCGACTTCGAGCCCCGCCTCGGTTAGCGCTTGTTCGGCTGCATCGAGCAGCATGAATTGCAGGGGATTGGCTTGAGCGATCTGTTTCGGCGGAATCTTGAATCGCTTCCAATCGTACTGGTAGTCGACGATGAATCCGCCACGGTTCGTTGGACTGTGCCAAGGTAACCCGCGATCCGCGTGGACACCAATTCGGTTTCGCCAACGGTTGGCTGGCGCCGGCTTGATGGCGGAACGTCCCGTCATCAGAAGGTTGGCGAAAGCCGCTCGATCGTGTGCATCGGGTAAGACGACTCCGCGTCCGACTATGGCGATGCGATCGTCAGGCTGAGTCGTCTGGCTGGGTTTCTGATTGGCGCGAGAATGCTCAACCAGTCCCGGCTCCGGTGATTGATCCAACACGACGTGGCAGTTCAACCCGCCGATCCCAAAGGCGCTGATCGCCGCACGCCGAGGTTGGTTCTCTGGCGGTCGTCGCCATGGAATGGCTTGCGTCGGAATATGAAAGGGAAGCTGGTCCCAATCGACGGATTGACTGGGCCTTTGAAGGTTGGCGGTGGGCGGAATGACTCCGTGTTTCATCGCCAGCAGCGTCTTTAACAGTCCAGCCAGCCCGGCGGTTTCCAGTGTATGCCCGATGTTTGACTTTGCGCTGCCAATGGCAATCTTGCGGCCATTGGCGAACGGCGTAAAAAACTCTCCAAGCGAACCGAGTTCGGTGGCGTCACCCACTTTGGTGCTGGTCGCATGGGCTTCGATGTATTGAACACGGCTGGCGTCAAGATTGTCTCGGTAGGCTCGCCGAATCGCTTCGACTTGTCCTTCCTGACGGGGAGCCCATAAACTGCGTCCGCGACCATCGGAAGAAATTCCAATGCCACGAATGACCCCGTGGATTTCGTCGCCATTGGCAACCGCGTCTTTGAGCAGTTTGATGACGAGCGCGACATAGCCTTCGGAGTTCGCCAAGCCGTCGGCTCGGTCATCGAAAGGACGAGTCCCGCTGGCGGTACAGGATTGCGCGTGAGAAAACAGAATCAGACTGTCGCCTTTGTTCAGCGACGCACCACCAATGATGGCTGAGTCGATCTCGCCAGCCTGAAGCGCCATAATGCCCATCGACAGCGCCACGAGTGACGAAGCGCAAGCGGCGTCGACCACCATACTTGGTCCGGTCAGCCCAAGCGTTCGAGAAACCAAATGGGCGGCTTCGCTGGCACCGACGTTCAGGTTGTTGTCGGCTTCGCGAGCCGGTCGTCGTTCTCTCAACTTCTGAACCAGCGAACGGGTGACTTCGTGCCGGCTGGATTCGGAAAGCGATTGGAAATCAGAGATGTCGTTCAGGTAGTCGGCGACTTCTTCCGCCAGCGAGCCAAACGCCAGTTCGCCACCCCGGGGGCTGCCGGCTGAATGTCCGACAAACACGCCGGTATTGCTATGCCGGATTTGATTGAGGTCCCATCCGGCATGCGTGCAGGCTTTGGCAGCGATTTCACAGAACATTAAGTGGCACGGGTCTGCCGAATTTAGTGCGTCCTCAGGGAAAGGGCAGGCTTCGAGGTTAAGCGGACGTTCTTTGATCAACCCGCCGATGGTCGAGTACGTCTTACCACGACGGCCTTTGTTCTTATCGTAGTAGAGCTGCCGATCCAGTTTGTCGGGTGGCATTTCGGTAATGGCATCCTGCCCATCGACCAGCAGTTGCCAGTATTCGTCCAGTCCATCAGCACCCGGCAGCCGGCATGACATGCCAACAATCGCAATGGGAGTCTGCAGAATCGTCTTCTTCATCGGTGCAAATCTTGGGGGTATTCGGCGAATCAATAACTACTTGGTGTCGGTCAGCTCAGCCGCTCTGGTAGGTGAGCCGCTGGCAAGGTAGGTGCACAGTCCATGCAGTCGTCGCGTCAATCCGTCCATTCTTGGGGGGGCACCAGACAATACAATCCGACCCATGTCGACCAATGCCTCGATCTTGTCAGGAGAGTCGATCGCAGAATCCAAGGTCGAGCGGTGCAAATATACGGATACGAGTGGAGAGTCGACAGCTCCGTCTCGAACGGCCACCGGAGTCGAACCCGAATATGCGACTTGCCAGGTGCCGCCGCCGTCCCCGCCAATGACGATCTCGTCAAACTCGAATTCTGAATCATCCATTGTATTCAGTTTGTTAAGCTGCACTACAACAGGGTCTTGGTTTTTCGATGCGATAAAGTTTGCTGGTTTCCGGTATCCAAAATCGCTGGCGATGGCATAGTCCCCAAGCCGGACGAGCATGTCAAAATCAATGACTGGACATGGAACATCGGCGGCGGCGTTGTGGGTGTTCTGAGTGTCGAAATCAGGGTCTTGTCGGAAATAGGCGCGATAGGCCTTCATCTGGCGACCAAACTCTTCAGATTCCGGCATGTTGCCAGTGGCTGCCGCTGGTCGTTTCTTTCTGGGGTTTGCCTTTAATCCATTGCGTACCGACTGGACAATCGCCTCGTAGAGCAATTTTACAGGGACTGGGTTCGGGTTTGTCATGTGGTACGTTCGACCGTGCAATTCTTTGGAATCGACAATCCTGGTGACGACTTGGGCAATCCAATCGACTGGGACAACGTTTTTCAGGTCGTCTCCATTCAGTCCCAGTTGATCAAGCACGGATTCCAGCGAGAGATGGTTGTCGTGGTTGGAAAGCCAGTTTCCCAATCTCAAGGGCGTATAAAAACCGTGGTAAGTCGATGTGTATCCTGTTTGTGAGTCGCCCACGATGATGGATGGGCGATAAATTGTGACCTGGTCAAGAAAGTCAGCGGAGCGAACAAACGACTCAGCCACAAATTTGCTGCGTTCGTAATCGTTGCCGAATTCCTGGTCGCAGTCAAAATCCGATTCAAGAATCTTTCCGCCGCGAGTTCCACAAATATACGCGGTGGAGATATGGTGAAACTCTCGGATGCTCGCTCGCTTACATAAGTTCAGCAGGTTACGAGTCCCGTCAATATTTGACCGATAGGGTTCCGTCTGTTTGGCGTCGTAGAGAAACGAGACACTGGCTCCGCAGTGGATAACGGAATGGCAATTTGCACTGAGCCATTCGATCTTATCGTCGCTCACTCCAAGCATCGGCTTTGCCAAATCCCCTTCAATGACAGTGGGCCGTTTGTACTTAACCCCGTCCTGTTCCCATCGTCGAATGATGCTTTCGATGCGTTGGGCTGCCGTCTGTTTACGTGCAGGCCTCGCAAAAACAGCGACATCTGCCCCGCGGTCAAGCAAGTCGCGTAACAGGTATTCTCCCAGGAGACCGGTGGCACCCGTCAAGAAATAATGACTCGGAATGGAGGCGAGCGAGGTGGCCATGGTCAGGGAGTTTGCCGGAATGGTGGCTAAAAATGATTGCTGGGGAATCGCTCATTATAAGACAACCAGGAAGCGTGCAGTTGAGGTAATGTCCGATAATTAGCAACTCTGAAAACCTCGAAATGTGTTTTTCGGATTAATCGTCGTTAGCGGTTGGGACGTTTATTCAGGATAATCTCCCCAGAGTATGCAAAATGCTGTAATCCAATTTGACTGCTTGTTGACACCGAATCACTGCTGGGTAGCCTGAATATTCAGAGAAGAAGTACCAAAGTCCGTTCAGGCGTCTATCACGACTTACACCTATGAATCAACAACTTGCACCACCTCCTCGCCGTCGGCCTGCTCGCAGAGCTCCAGAG
>CAYYHV010000119.1:4622-13997 GCA_964471695.1 uncultured Pirellulaceae bacterium
AAAACAGGAAAAGCAGAAGGAGATTCGCGTCGCTGATATTGGGGACGTGTTGTTGCGACGCTGGCCCTGGTTGGTGCTGGCGATCATTCTGTTTTGGGTCGGAGCGATTGCTTACTATTTGACCGCAGACTCGTTGTATCAATCGAGCACACAACTGCTCGTCATGCGCAAGGACCCCAAACTGGCGGCTCAAGGCGTTGGTGGGTCGCGTGAATCGGAATCGCAGGTTTCCGAAGAACTGCTCGCGACACAAATGCAGATTCTGCAAAGTCGGCGCATTGTCAAAGAGGCGTTGCTTGAGAGCGGTTTGGATCAATCTCCCACACTGGTTACCAAGGTCAGTCCTGGCGACACTACGACAGACTATGTGATTGATCAGTTGAGCGTTACGCGAGGCGGTGAGGGGTTGGCGGCGGATGCCCACGTGCTCAACATTGCCTTCAGTCACAATAACAGCGAAGAAGCCAAAGCCGTCCTCGACGCAATCGTGAAGCGATACCAGCAGTTTCTTGACGCACAGTTTGAGGATGTAAATTCCGATGCAGCCGGGTTAATTACCAAGGCGCACAACGATTTGAATCAGGACTTGCAGGCAGTCAATCTGGAGTATCGCGAGTTTCGCGAAAAGGCACCGTTGCTTTGGAGCGGCGACGATAGCGTATCGACGAATATTCATCGCAATCGCTACGAAGGAATTCAGACCGAATTGTCGCTGCTCAGTTTGCAAGTCAGCGAAGCCCGCACGCGACTGGAAGTTGTCGAGAAAACAGTCAAGGAGTATCTCGAGAATGGTGCTTCCGACCTTGAGTTGCTGTCGCTAATTGACGAAAAGAACATGACGCGTGTTGGTATTCTGGTAACCGTCAAGGAAGGCGAGGCTGAAACCGCGGCTTTTCAGTCGTTGCAGCCGGAGCGTTACGAAAATGCGCGCACCGAGTATCAATCGCTCTTGATGCTGGAATTGCAAGAGAAAACACTGTTGCAAGAATTCGGTCCCAGCCATCCTGAAGTCGTCAATACACGCCAACAGATCGCCATGGCGAAAGACTTCTTGAAGAATAAGGTCACAAGCCTATCGGTTGAGGATGAAGCGAACGGAGTCCTCGATCCCAAGGATTTGGTGAACGCTTACGTCAAATTGTTGCGAAACGATCTTGCTTCCCTTAATCGTCGTCAGGAAGACCTTGAGCGATTGGCGAAAGATGAAGAGAAAAAGGCTCGCGAACTCGTCAAAGTCGAACTGGAAGGTGAAGAGCTTCGCGAGAAGGTCACGCGTCAACAAGCGTTGTACGACGAAGTCGTCGATCGACTACGTGAGATCAATCTTGCCAAAGACCACGATGGAATCATCAACGAAGTCTTGGCTCCGGCCGAGCCCGGCAATTTGATCTGGCCAAGTTTGCCCATTTGCCTTGCGATCGGAACGCTTGGCGGATTGGTATTTGGCAGTTGCGGCGCGGGTATTTCAGAAGCCCGTGACCGGTCATTCCGTTCTGCCGAAGACTTGCGAGAATCCCTCGGATTGCCAGTTTTGACGCAGATACCCGCCTTTTCTCGGACTCCAGCGTCAATGACTTCGGAATCCGAACTTAGTCCAATGCTCGTCGTTCATCACGACTCGCGATCAACGGACGCCGAAGTCTTCCGCGGGTTGCGAACGGCAGTGTTGTTCAATGCTCGTGGAACAGATCACAAAGTCTACGCCTTTACCAGTCCCAAGCAGGGTGATGGTAAGTCGACGGTGTTGGCCAATCTTGGCATCGCCTTTGCGCAAGCCAACCGACGCGTGCTGATTGTCGACTGTGATTTACGTCGTCCGAACGTGCATCGACTGTTTGGTATGTCGAATAATGTAGGCTTGTCCGATTTGATTGCTGACGAAAGAGATTTTGAAGACGTGATTAGTGCGTCCGAAGTGGACAATCTGAGCATCATTACTTCAGGGCCTATTCCGGGCAATCCGGCTGAGCTGCTGGAATCGTTTGCCTTTGAACAGGTTCTGGAGCGCGCTCGAAGTGAATTCGATTTCGTGTTGCTTGATTGCCCGCCTGTACTCGCAGTTTCGGACCCTTGCACAGTGGCTGGACAAGCGGACGCGATGGCGTTGGTGGTTCGCTGGAGCAAGGACTCGAGAAATGAAGCGGTGCGAGCCAAGCAGATGTTGCAGGATGTTGGCGCCAATCTGGTTGGTTCGATTGTCAATGCGTTCGAAGCTCGCAGTGCAACCTACGGAAATCGATACGCAGACAACTATAGCTTTGGCCAGTACTACGCTTACGAGCAAGAGAACGTCAGCCAACCTGGAAGTGGGAAGCGTCAACCTACCAAGTTACGCAAGAAATAGACCTGCGTATTGCGGAGCAGAATGACAAATGGCTGCTTGCTCAAAGCGAGCGAGCAGCCATCTTGTGCTTCCTCTTTTTTACACTGAACGGTTAGTTATTTGGGACTGCGTAGTTCAGGTTCACCAAGTTCAGCAGAACGTTTCCGGCGAGCTCACTCGGTTTGTAGGTGAGCATCACGACATCGTCGGGAAGAATGCGAATACGTTCACTCGGGTCTCTCATGGCCCGCGAGAGATCGACTCGAATTGCAAACTGTTCAATATTGGGTTCTTGGCGAACCTTTCGCAGAATCAGGACGCGAGTCGGTGGAATGATTTGTCCCGGGCCTGCACCGGCTCGGAACACTGCCACTCCGCTCACACCGCCGGGACCGCCGACAGAACCGTTTGCCAGGGCGACGGCTTCGACAACATCAATATCATGATCTCGAGGCAGCGGGACGCGACCACCTGGAAGCAGTCCACCCGTGTAGAAAAAGTCGCGCTCTCGTGGTTCGAGATAGACGATGTCGCCGTCATTCAGAATGATATCGTCGGTCGTGAAAGGCGGTTGATTGCATGGTGGCAAGCGTAGCGGGATGCAAATCTTCTGAAAGCCTGGTCCAAGCTGTTGGAGCATCTCATCGGGATCGGATAGTCCTGCAATGCGTCGACGACTCGCCTCGACATTATTCTGACCCGAGTGGCAACTTCGCAAAACCCACACGCGACTCCATGCGTCCAGCCCAGGTAATCCCCCTGAGCCAGCCAAAGCGTGCAGGACATCATTCTCAAACACGGGGAGGTCGATGACCTGCCCTGTACCCTGCTTACTGTAGGGGACAGTATCTTTGCGGAGAAAGATGGGGGAATCGGATGGTGAGTCTTCACGCATTACGACGACTCGATAGGTTCGTGGCCGCATCAGCGTAACGAAAGACCTATCGCGCTCTTTCTGGATTACGCCCTTCCCTTCGTAGGCTTTCCGAACATTATCAGCCGCTTCTTTAACCGTCATTCCCGCGATGGAAAAGTTTCCGATCAGCGGCAGGGGAAGGGTGCCGTCGCTTTGAACTTCCAAAGGCAGACCCACGGTGGGGACTCGAATGGCTCCACCGGAAGGATAATACTCCGGACGAACGGCTCCGCTATTGTTGAGCACCGGTGACTGGTCGGTCTGCGGGGGAATAATTCCGTAGACGTAAACACCCAGAATGTCGCCGGGACCAATGATATGGTTTGCAGGCGGTCGTTGTTGTAGAAGCGATAGGTCAATCGGCTCAAGACCCGACCGCGACTCACCCAATAGTGCTTCAGGAACACGCGCTGCAGGGACAGCGTGTTCGACGCTCGAAACACATCCGACTTGGAACATGCTCGCAGCAAAGATTGCGAGGGTGATAAAAATTCGTCGAAGCCAATCGTGGCGATAGAATTCGTTCATAGCTTGCAGTTCAGGACGTTGGAGAGGAGTTAGTTGGGATCGTTGGCGAAACATAGCGATCTTCTAAAACTTGATTGGCTGAGCAGGTTGCACGGGGGCGTACCGTGAGCTTGCCGAGTCGTAGGTCGGAAGTTCGTACTTGGGCGAACTTTCTGGCAGACTTGGTTGGGTCTCTTCCACCGGACGATAATCCTCGAGACCTAATCCAACGGGTTGGGTCCTTGGAGTCGGAGTTGTCGTACTGTAGGGCGAGTTTGCCGGCGTCCCAGGTCGCAAGTCACCGTGATTCAGTGTTCTCGGGGCGGAGACGTCTCGGAACGGTGGCAGTGAGTAACCGTTCGAAGTGCCTTTCGAGTCTTCGTTGGGATTGATCAACGAGTCGACTTTTCCTTTAATGCCGTCGCTCTTCCGGTTTGATCCAGGTGGGTCAGGAACCTCAGTTGCTTTGGCGGGAGTCGCTTCGTCGGCTGTGTTTCCGGCAGACGCTTCTGCAGGTTTCGCGGGGGGGGCTGAGAGCTGTTGGCTGTCAGTTGCCATCGGATACTCGATGGGTGGTGCGTAGTGTTCGGTCACATACGGATCGTTGCACGGGTAACCGCAATCGGCTTGGTTGCAAAAGTACGGGTCGCGAATGGCGGGTGCGCAGTTCGAATAGGGAACGTCTACGTAACAACCGCAACAGTTCTTGGCTGCGCATGCCCCGTCGGAGTAGCCGCGGAACCAATCGTCAGCCGCCTTGTGGCCTTTACCGCATTGATAGTGTGCGGCCCAGTATTTTTGCGGGGCAACGACCGGGGCGGTTCCATCAGCACCGCGCATTACAGCCTGATACCCCTTCTTCCATCCGGCGGCATAATGATGGGAGTTCCCGTGCTTGGCGTTGCACTTGAGGTAGGCGATGGCGGATTGGACTGCAATCGTCGAGTTGTACTGGTGTTCGCTAATGCCGGCGCAACCGAGCAGCAGGCAGGCAAAGGTAGCCGTCAGGAGGAAATGCCGCATGATTTTCGAGGTGGGTTGTATGAGTGGGGCAGGTTTTTTGGGCGCCGAGGACTCGTCCTACAAACGTCGGAAATGCGATTGGCATCACGATCCGTCTGTCGCCGAGAATCGTATCGTCCGGAAGAACTACACCGCGTCAGACAAATCGTGGGTACGCGTACGAGCGCTATAACCGCGTTTTCGTGAGTTGAAGGAAGATCCCGCACGACCCGCAGGATCGGTCCACCTAATCGCCCGAACAGAAAGCGGCGCTGAACGCTCAAGTCGCGGCTGTTGAACGGTTTACGGTGTCCGGCAGGAGAAAACCGGACGGGATGCAGTTGTCGGTTCTAGGTGGAGTTTAACGATTAATCCTGCCAGTTCGGCGCTTACGTAAACTCCCTGTCGCTTGATGGTGAGTCAGGACGAATAGCCTTGTGGCTCCTATAATGCGGACGAACGTTACGACTTGAACGATGGTTCAGTCGTTCCAACACAAAGGCCAACTGGCATACTGAAATCCGACGGGGAATAACATGGCGTTTATGAAGAGCAGCACTTTGATCATCACGATACTTGCCTTCGGGGCGGCGAGCGTAATGGCTCAGGAGTCTGCCACGAAAGAAAAGAAAACCAAGCCGCCAGCCGCACTGGCGTTCAAGATGAAGAGTCTCGAAGGTAAGGAAGTATCGCTCAGCAAGTATCACGGCAAAGTCGTGATGGTTGTGAATGTCGCCAGCAAATGTGGACTCACTCCGCAATATAAACAGCTACAGGCTCTTCACGAAAAGTATGGAAAGCAGGGTTTGGCAATTCTTGGGTTTCCATGCAATCAATTCAGAGGCCAGGAACCGGGGACTGACAAGGAAATCCAAACGTTCTGCCAAGAGAACTACGGCGTCAAGTTTGACATGTTCTCCAAGGTTGATGTGAATGGCAAAGAGGCTTGCGAATTGTATAAGCATCTGACTTCGCAGAAAATCAAGCCGGCGGGTACGGGCAAGATCAAATGGAATTTTGAGAAGTTCGTCATCGGTCGGGACGGTAAGCCGATTGCGCGTTTCGAGCCTCGCACGAAGCCCGACTCGAAAGAGATGATCAAGACCATCGAAGCGGCGCTCAAAGAAAAGCCCACCGCAGCCAAATCGTAAATCGTCGTTAACGTCACAAAGCGTCACCTCACTCTGGTAAAGGGTGGGGTGACTGTTTTTCAACTCCTCTCCGAATCTCCTCATTGAATCTGAATCGGCATGTCCAACGCCATTGAACTGCAGGGTGTCACGAAACGTTTCCGTGACCAAGTCGCCGTTGACTCGCTCGATCTTAGCGTTCCGACCGGGAGTATCTACGGCTTCATTGGTCCGAATGGATCGGGGAAAACGACGACTTTGCGAATGATCCTCCGTATCTTTCAACCTGATGAAGGCACGGTGACAGTACTCGGTAATCCTCACGGTAAGACGGCTGATGACCGACTGGGATATTTGCCGGAGGAACGTGGTTTATACAAACGCATGAAAGTCCGCGACTTGCTGGCTTATTATGCGAAATTGAAGAATTTTCGAGATTGCCGCAAGGATATCGAAATGTGGTTGGAGCGTTTGGATGCCAAAGACTGGGCCAACAAACGCATCGACGCGTTATCGAAGGGCATGTCTCAGAAGATTCAATTTATCTCTGCCGTGATTGCGCGCCCGCAGCTGGTCATCCTTGACGAGCCGTTTAGTGGGCTGGATCCCGTTAACATGGAGGTCTTACGTGACGCCGTTTTGGAGCTGCGACGCGAAGGAACCACCGTGGTATTTTCCACTCACGATATGGATGTCGCCGAAGAAATGTGCGACACCATTTTTATGATTTTCAACGGCAAGAAAGTTCTTGACGGAACATTGGATACGATTCAGCAGGAGTATGCCGCGGACCGAGTCCGAGTCCGTTTGGCCGATCCGAGCGCCAGTTTGCCGCATGTAGATGGCGTTGTGAATACTGAACGAGTCAATGAGTTCTGGGAATTTCAAATGGCTCATCCGGGCGATGCTCCCCGAGTCATTCGCAGTCTGGCGTCTCAGGCTGAATTGACGCACTTCGAAGTCGTGCGTCCCACACTTCACGAAATCTTTGTCCGAATTGCCAGGCCGGAAGCGGCCGCACTCGCAAGTTAAACGTAGATGCAAAAGATTCTGACGATCGCAGTTCGCGAATACCGAGCCATGGTGGGTACCAAGGCTTTTGCCTTTTCGATCTGCATGATGCCGATCCTGATGTTTGGCAGCATTCTGGCCATGAAGTTTTTGCAGAATGTTGGCGAGGTGAAAGAAGAGAAGATTGTCGTCATTGATCGAACTGGCGGATTCTTGCCGGCTTTGAAGATGGCCGCACTGGGTCACAATGCGCAGTTCGCCGAAGACGATTCCGAAGAGACTTCCAAGTCGAAGGACCCGGAATTTAGTATCTCGAAGGGTTCGAAGTACTTTATCGAGACGTTAGATGCCGGAGAATTGACGGACGAAAAAAGATTGGAGCTGTCCGACCAGATTCGCAATCGTGAGATTACTGCCTTTGTAGAGATTCCCGAAAACGTCCATTTGCTTAGTGAAGAGGGTATACAACCAGAGGTCAAGTTTTACTCTGAGGAGTCGGGGATTTCGCAGACGCGAAGGTGGCTTTCTGAGACGCTCAATAATCGCGTTTTCGCCATGCGGCTGCAAAAGGCAAAGATTGATTTCTCAACCGTGAAAATGGCACAATCTCGCGTACCGGTGCGAGGACTTGGCTTGCTGGAGGAGAACAGTGAGGGCGGCATCGACCAGGCTCAGGAGAAAGACGAGCTTTCGGCGATTTTCTTGCCCATGATAGCCATGTTTCTGATGTTTATGGTCACCTTCCTGGCGGCTCAGCCCATGCTGGAAAGTGTGCTCGAGGAAAAATCACAGCGGATTGCCGAGGTCCTGCTCGGTAGCGCGAATCCCACTCAGTTGATGACTGGGAAATTGTTGGGGACGGTTGCTGGTTCATTGACCGTGTTCGCGATTTATGCCGTCGGTGGATACTTTGTTGCGCAGACTCAGGGCTACGCCGACATGATTCCGACTCAGATCGTGCCTTGGTTTATCGTTTTTCAAATCTTTGGCGTAATGTTCTACGCAGCGATCTTTATGGCCGTCGGATCGTGTGTAAGTCAGTTAAAAGAAGCCCAATCCATGTTGTTGCCCGTTTGGATGCTGATGATGATTCCAATGTTTGTCTGGATTTTCATTATCCAGGAACCCAACGGCACCCTGGCGACTTGGCTGTCGCTTTTTCCACCCGCGACGCCTACCACAATGGTTTTGAGAATGGCAACGGGAGCGACCATTCCGGTTTGGCAGCCGTTACTTGGGTTGGTGTTCCTCGCGATCGCCACCGGTATCGTGGTTTTTGTCGCGGGTCGCATCTTCCGAGTCGGAATACTGTGGCAAGGCAAGACTCCCAAGTTTCGCGATCTGGCGCAATGGGCGTTTTCTGGATGAATCGCGAGTTATTTGGTCCGTTGTCTACAACGATGTCGGCAACAGGTTTCGCCGGATGAAGTCATGTCGCAGGCGGTAGAAGTGCTTGCTGTGGATGCCGTGACGTGCCTTGGGATATATCATCATGTCGAATCCGATGCCGGCGTTCTGTAAAGCTCGGGAGAGTTGCATCGTGTTTTGAACGTGGACGTTGTCGTCCATGGCTCCATGGCAGACCAACAATCGGCCGTGCAGATTCTTGGCGGCTTTGACAACGGAACTGAGGTCGTATCCATCAGGATTCTCTTGGGGAGTATCCATATAGCGTTCGGTGTAAAACGCATCGTAATTTCGCCAATCCGTGACCGGAGCGCCGGCAAATCCTGCAATAAATTTCTTGCTGTGCGTCAAAGCATACGAAGCCATAAAGCCGCCGTAGCTGTATCCACCGATGCCAATTCGCTCGCCATCGACAAATGGCTGATTCGCCAACACGTTGGCTGCGTCTTCGAGGTCCATGAGTTCCTGGAGTCCTAATTGTCGATAAGCCGTCCAAGTACTTTTGGGGCCACGACCGCTCGCAGATCGTGGATCGAATTCAAAAACAATGATGCCAAGATTTGCCAGCATCTGGTTTCTCGCCCGTCCACGACGCCAACTATTGGAGACCGTAAAGGCGTGGGGGCCGGCATAAGTTCGCAGCCAGACGGGATACTTCTGGGAATCGTCAAAGTCGGATGGCTTGATGAAGATTCCCGGCAGCTTCATTCCGTCCCTCATCGGCAGTTCTACCATTTCGACGGGGCCAAACTCGTATTGCGCCAACGCGGGGACTGGATTCGAGTCCAGCTGTCGAACGAATTGCCCGTCGCCACGACGCAACCCGACTTGAGTAGGCGTCTCAACGTCCGAGTACGAGTCAATAAAGAATCGTCCGTCGGGTGAAAACCTGGCACTATGGCTCGCCGTGCCGGTCGTTAATCGGGTCAGTCGGGTCCCATCTGTTTGTACGCGATAGACATTGCTGGCGAGATGAGAAAACTGGGTGCCGCTAAAGTAGACCCATCCATTCTCCTCGTCGACGAGGTGAAATTTTCGGAACTCCCATTCGCCTTGCGTAACAGGGTTCAACAGACTTC
>CAYYHV010000119.1:14007-18012 GCA_964471695.1 uncultured Pirellulaceae bacterium
CGGCATCGAAGCGGTAGAGGTGTCGCCAGCCGTCGCGATCGCTCCGCATCATAAATGAACCGTCCTGGAGGAAATGCAATTCGCCCGGATCAGGCACGAAGGCTTGGGTTTTCTCACGGAATAATCGACGTGCGTTTCCCGATGAAGTATCGGCAATCAGGACGTCCATCCAACGCTGGGCACGGTCTTGGACAAGCACATAGAGCTGTTGAGAATCGGGCAGCCAACCGAAACGCGTAACGATCAAATTGTCTGCTGAATAGCCGCCCAGCCGAATCCACGTTGTGGCTCCACCGGTTGCGTTAACGATTCCCAATCGAACCGTGGGAATCGGATCACCCGCTTTGGGATAGCGTTCATTTTCAACGTCCAAACGATGCGGCATATGATCCAGGACAACGAATGGCTTTACGGGCGTGTCGTTGTATTGCAAATACGCGATATGCTGCGAATCAGGGCTCCATTGATACCCTTTCCAATTGCGGTTGTAGATCTCTTCGTAGTAGACCCAATCGGCTTTGCCATTTCGGACAATCGAATTTCCATCGAATGTGAGTTGTTGGGATCCGCCGCCGATGGCCGCTGCGACATGGAGATCGTAGTCTCGGATAAAGGCCACCGACTTTCCATCGGGGCTGAGTTCAGCCAGTTCGTCACGCTCAGGGGTTGCCGTGATGCGTGATGCGGTCGAGCCATCCAGGTTGATGGTGTAGAGGTCGCCGTTGTGGTTCCAGAGTGTTACGGGGAACGTTGTGGGATCCACGGGTAACTGCGAAACGAATCGTTCGGCTTTGCGTTTTCGCACGCCCGGCAACACGCGGATCAGTCTCGCGATGTGGTCGTGATCAAAGAGGGGCTCGGATGCTCCACTGGTTGCGTCCACTTTCCGCCATTGGTTGTCGCTACGTTCTGCATAGTGGGTTCCATTGGGCAGCCAACGTTGTCCGCTGGCGGGCGAGCCAGAAAAGTTGGGGCGATTACTACCATAGACATCATCGAATTCGATTCGCTTCTTGTCGCCTTTCGAATTGTATAACACAGTCTCGAATGGGGCAGTGCGCAAAACAGTGGATTGCATCAGCCGTGTGACTGGAAACTTGCCGCCTTGTTTGATCGAGTCGTCGAAGAAGTTCCAGGTTACCAATCCATCCTGCGAAGCCGGTTCCAACATTATCATGAGCAGCCGTCCAAGGTTCTGGGCTGTCTTGGCGACAACGGTTCCTGCCGCGATTTTCTGAACGGAGCTTTCGCCAGTCACGTTGACTTCGACGAGGTTGTGTCCTTGGAATTCTTTCTCGGCGCGAGTCACTTTGTCGATCCGATACGATTCGGTTTTCAACGCGAGGCCCTCACGCAGGACTTCGAGTTCGACGCCCTGCCTACGCAAGTTCTCGATCACCTGTTTTTGATCCGCCGGAATGAGGTAGGCGAAAGGACGCTTGACCGATAGGGTTGGGTTTTCCAAACCGATAAAGTCGACTTCGTAATCTTTGGTCACTTTAGGAAGGACGCCGCGCGTCGCCCCTTCGGGACGAGTCGAATCGTCATAGCCGAGCGCGGTAAACTTTGGGCCGAGCTTGGTGGCTTCGGTTCGCATCGGCAGTTCTATCAGCGGCGCGTCGGCTTGCGTCTTGCCAGAAAGGTCGGCCGAATTCCATTGGTCGCGCGAGGACTTGAGCATTCTGCGAATCTCGTCCTTCCGTTGCACGGCCAGCCGCAAACAATCGAGTACGAATTGCCGAGTGGAAAGGACTCGGTCACGATACGAGGAATACGCATAAGCTTCCGAAAGGATGGACAAGCGTCCGCGGGCAGCAACGTACTGCGTGCCGTACCTGGGCCAAGCCGGGTAGGAGTACCAGACAGTGTGATCGTCGTCGAAGTTGCCGTAGTAAAAAGATGTGTACCCAGTGGCTCGCTTCATGCGCTGGCCAACTTCAGGTAAGAAGTTGTCACGCATATAGTTTACGAGGTTGCGTGGTGCGGCTGCTGAACGTGGCCCGTCGTAGGTTAACGAGAAACGGTGAAAGGAACCGTTGGTTGTGTGCAGATCCATGACCACGGCGGGATCCCATTCGGTCATCATTCGGGCGAAGCTTCGAGCCTCTGGCGATTCCAGTTTGAGATGGTCTCGATTTAAATCCAGTCCTTGAGCGTTGACTCGTTGGCCAACGCCACCGTCCGGTCCATGTTGGTCCGGGCGATTCGTTTTGGATTGGGGTTGGTTGCCATCCGCGTTGTAAATCGGGGCAAACAGCAACACCGCGTTATCGAGCAAGTCCGCGTGCTGACCCTCGGTTAGTTCACGAGCCAGAATGAGGACGGCTTCTTTGCCACAGACTTCGCCCGCGTGAATGTTTCCCTGGGCGTACATCGTCAGTCGGTGGGGTCCAACTTCGGACGGCTTTGTCGGTGGCACGTTCGCGATGATCAGAAGCGGGATGTCGCGTCCCTGGCTGGTCTTGCCCATCGTCGTCAAATGGACACGAGGAGATTTTGCGAGGTTCTTGCATAGCTGCATCACCTCGTCGTAAGTCGCTGTCTTGGTGAAGCCCGAAGTCTCGGCCACCGTCATCAGTGAATCTGCATCAGATTGCCCCAGTGATCGAAAACCGCACAGGGTGCAGAGGAGCAGCGGGAGGCAGGTTAGCAGGAAGCGAGTATTCATCATCGGAATCCGTCGTGACGTATTGGGAATTCTGGCGGTCAGGCCAAACGGTCGTGTGCTGTATTTTGAACGACGCGATGAAAGTTGGTAACGGCGAAATTGATCATTTCGCCGGGAATTTCGCGATCTGAGAGGTGTACGAACAAAATCTGGAATCTTTGACCGGTGAGTTCTCGCGATGGCAATCTACAGGTTGAGCCGACGGGTGTCGGCAGAAAAGAAACTCAATCTGGAGAATGAATCATGTTCGTACTTTGCTCGATATTGCTTGTTATCAACTGCGGCGCATCGGAAACATCGACGTCTGTCGAGCCGCTTGTGAAATCCGCCGAAGTCAACCGTGTGAGTTTTGACGAGCTTGGTCTGGATACGATCTCCACGATGCTGGAAAGCGTTGAGCATCGTCCCTTGCCGGCATCGGCGTTGAGCGATTCGATGATTGCGGAGAAGTCGGTGCTGCGTATCAATACGCACAATTTGCTGCACTTGGATTCCAAGACCGTCGATTTTGTCAGCCGAGTCGTGTGACGTGAGCTGGGAGCAGTCAGCGCATTGGAGTGGCTACACAATGTTAACGCGCCCCAAGTGTACTTGGGACGCGCCAACGAGTTTCAGCTGCCGCTTTGACCTAATTCAGGTGCGGTTCGATCGCTGCAAGCAGCCGATCTTTCGAGACCGCTCCGGAAAATTTTTCCTGCACTTCGCCATCTTTCAGGACAACGAAGGCTGGGATCGACTGGACGCCGTATTTGGCGGCAGCTTCGGGGGATTCATCAACATTCGCTTTGACGACTTTTCCTCGTTCTCCGAGTTCGTCGGCAATTTCGTCGACGACGGGGCCCATCGCTCGACAAGGTCCGCACCACGCTGCGTGGAAGTCGATGAGTACCGCACCCTTGGGTTCAAGTACTTCGGTAGCAAATGATTTGTCGTCTACGTGAGTGGCAGCCATGGCTGTCTCCTTGCATCTATCGAGTTTTTGGCTTCCACGGGAAATCTCGTGGCTCACTCAATTGGACGACGCGAAGCATAGATCCTTACACTAGAGCGAGAAGTTTTCACAAACGCCGTAGTTACGCGTCGAAGGAGGCGCATCGCTGATTGGGAGAGACCGACTGGATATCGTGTGGTGTGCAGCTGTGGCTAGGGCGTGGGGCAGGCAATGCGATGTTTATGCAGCAATTCATCGGTACCAAGAGCTGCGAGTTTCTCACCTTATCGTTGGCCTTAACATACATTGAGAATGGCTTAGAATCAGACGCTGTACGGCAATTTCGCATGTCGCGTTTGGTTGGGAGTCATGATGAACGGCTTACTCGGTGTCGCTGGTCTTGAGT
>CAYYHV010000120.1:0-1169 GCA_964471695.1 uncultured Pirellulaceae bacterium
CCTACGTTCCTAACAGCAACCGCGACGATAAAACTGCCAATTGCTCGTGCACCGATCGAAGCCGATGACATTCGTCAGGTGGAAGGATTGATCCGAGAATTGCATTTCCATCCCGATCGAAACGAGCCCGATGTTGTCCGCATCGATGCTGAACAGTTCGAAGAACTTGTAAAGCAGAAGAAAAAATTAATTGGCGTGATCCCTCCCAAGCGCCAAAAGAAAAACTGGAACAATGAGCTCCAAAAACTGAATGAGCGATTGCGTGAATATGTTTCCCAGTCTATCCAAACGCTATCTACAGAACGTGAACGTTTGGTCAGTGAATTAAGAAAGGACAGCCTACTGTCCTCCAGAGAAAATTCTTTTTGCCTCTTTCCAGATAAGAGTTTACGACAAACTCTGCTGGATCTTTCTCGCCCCGCCCCATAAGTTATGTAATCGGAACAGGCACTTACAACTTATTTGTGGAGGCGCGCGGCCATGGGGGCTACCTACCGCGTCGACACCGCACACCCATTGAAAGGTGAGCATTCCGCATTGGAACTGCGGCATGCTCAACCTGAAGTGTTTAGCGCGGTTCGACAGACTTCTACCGGGTCGGTTAAACGACCTACTTCACGTCCATTCTCTCGAGAAGTGGCCTCGGCCACCGATCACAAGGCGGTTCACCAATTCTTGGTCACCGTTTTCCAGGAACCAACCGAAACCCAGTTTCAACATGCGATCAATGCGCCGCGTTACGAGCCACTTGATCGTATGCTCATGAGACTTGACGACGAAATCGTTGCCCATGTGCAGTTGTCTCATCGCACGCTGTTTTTTGGCGAACTCGCGTTACCAACCATTGATGTACGGCATCTGGGCACACTTCCTGAATATCGTCAACAAGGGCTGGCAACCGACTTGCTTTGCGCCATTGAAAACGAGACGAACCTTCACGGCGCGCTGATCCTCACCGTTCGTGCTCGCCTGCCGGAGTACTTCCAGCAGCAAGGATGGAATGAATGGCTGAACTACAGCTTTTCATCAGCGAATCCGCGTGCCTTGATTTCCCGACTGGAGATGCTCAAACCAGCAGCTCCTACGTCCTATTTGGAATCCGCGCCGCCTGAGCTGCACGTGAGGCTTTGGCGTCGCAATGAACTCGACTCGATTCGACAGCTCTACGC
>CAYYHV010000120.1:1179-16517 GCA_964471695.1 uncultured Pirellulaceae bacterium
TATGGTGGAACCTGTCGGGACGAAGCCGATTGGCAATGGTTGATAAGCGGCGGCAGCAGCGATCGAATTTATGTGGCAGTTCGCGACTCGGAAACTGAAGCGTACTCGCCCACCACGGGAGAAATCGTCGGTTATGCGGTCGTGCGAGATTCGTGCGTTATGGAACTGGTCGTTGACGAATCGACTGACGCCGCACGTCGTTTACTGGTTCGAGTATGTGCGGATGCTATGGAAACCGGACGGCACTGTGTGGAATACCATGCTGCTCCCGATTGCCCTTTGCACCAAGTATTCCGTAGTGCTGATGGTACGCACTCAACAGTCAATACCCACGGCGGTCGTCAACTTCTGGCGAAGCTGCTCTATCCCGAGCAATTCCTCTTGAAGATGCGAAAGACATTTTCTCGCCGAGCCAGTCGGGCTCGCTTGAACTGTCCCCGTTCATTGAGTGTAGAAACGGAATCCATGCGATTTCGTATCAACCTTGGCCGACGTCAAGCATCCATTGTGTACGACGATCTTCATGACAACGTCGTACGCATGGAACAACGTCACCTGAATTCTCTTTTGCTCGGGCAAATGAATATTGAGCGACTGATCGCTATGGGATTGGCAGACGTCTCAGATGACCATGCCTTTGAGACTGCACTGGCTCTTTTTCCTGCACTTCCAACTTGGCGAACCCCTTGGGAAGACTTGAACGCGAAAACACAATAAGTGATTTTCAAATGCTGGAACAACTTACAGTCTCAGGTCACCGACTGACCTGAGACTTTCTTGTTGATTCGCGATGCCAGCCCTTGATACTGCCACCCAATCACCACCATCAGCCGTCATTTGCAACCGGTTCTGTGTTTTACAACCAACCTATTTCATCACCCGCTGAAGAATTCTGCTGATTCGCAAACAGAATGGCAGATAAATCCGAATCGTCTGCTAGTATTAAGAACTGCTCAGGTGGGGCGGAAGCTTGTGCTAACCCTAAACCCCAGTGATCGTCAGCGTAGTCTGCCGATCGAACACAAGCTTCCGCCCCGATCAGTCATTTGCTGATCCGATCCCTGAGCTTGTCTTTCCTGGGATTCTTTCTTCAATTCCGCCTTCAACCGATGTTTAGCAGTGAATCTGCGGTTTCTTCTTCAAAGTTGAAGATTTTGGCGCCCCATTGTGGTGCAGTTCCACGTCATTAACGGTACAGGGAGGCTGTGTACCCCGAATGACCCCAGCATCTATCGCCGAAATGGCGGTAGAACACAGACTCCAACAGTGAGAGCCAGCTGCGAACTTTGTTTGTGGCTGGCTCTTATTTTTGCAGCAGTTGTCCGCTGGCTACGCTCGGGACCGACAACAATCAGATGCCCGCCTGAACGAAGAGAGCATTCTATGCTCCAAAGACATTTGCCCGGACCATCAGGCTCATAAAAGCAATCGCCAACAAGACGAGAATCTGACCAGTCGGTTCGGGCACCGCAGCAGGAACAGCCGAAGAAGCCGCAGCCGATGTGAACTTGTTCGAATTCCATAGATTGAAATCCGAAACGTCCGTCTGGCCATCTCCATTAAAGTCGCCGGTACACCAGCCAGTGCTGTTGGTGAATTTATTGGCATTCCAGATATTGAAATCCGAAACGTCGGTCCGCCCATCAAGATTTGCGTCACCAATGACCGTGCCCATAATGTTGGTCACCCAATACCCATAGTCGGCTGAGTCGACAGCACCGTTTCCATCCAAGTCGAATTGAGCGTCACTGGAACCAGCCCTGATGGCTGCCCCCAATGCATCAATGTCATCGCAATCCAACATTCCGTCGGCATCAAAATCGCCAATAGAGTTTGATTCAATCTGGATACTTCCCGACGCGACAACCGTCCCAGTCGCCGTAAGGTTTGCATCGACATCACCGAAAATGGGAACGCCAGGAATCACAAACTCTTGAACCAAGTCAACAGGAAATGAGATTTCGATATCGAGGACATCGAAACCGGGTAAAGGTGTGCCTGGAACAAAATCAATCATTCCGTCATCCATACCAGTTCCGGCGCCGGTGATTGGCATCGTCGACAAGTCCATCGAAAATCCGGGCCCTTCTACTGTGCCTTCATTGATTTCCAATCCATGGTCGATCGAGCTGTAACTTCCGCTGGTCACAGCTCCTGGTGCTGAAACCGTGAAAGGCACTGCCGCCAGGTTGGTTGCATTCGCGGTAACCGTCCCAAAGAAAAGTGAGAAAGATACGTCGCTCGCTGCCACCATGCCCCCGGTAAAGGTCAACCCGGTCACATCATAGATCCCCCCGTTGTTGACCACTTCGATATCGACATCGAGAGTGCCGCTGAAATCCGAAGAATCGCTATCGCTACCAAGAGCCGATGCATCCAGTTCAAGCTCAACAGAATTTACAGGCCCGCTCACGGGATTGAGCGTAAGAGTCGTCGAGACGGTTTGAGCACGCAACGGTGCGATGCCAAATAGAATTAGTGCCCAAAAAGTCGCAATACGCATTCAACATCCCCAATAGTTAAAAGCTTTGCCATACCTAAGCCTCACCTTACCCTACGATAACCACTATTCGAATTATGTGCCACGAATTGCGGTGGCAAATCGCTTCACGAGGTCTGTATTCCGTTGCATAATCAGTTAAAATCAAGGGTAAACTTCTTGAATAGAACCATATGAAGAATTACCAGCAACTCGGATTTGTCCCACGAAAAAAGCACAGCGCTTTTACACTTGTTGAACTTCTGGTGGTGATCGCCATCATTGGCATCCTCGTCGCTTTGCTCCTACCGGCCGTCCAATCCGCTCGGGAAGCGGCTCGTCGTATTCAGTGCACATCGCACCTCAAGCAATCGGGATTGGCGCTGCTTAACTACGAATCCACCAATCGTCGATTGCCGCCCGGCCGTGAATCCACAAACACCTTTGGATTCAACTATGCATTCTCTTTACTTCCCTTTATGGAAGAGAAAGCAATCTTTGATGCGTACGATGACTCACGGCCAGTGAGCGACCAGGCAAACGCTCTCGCGATGCGAACCCCCGTGGCTCCGCTTTTTTGCCCTTCGCGACGTGCTCCAGCGGCTGATCGAGATTTTGGAAACAACGAGCGGCCTGCGAGGGTACTCGGAGTCGCGGCCGGAGGAGATTACGCAGCCAACGCCGGGGTCGACGGGACGTATAATGTCCAGTCCGTCGACCGAATCGACGGAGCGATCGCCGGTCCGTTGTTTACAAATTCAAATGTGAAGCTTCGTCACGTTCTCGATGGGACGGTCAACACGATCGCGATCGGCGAGCGCCACATTCCTCCTCCTCGCGATGGCACACCACCACGGCTGGTACACCAGCAGATTGGTGACACATGCTACTTTGCAGCCGACAACCCAAGAGCAACTTTTGGTGGAACCGAAGATGGACTGGCAGGAAGCGATAACGACCCGTGTACGACAACCGGTTTCAACTCGGAGTGTGCATACAAGTTCGGTGGTCGACATACCGGCATTGTAAATTTTGTGTTCCTCGACGGACACGTACAATCGCTCAGCGTGGACATCGAAATCGAAGTCATTCGGCTTTTATCGACTATTGCGGATCGACAGGTCGTAGAATTGCCTTAGTTGTCGTAGAATCTGCACATGTCACGACAAGGGCGGCGACGAACCGAATGGGCTGGATGGCTGTTCGTCAGTCCATGGTTCATTGGATTTCTTTTCCTACAACTCTACCCCTTCTGCGCGAGTCTCTACTGGAGTTTTTGCCAGTACGACTTACTCACCCCACCACGGCATGTCAGGTTTCAGAATTATCACCGACTCAGTCAGGAGTTTCTCGCGGGCGAAGGATTTGGACGAGCGCTTTGGAATACAGCCTATTACGGATTGGTTTCCGTTCCACTCTCCATCGCTTTGGGAATTGGCTTGGCAGTCGTACTCTCATGGAAAGTTCGGGGGCAATCGCTTTTTCGAGCCGTCTGTTTCCTGCCTTCTGTCGTTCCAGTCGTCGCAAGCTCAGTCCTTTGGATCTGGTTACTCGATCCACAACGTGGCTTAGTAAATTATGGACTTTCCTGGTTCGGACTAACGGGTCCCCAGTGGTTGAATGACTACCGAGAAGCCGCTTGGCTCCCTGGGTGGATGGCAGGGAATGGCGGATTCGGATCAAAAGACGCGCTGGTACTGATGGCGCTGTGGTCAATCGGTAACTTCATGGTGATCTACCTGGCCGCACTGGCTGACGTACCCACACAACTCTACGAGGCCGCCGAATTAGACGGTGCAAGTCGCGGGCGTCGCTTTTGGCACGTAACACTACCGATGCTAACGCCGGTGATACTATTCAACCTCATCCTCGGGATCATTCAATCAGTGCAAGCCTTTACTCAGATCTACATCGTTAGTGAAGGCACGGGAGCTCCGGAAAGATCGACTTTGGTACTTTCGCTCCACCTTTTCCTGTCGGCCTTTCAAGACTTGGATATGGGATACGCATCCGCGATGGCATGGATGCTTTTCGTTGTGCTGCTGATCACGACGGCGCTACTCTTCCGAACTTCTCGCCATTGGGTTCATTACCAAGGGGGCGGACCATGATTCGCCGAATCGCTAAGTGGACATTGTCGCTCGCCTTCATTACTGCCGTAGTGGCTCCACTATTGCTGGGACGATCCAATCGTGTTGCAACGCCAGGTGATCGTGTGGAAGTCGTGTTCTGGCATTTTTGGGGCGGTGCAGACCGAGCAATCGTCGAAGACGTTGTCAATCGTTTCAATCAAGCTCAGGAAGAACACTTCGTGCGTGCTGTCGCTATGCCTGGCAACAACCTCGATATGAAGTTGTTTCTATCCGTTACGGGTGGCGATCCACCAGACCTCGTGAATCAGGATGATCCCATCCTGGCCGATTGGGCTGAACGCGGCGCCCTGACTCCGCTTGAAGCGTACGCAGAATCGAAAGACGTCGCAGCTCTACGAAAATGGCTGTTCCCTTCCGCACTGCGACTGGGAACCTATGATCAGAAAATCTATGGCGTCTGCAATGGACTCGATGTTCGTGCAATGTACTACAATCAAACCCTGTTGAATGAGTTTGGGCTCAAGCCACCCAAGACCATTGAAGACCTCGACAGGATTTCCGACACCATTGCCCCGGTTAGCAAACAAGACCATCAGCGCTTCGGATTTCTTCCCAACCCCAAACTGCTGTGGTCATGGGGAATCGTGTTTGGCGGTGAGTTCGTCGATTCAAATCGGCAACCATCGCTCGATAACCCAGGAGTTGTCAAAGCCCTGGAGTGGATGGCCGACTACGGTCGTCGATATGGAGATAGCGCCGTTTCCTTTCGGGCCCGTGACCAATCCCTCCCAGGAAAAGAGTTTCCTCTCTTGGCTGGACGATACGCTACCGTAGTTGATGGCCAATGGCGTGTACGAGACCTTGCGGCAGCCCAAGCGAGCGCCGAGAGCCGACAGCAGAAGCCCAACGACTATGGAGTCTGCGCTTTGCCCACCCCCGATGGCGGACGAGAAAATGCCGGCTGGGTGAACGGGAACTTTTTCGTCGTTCCACGTGGTGCGCGCAACTCGGCTGGGGCATGGGAATTCATTAAATTCTGGATCGGAATGGATGGAAATGAACACCATGCCGCGAGAACGTGCGCCGAAGGTGGATGGATTCCAGTCGCTCAAACCGTTGTTGAAACCGAGGAGTTTCAATCATTTCTGAACGAACAGGCTTTGTTTCGTACGTTCGTCGAACTGGCGGCCAGTCCCAATCAGATCCCGCGCCCAAATATCCCGGGCGCACAGCTGTTCGACCGAGAAGTCCGGAATGCGGCTTCGCAAGCCATCTATCGTCACGATGGCACGACGGCTCGGCAACGATTGGAGGCCGCCAACTCTCGCATTCGGCAGTATCTTGACGGTCTGAGTAGCAGCGAGGAACACCCTCAATGAGACGAACATCAACGCAGTCCGCACCGTGGTTCGCGCCCATTATCCTCGGGCTGGTAATGCTGGCTTTTGGCGCTCCCTTACTCTTCATGGTGCTCGCATCCTTCAAATCGCAAATCGCGTTGCGGGAGAATCCGTTCGCACTGTTGCCAACAAACTGGCAATGGAGCAATTATCCATCCGCTCTCGAAGCCATGCCCTACCTTCGATACCTGCGCAACACACTGCTACTTTGCCTGGGCACTGTAGTGGGTACGCTCTTTAGTTGCTCGCTGGCTGCCTATGGCCTGTCCCGATTGAAATGGCGATTTCGCAACGTTTGCTTCGCCCTCGTCGTTGCCACGATGCTGCTGCCATGGCACGTCACGATGATCCCGCGATTTCTGTTGTTGAAGCAGCTTGGTTTGTACAACTCACTGGCAGCGTTGATTGTGCCGACATTCTTCGGGGAAGCGTTCTACATTTTCCTGCTGCGTCAATTCTTCTTGACGATCCCGGAGGAGCTGAGCGAAGCTGCCCGAATCGACGGTTTGAGTGAATGGGGCGTCTTCTGGCGAATCATCCTGCCGCTCAGCCGACCGGCATTGTTAACGGTGGCGTTGTTCCAGCTTATCGCGACTTGGAATGATTTTAACGGACCACTTCTTTACCTGAACGATCCAGACAAGTTCCCCTTAGCCTACGGTTTAGAACAGTTCGTTAGCGCTTATGCAGATCAGACGCATCTACTGCTCGCTGCCTCCGTCCTGTTTACACTTCCGATGGTTCTACTCTTTCTGCTTACCCAGAAGTTCTTCATCGAAGGCATCGCTACGACTGGTCTGAAAGGCTAGATCAGAATGTCGATGTAGAGAAAATCTGGATGGCTCGCGCCGCCCAACGGAAGTTAGTACGGCGCGGGAACCATCCAGCCGACTCAATTTGGGGCATGAGTCGTCGAGGGTGCGTCCCCGATCTGGCAAACACCCGTGCGGGTTGCCACATAATTTACGTACGAGTGGTCAGTCCGGATGTGAAATTCCGAAAAAGGCGGGAATTTGATTATCGCAGCGTACCCTGAACCCAAACCCGACCCACCGGAGATTCCCCCACGGGCTTGGATTCTACCGTTACGATTGTCTCTTCAGGAAGCAGCTCTTCACCCTTCGGCAGCCTCACGATAATGGCGGCAATTCCATCTCCGTCAGCCAAGAATTCGGAAGCCAACCGAGTCGCACCCGAACGCGAACGAAACCACAAAGCAAAAGATTGGTTCGATTCCAGCTTCGGCATATCGAATCCGAAAAAATGCATCTCACCAGCAAAGGTGTCCCATATCGCATGGACACGAACCGTTTCCGTTTCCGACGATTTCGCTTTCACCGTGTTGAAAGAAACAAATCGGATACCAGGCGATTCAGTCTTCGTTTTTAACTTCTGCATATCCGCAATGGCACGCTCCAACTCCTCGATACGATGCTCGATCTCCGGATCCCGAGTCGCGTTGGCCACTTTAGTAACTCGATTCAAGTACCACATCTGACCGACAAGAAAGACCATAAGAATTCCAGCCGCCAGTCCATAGGACCAGGTCATCGAAGGACCGGAAGTCACGTTCGCGGTGCCGACGGACACAGCCGAAGGCCTGAGCTCAGCGACTCGCCCCATTACGTTTTCAACAAATTCAACATCCGACTGGTCGACAGTCTCCGACATATAGGCAACGGTAGCGAAACTCTCGCGCAGCTCAAACAATTCAAGCCGACAGTCGGCACATTGTCGCAGATGATCGAGAACGTCACTGTCAGCATTGGCAAATTCGTCCGTCAACATGTCCGGCAATCGCTCCTGGCATTTGAGGCAATCCATCAATCCTGCACCCCCAATGTAGAACCAAGAATCCGTCTCAATGATCTCAAGCCATTTCGGATGTGCGTTTTGACCGTACCCAATGGCATATCCATCCGTTCTGCGACTTGTCGATGAGTCAGGCTTTCGAAAAACGCCAATTCTAGCGAGGCGCGCTGGGGTTCACTCAGTTCACTAAGCGAATGTCGTAGTATTGCATGCGAATCTGACTCGACTACGCTTTCGCTCGGCGTAAGAATGGAATCAGCGAGAATCCCATCAATGATTTCGTGCTCCACAAACTGCAGAGGCCGCGCATTCCTTCCTCGAATCCGATCTAGACAGCGGCTACGAGCCAACAACAAGATGTAGGCCCGCGGGGTGCCACGTTCCGAGCTGAATCGCTGACGATGCTTCCATAGTTCTACAAAGACGTCAGTCGCGACGTCATCCGCATCACCCGTATTCCGCAACATACGCGCACAGATGCGCCGCACAATGGGCGAGAATCGACCTATCAGTTCGCGCAATGCGACCTCATCATTCCGAGCTACGCCCGCCATGAGTTCCTGATCCGTTCGTCCTTCCCACGTCGCCATATAATTCTACGGTGGCATTGGTGTTCAAATGCAGCTCGTAGGCTGCGATTCCAACATTAGTACGAGCCACGTTCCGAGATAGATGTCTAATTCCCGGAAAACCCAGGAAACCACGCGAATCAAGCAATCTACGCTTCCAGATCCGAATCGTCGCTGGGCCCCCGTTCGGGCGTTGTTCCGCCCATTAGATGAAAAACGGCACCCGTCATCCAGCAGCCTTCGAATGGGCCTTCTTTCTGCAGTCCCAAAACGAATCCGTAAACCTGCAATTCATGATCAGGACCAATCGCCGAAACCAGAATTCTCTGCTCATCATTGCCAACAAATCTAGACTCGCCAATAGAGTACTTCAGACTGTCGCGCAAAAAGTCGTACGGCGGAATGGATACCATATTGGCAAAGCGCTGAAATGGCCCCGTTACGATCCGATTCGCCGGAGAGGCAAAACAATAACATTGAAAGATGCCGAGTTCGCGGCGATTCGGATCCGTCAAACCCTCCATCTGAATCTGCACGACTTCGCGAGCAGTCAAGGCAGGTGCCGGTAGCTTTAATCCCATCAAATCCGAGTTCGAAAACTGACCGTCAGCCACTGGTACATTTAATGCGAAGTGACACGCCACACCAACAATGACGCAAATAATTACAGCCAGAATTGTGGGTCGCCAAAACCGATAGGCATCCGACATGGTTATTGCACCTCTCGTAAATAGGCAATGGCGTCGCCAACATCAGCTACCGGGTTTTGTGATTGCTGACGGTCAACCGTTAGAAATCCACCGTAGCCAAGTTGCTCAAGCGTAGCGAGCGTCAATGGAAAATCGACGGTCCCCTGGCCCAAGGGTACTTCCAAGCCGCGCCCTCGCGCCAAGTCTCTTACACCATCACGGGCATGCACATAAATGATGTTGCGGCCAAATTGCGACAGGCAGTCTGATGCAGAAAAGCCATTCACGATCAAGTTCCCTGGATCGTAACTCACAAATAACGAACCGTCCGGCAGCTGATTAATGAGTGCACATAACTGATCAGGGTCTTCGCTGCCCGTTCGAGCCGCCAGAAACGCTCCACAATGCTGACCGTATCGCCCGATATCCGTGAGGGCTTCGAGCAGAATGTCGCGGGCCGGATCATCGGCTTCTGGAATATGACCAATTTGATTGTTTACGACATTGCATCCCAATGCATATGCAAAGTCCATGGCCTGCTTAGTCGCTGCAATACGGCGTTCCAGATCCTCAACGACGTGATACCCTCGTCGAGTCTGAAACCCAACGCCACATACCTTCAGACGCAAGTCTTCCAATAATTTACGAAACTGCCTCAGACCTGTAGCAGTCATGGTCGACGGCCGAATCTCACCTCGCGCATCAATCTCAATCGCATCAGCGCCAAGATGCGCCGCCAACTGGAGCGCACGTTTCGTGGGAAGTCGAAGACAGTTGAGCTGCAGGCCGATTTTGAAACGCAAGGAAATGACTCGTAGTGAAGCTGGAATGGAAGGATTACAACATCGAATTCGTTCACAGAAACATCCGATTTCAATTCTGAATTCCCAGAATGCAATCCTACCAGCCTAGCGCGAAAACCAAAACTTGCAAGCCATTCTCACCGCGGCCGTTCGTTGGACATTTTAGAAAATCCCCTGCCCAAACCCGCCGCCACCGTCTTCCGAATCGGCACGCTTCGTATCACTCTTGGGGTGCGGCCCCTTTTTCCCCGAGGCCCCTTCGACGCGAGTCTTTTCCGATTTTGATTTTCCATCTATCGGCTCAACCGACTCGGCTTGAGAATCGTAGTCCATATAGTCATCGTAGCGAGGCACATAGTCTGGTTCTTTGGAACGTGCCAATTCTTCCTGGTAAGCAGTGATCACCACTCGCTGGATCATTTCACGACATTCCGAGTTGATAGGATGCGCAATATCTGCATATAGCTTGGCGCGACCATCCTGATCACGATTGCTCTGTTCCTTCAATCGAATTCCACACTGGTTACAATGACCGGCGCGCAGATGATTCTTGCAGCGGCACTGAGGACAATGGGCCGTGAGTTTACGACTTGGCATCGCAACAAACGGGCCAGTGGAACCACCGATGATTTTCAAGTCGCGGACCACAAATGCATGATCGATGGTGATTGAACAAAAAGCATGCAAACGGTCGTCAGGATCGTCCATCAGTTTGATTCGTACTTCGGTGATCTTCACGGTCCCTCTCCCTGTTTGCTTCCTGCACTCAAGCGCTACAGCAATCCTCTTGCGCTTGATGCCCGGAGCACCCGGCCCAGCCCCATAGCACGCAATTGCTTCGCGATCTTGACGGATTGCCCGGCACTTCGGCAAATACCAAAATAGGCCGAGCCGCTCCCAGTCAACTGATGCGAATGCACACCCAACCGGTCAAATACTCCGCGCAACCTGCCAATCCAAGGTGTCAATAATTCAGCAGCGTCCTGCAATCCATTGCGCATCCACCTTGCGACTTGTCCGGCGCAGGGCACCGGTGCCACAGCCGACTCAAACGAACTCATAGTTTCCGGGCGTCGTGGCGTACAAGCCGCGTAAACTTTTGCCGTCGACAACCCCACGGGAGGACGAACGATGACAAACTCCAGTCGACCAAGATTTCGAGCCGGCACGATCTTTTCCCCCCGGCCTCGACAAGTCGCGGGTGAAGCCCCAAGGAAAAATGGAACGTCACTGCCAAGACTGGCTGCCATCTCGCAAAGCGTTTCGCGACGTTGATTCAGTCGCCACAAGCGATTCCCAGCCACTAGCGCTGCCGCAGCGTCACTCGACCCGCCGCCCATTCCTGCAGCCGATGGAATTCTCTTGTGCAAAACCACGCTGGCTCCACAATCACAGCCCGTTGACTCGCGCAACAGATTGAGCGCACGCATGACAAGATTCGTATCATCCACCGGAATCGACTCTTCGTCGACACAACCTCCTGCATCAGCTAATTGCAATTGGAGGTTGCCTGTATCGTTGGCAGATATCTGCAAAGTATCGAAAATCGAAATCGCCGTCATCACGGTTTCGATTTCATGAAAGCCATCCGACCGACGATTCAGAATGTCAAGCGTCAGATTAAGCTTGGCGGGAGTCCAGACCTCCACGCAGGCGGTTAATGCACCAGCGTCTCGATTCCGGACATACATCCCTAACCTCGATGGATGATTGCGCCCGCAGGAAAGTACCATTCCGAGAATGTAACTTGATTGTTCCACTGACATCGGAAAATCCGATGCTGCCGACGCTCAACCAGAATTCTACAATGGCACTTAGTCCGGTCAACATGAATCGCCCTTGTTAAGCGACGTATCTTTACCAGCCTGCGTGAAGTACGCTCTGGAGACGCTTTTTAAATGCGTATAACTCATGCCTGAGGCCTGACAGCCTAATATTGTCAAACAAAACACTATCGGAATTTTCGACTCTCCCAATAAAATCGGCCAGAGAAAGTTCGCTGCAAGGACCAATGGAATGAATGAGACTGACCAAGCTGAGACACCCAACTCCGGCAATGCTTCCGACCAGAGCCTGGCCGCCCTCGCATCTCGAGGAGCATTCGGCGGAATCCTGATGGGACTTGCAAATCTAGTGCCTGGTATCAGTGGCGGAACGATGCTGTTAGCCGCAGGTATCTATCCGCGTTTCATCAATGCCATTGCGGAAGTCACAACCTTGAAGTTTCGATTGCGTTCGCTGGTTGTTCTAGGCAGCGTCGTCATTGCCGCGCTGCTTGGCATCATCTTGCTCGCCGGAGTCCTCAAGGATCTCGTCGTTGACTATCGCTGGATCATGTACAGTCTCTTTATCGGCCTCACGCTGGGTGGCCTGCCTCTCGTCTACCGGATGGCGAAACCCATCAACGGACAAGTCATCATTACCGCATTCCTCGCATTCCTGGGCATGGCAGGACTCGCCTACCTTCAGGCGACGGGGGTCGTCGGATCGACCGGCTCGAGCAGCCTGATGCTGGGCGTGGCCGGAGTCTCTGGTGCAGCCGCAATGATTCTTCCGGGACTGTCAGGCGGTTATATCCTCTTGTTACTCGGGCAGTATGTCCCAATTCTGGGCGGCATCTCGGAATTCAAAGACGCCCTCAAAGCCGGTGACTTACAAGCAGCCATGGGGCCCGCCATGAACGTGATGCTCCCGGTGGGCATTGGAGTTATCGTGGGCGTAGTCGTCATCAGCAACTTGCTCAAGTGGCTGCTGAAGAATTTCCGGCAAGCCACTTTGGGATTGCTGATCGGACTCCTTCTTGGCTCAATCGCCGGCTTGTGGCCATTCCAGCACAGCGTTGCTCCTGTTGTCGGCCAGACCGTCATCAAAGGCCAACAAGTCACGGAAGAGAATATTGCCGACTTTGACCGGGATGAATATCCAACGGAATTCTTCCGCCCCAACGGCTCGCAAGTCTGGAGCGCCATCGCACTGGCATTCATCGGATTCAGCATCACGACAATTGTGGCAAGAATGGGCGGCGACGACTCGGAAGTCTGACGCAAGACACTTAGCGGCCTAGTCGAGTTCCGTTATCAACCCCAAGGCCGCCGGTTCGGCTTCTGTCTCTTCGGGCTCGAAGAGGTTTTCGTACTGCGATTGAGCTAACCGAATCATCAGCATCCGCGTGCGACCGTCTTTCGTCGTAAAGAAGTTGCCACCCAGTGATCGTCGACCACCAATGCTGGATACAACCAACGTATGACCGGGCGTCAATGTGGCGCGGAACGTCAGGTTCTCAAAGACCTTCTTTTCGCGCCCTGCCTCGAGTTGGAACATACCATCCTTTACCCTCCAACGTTGACGCGGGGGCCCGAACTGAATTTCCGGCGTTAGTTCTATTCTCGCCTTGCCGTCACCTGTGGGAAAGCTTCTAACCGCAAATACGGTCTGTGACTCGTGATACGTTTTTCCGACAACGCCGTCGCCATCGTCCGTCAGCACAATCATCGAAGGCTGGGCTGGTACCGTTACGACTTCACTGCGTTTCCCAGCCCGCGTTTGCAGACGTCGATTCTGCGCGAGATTCTCACCCTCGGAGATGGCCGCCAATAATCCTCGAGCCGAATTGGCCCGTTGATCAAGAGCATCACGCAACTTGATCGGCAATTGAATGCCAATCGTACCCGCCCGAAAGCCATTACCTTGAATGCGACGACGGTCTTCGGGACTGAACTGCTGTTCGTCCAATTCACTCCAGACCTCGCGAATCCAATCAGGATCATCGTGCGGAGCATCGACAAGTCCAATCTCTAACACCACGCTATCAGGCGCTAAACGCACCGGTGGGATCAAAGGTTTGTCGACCACACTCAACCCTTGATTGGTTACGGTTGCGCAACCGATGCATGTCGAAAGTAGACACAGAATATATACGCGACTGAACATCGCTAAGTACCGCGAGCGTAATGGAACCAAAGGGGCGGGAAGAATAGAAGATTCATTCGAAACGGTCAAGAAAAGCTCAAATGCAAATCACTTCCTCCAAGCGTGCTGGCAAAGCATTCAGTCACGAACAGGCGAAGTCGACGACTTTGCCCGGCACTGCTCACGCTGGCAGCGGAATCAGCTTGGGATGCTTGACTCGCGTCCCATAGACACAACCAAATTGCTGTTCCAGTTCTCCAAATTTGCGTTTGAGAAACAGATAGAGTTCGTCCGGTGGGTCCATGGCCATCCACTTTTGTGATAGCTCTTCCATCCTGGCGTCGTACTCTTTCTGCGAACCAGAGTGGGCATAGCACCGCCCCGGATGCCGGCGGATGTCCCCATTGAAATCCGGGCTGATGTGCCACAGTTCATGAAATACGGTAGTGAGTTTGTCACTGAACGAGAGTTGCATAAACCGAGGCAGGTAGAAGCTGAGGATATACAGCATCTCATTGCCGTTTTCATCGAGGACGCGCTGCGCCGTATACCGCCGACCGTTCTTCACGGTTTCTTTCGCGCCGTTTTCGAATCGCATGGGAGTCAGCGAGGCCCACATCCCGTGCCGGACTCGTTTACGAGTCTGATTGAACGAGCAGGCGACACGGCTCATGTCGATATGCCGCATTTCCGGAGTCCGCGTGGTAATATCCTCACAAAGGACACGCATATGATCCGTAAAGTTGAAGCCTTCGATGGCTTTGCGCTTTCGCGCTGCCGATTGACTATTTCCCGCCATGGAAAACCCGATTCACTGTCCGTAATTCTAACCCAGCCAGCGAGCACACCTCATCAGGCGGTGGGATCGCCGACGTCTATTTGAGACCAGTCAACATTCTTCATCGATTCGCGGAATTCATCCAATACGGATTTCGCCGACTCAAGATCCTTCTCATAAACCAGCACCTGAACCGTGGTGGGAATCTGCAGCCGCAGGTTCGAGATGTGATTACCATCCAACCGAGCTTCGACTCCGGCGCTCTCCAGCGCCGCAACGATCATTGTTGCGGTGAACTGATCGGCAACCTTGAGAAGGCGAACAAGCGACTGAGAATTCATATTTTGACCTATCTACGAAAAAAGCACATGCAAGGAATCCTTTGCATGTGCGAATGATGTGTCAAGCAACGTCAGCGGCAAAAGATCAGGATTCTTCACCTTCTTCGGCTTTTGCTTCCGTTTCGCCACCTTCTGTGTCGGCGTTTTCAGTCGACTCTTCGGTTTCAGCGGCTTCTTCCTTTGCCGGTTCTTCTGTGGTTTCTTCCACGTCGTCCTCAAAGGATGGTTTCTGGCTCTTTACCTTGACGCGGTCATTGCGACCAACGAACTCAAGAATCGCCTGCACACCTGCATCACCCAAACGCGGCTTGGCCAGCTTGAGTATACGTGTGTAACCGCCGTCACGATCCGCCATGCGAGGAGCGATCTCATCAAAGAGAATCTTTACGGCTTCTTTGTCGCCCAGCAATTGGATTGCTCGTCGTCGAGCCGCAACAGGAGCTCGACTTCCTTCGACCGTTGCCC
>CAYYHV010000120.1:16527-17916 GCA_964471695.1 uncultured Pirellulaceae bacterium
ATTATTCCACTTCACCCAGTTCTCGCTTTGCCGCCAAGTCTTCCAAGCCGAACTGTTCCGCTCAGCATCGGTGGCGAATTCACCAGCAGCACTCTGTGCTTTGAGTGAACGCCGTGCGATTGTGACGCACTTTTCAACCAATGGGCGAACTTCCTTGGCTTTGTGAAGCGTCGTTACAACACGGCCAGGAACCTTAGGTGCATTCTCGTCGAGTTCGGCATCCCGCTCAGTCAGAAAGAGGCTGCTGGCAAGGTTGCGCAACATGGCGCGGCGGTGGCTGGGACTGCGCCCTAGCACTCGGCCTTTCCTGCGATGTCGCATGATTGTTTCTCGCTATCTAGATAAGTTGAACTTGTTGTTATTTGGGTATCAGGAATTTGGCTGTGGAACACGCATACCAAGATGCAGTCCAAGATCCGTCAGCTTGTCACGAATTTCCTGAAGTGTGGTGTCACCGAAGTTTCGAAGCTCCAGCAACTGGTCTTCCGTGCGAATCACCAACTCACGAACCGTCATCATGCGTTCAGATTCGAGGCAATTGGAAGCCCGTACGGAAAGATTCAAATCTGCCAATGGCATGTTCAGTTTGGCTTCGAGCACAGGGTCGCCACCGTCACCCTTGTCGGGCGAGTGGACCTGAGCACCAAGCTCTTGGTATTGAACGAACGGATTGAGGTGCTTACGAAGAATCTTCGCAGCTTCGACCAGAGCAATCTCCGGCCCAATGGAACCATTCGTCCAGATTTCCAGCGTCAGCTTGTCATAGTTTGTTTTCTGACCAACGCGAGTCTCTTCAATTTCATAGCGGACTCGAACGACAGGGCTGTATACCGCGTCGATTGGAATAACACCCACTTCGTGATCCGACGAACTATGCTCACTCGCAGGAATATATCCACGACCATTTTCGACAACCATTTCCATAAAGAATGGAACATCGTCGGTCAAAGTCGCAATGACGTGGTCTTTATTGATCACTTCGACATCGGAATCGGTTTGCACATCGGCACCGGTAATCGGCCCCTGCGTGTTCTTTTCGATCGTGATGACGCGAGTCTCATCCGTATGCTTTTTGACGATTAACGATTTTACGTTCAGAACAACGTCGGTCGCATCCTCCAGCAATCCCGGAGTCGTCGAAAACTCATGCTGGGCACCGCGGATCTTGATCTGTGTAATGGCACTGCCCTCAAGACTAGAGAGCAGAATACGACGCAGACTATTACCGATAGTGGCACCAAAACCGCGTTCAAACGGTTCAGCCGTAAAAATACCGTGGCTTTTTGTGAGGCTCTGGGCGTCACAATTTACGAGGTTAGGCAGTTCCAAGCCGCGCCAACGAATGTGCATACCAGTTATCTCCGATTAACTTGTTGCGAACCACTACTC
>CAYYHV010000121.1:0-12206 GCA_964471695.1 uncultured Pirellulaceae bacterium
CCAGAGGCGTAAACACGAGACCAACCATCGCCTGAACCCGCTGGGTAGGAATTTGCCGCAATTTTTGTTGCGGTGTTGTCAATTTTGTCTCCGAAAATCAGGCCCGGCAATGGGAGCACACCCTGATTTCGGCCACCGTTGACTCGGGAGTCGTACAGGTGCCCAACAGAGGTTTCTGCATCGCCGGAGTTCCAAGCGGAGCCGGTTTCAATCCAAACTCCGGATGTGGGGTGTCCGGCACTAGCATTTCGTTTCGTTCCGCCCCCCATATTGAAAGCAAGGATGGTATGGGTGTAGTCATTGTTGGAAGTATCTTCTGTACCACTGTCCCCGAAGTTGTTCGTGATTCCGAATGCATCGTCGGGATCGAAGTTGGTAATCCGCGGAGTAATTTCCAGCAAACCATCGTCCAGATTTCCTTCGATACCATCTTCGCCGGGAAGAATGTCGCAAAGGGGAATCCAGACGGAAACCTGCCCGGAAGCAAACCATTTATCACCTACAGGAAGGACGCCGCCGCTACCACCGCGCTCAGGGAAATGAGAACCCGTGGTATCCGAACCGGAAACCTGAGCCGTGTAGACCGGTCCGGCAGAGCCGATGATGTTCCAGTCGCCACTGTCTGGTGTTGAACGTTCTTCCGACCACGCAGTCGAATTGATCTCATCGGTACGCCCGGATGGTCGAGAGCCATGGGACCAAACTGTTTCAGCGTTTCCACTTATATTGACGATGCGTTCGTAATTGCGCGTGATGCCATCACTTGCTTGATCCGAGGTTGTTCCTAACGAAGCTCCCCAGTCAAAAATCGTAGCGCCACTCGAGACGTCCGTGAAGTCCAGATCGAAAGTGAAGTCGTCTTCGATCGGCGCTGAACCCTTTACACCGTCTGATCCTGTACGAGTCGGATGATCACCAAGGATTCCAATGGAGTAGGTGTAGACGACACCGTCTTTGTCACCAGCCGCGTTGGGAAACACTCCACGAAAGACCGGAGACAACAACTGGATATCCATATGAGCCGCTGATGATAACGTGAAGTCGAAGCTCTCTGTCGTCAACGTTGTCGCGTTCTCGCTCGCATTCACTTCAAAAGTGACGCCATTGAGGGGAGTCCCCTGAGCTCCGCCCAATGCCCGAGCTTCGAGGACCAGACTGGAAGTAAATGTCCCACTTACGTCCGGCAGATAGGCGATGATTCCACGCGAATCACCACCGGGAAGCCCTGTTACAGAATCCACAATCATGGACCGCGGATCGAGTGCGGCAGCCGCCGGCAACGCGTCGAAGACGAGCCCGTCTGGAAGCGTTGACGTGAAGTTCAGATCCGTCGCTCCCCCCGCATCAGTATTGTAAAATATCTCCATGATGATGGTGTCATGCGTCCGAATGATCCCATTGGAACCATCCATGTCGTTTCCCGGATTGTTGTCCGCATCAAAAATCGGCGTTCCATCAGAAACAATGCCGAGTGTCGCGTCGGACAACGCAAGGGTGCTTACGAATTGTTCGGCCGATTGCGAATCGACGATCGCGTCAGTTTCGATTCGGCCAATGGCGATCTCCAGGTCCCAGTCTCCGCCAAGAGAGGCATGACCCGTCAAGTCGTCGCTCGCGGCAACGTCCGCACCGGTCATTCTGGCCAACTGACGCAACGCCCGCGCTCCAGCTTCACCGCCTCCGAAGTTACAGCCGTAGATCAGCAGGTCGGCGTCATCGGCCAAGGAATTCCGTATGGCTTGGAAGTCGTCCGAATGCTCGCTTAGCGATTCGCGGGTAATCGAGGAAGAACCAAGATTCAGTTGGGCTTGGTCGCCGTGCGACAAAATGTGGATTGCGTCAATGTCCACATGCCCTTTCAGCGCCTCGGCGATCTGCGCGAGTCCATTCTCGTCACTGTGAATCCGAATCACCGTTCGTTCAATGCCAGGTCGAATTGCCGACATTTCACTTAGCAATACATCTGCGTCGCTCACGCCCTCGTCAACGAAAACGAATTCACGTCGGAGGCTAACTGTGGGGAAGACGATCTCGGGCGAGTCCTCAATTCCTATCGCGAAGCCCGCAGCCACTTCTTGAAGTCCTGCAGCGTCGAGCATAATTCGTGAGTCGAGTGACTCGTGATGAAGCGTTCTTCGCTGGCGACGTCGTTGAGATTTTCGACGAGTGGATTTTGTCGACCGGTTCTTCTTGCGCATGATGGCACCCACAGACGTGACTTCGATTTTGCCAGATAACAAATTGGCCCGTGATGTGGTAATCGGCTCGTAGAATCAGAATGTCCAACAGATTCGCTACCATTTACCGAAGCTGCCTACCTTGCCCCCCGAAGGGGTGTATTGACTTGAGACGTTATTGTGGATTGCCGAATTCGTGACACTACGAAATACGGGAATAACAGTCGTGACGATACTAACGCGTATTAATGAACGTTTTTCTCTGCCTGCAAATGCGTCTGGGTAGGACGCGTAACGATGGGTGTCTGTCGTCGTCTGGTCGCTTTTCGTAGACTTTCTTGATTGGGGAGACTTGGTTTTGTCTCTCAGCGCCAGCGTAGGGCAAGCCCTATGGGCGTTCCCGCCCGACTCGGGGATCGTGTTGAGGTTTGACGTCTCATTCCAATGGTCACTTCATGCGGCGAATAGCAGCAACGACAATTCCGTAAGAACGCGTCCGCTCGCAAGTCGGTTGTCGATCCAGAGGTTTCGATCCAGAGCAAGCAACCGTCATCGTTAACTGTCCTGTCGAGACTGTAGCCAGTAGTGATTCGTGCCAACCGTCAATAAGAGGGCGTCTTGTCCAACGGACGCAAACTCAAGTGTGAATGTCTGCGCGTCCGTGCTGGTTGAGTCGAACAGAAGCGAGTCATCGTTGCGTGAATCGGTTGTTTTGGTAGCCATCCAACCCGACGAATGAATTTCCACCGTAACGAATTCGAGCACTATGGCTTTGCTAACTGAGAACTCGATGGACTCAGGGGGCGATTGTCTACTGTCAACATGCTGACGTTAGCTGTTGCCGCTCGCATCCAGACGATGCCCTACCAGAATCGTTCGCATCGGCACCCATAGTCGCGTTCTCTTCGCTTGTGTCGAGTGTCAAATGAGTGAGTGACTTTGATAGCTGAGGCGATACGCCCAAGCAGGCCGCGGGCAGCATGGAGCGCCACGAGTACAAGTCGGTGAGCTCCATCATTTTCGTTGTTGTAGAGTTATTGTTCGCGGTTTGGCCAGCATCGACGTGCCGTCTGAGAATTCTACAGTAAGAGGTTGGTTGCCAAAGTTGTAAGCGGTGTAAGTCTTGTCCCCATTCTTTGTGTAAATATTCGTAAAAGGGTGGTTGGCTGTCACGGAAGCATCGTTCTTCCCAAGTCGATTCAGGGTGTGAATCCATTGGTACATAAAGGCGTGGGAATTGCCGCCTTCCACATTACAGGTCGGGTGCGTATCGATGTACTTCGCGGCTGAATCCGGATCGGCCAGCGCACTGAACATAACGAGGAGATCGCCCCAGCCTTTGTCGTAGTCTTTGCCTGATTTTCGCTGCTCGATTATGCGGCGCGTGGCCCGTCCTACATAGTCGGGGAATCGGCCCATGTAGATCGAGGCTGGCGTAAAGGGCAACCAGTTGATTCCGTGGATATGGTCAATGTCACCTGAAAACCAGGTCGCGAAAGCCCCTTTGCCACCCCAAACCATACCAACGGCGAGGTTAGGATAATCTTTGGGGAAATTCGTCCGTGAGACATCGAACCAATACTCCTCTACGGCTGTCCGCTCTGTGTTGAACAGAAATATTCCTCGATCTCGAACCGCTTTGTTATTTGTGACTGCTCCCCACAGCATCAACCCGTACCACGCATTCAACGACTCCGACGAGGATTCCTGATTGTTGCCATCGCCAAATTTTGCGTGCCCCGATGCCCAGGAGTGCCCAGCGTAGACATCAAAGCAACGAAGCTTGGGGAACATGGAATCTGATTCAACGGCAGCGATGTCGCGGATCAACAATTCCACCATGGGACCCCATTCCTTGGCCCACGCGGAGTCCATTCGAGCGACTTCGGCAGCCGCTCGAATAAAGTAACCATAATGAAAATGGTGATCGTTGAGCTGCGAATCGCTACCAAACGAGGGGCGGCAGCCAATCAGCGTTCCCCAATTCTCATCATGGTAAAATAGCGGCGCGTTGCCAGACTTTGAGGCGGTAAACCACTCATCAAGTCGCCGTCGAATTTGATCGACAAAGACGGTCTGTAATTTATTTTCGCCCATCGTTTCGGCGATTCCGCTGAGCGTCGCTAGTCTGCCAAGATGCTTGCCTTCGTAGTACGTGTCACCAAACTCAGGCGGCTTGCGGCTCGCTTCAGAATTTAGATAGCCTAGCATTCTCGCGCGATCAGGAATGCCAGCGTTCGGTAGCATTGGTAACACGCCCTGAATGGGAATCGTAGTTTGGAAACCCGTGCCCATCGCGACTTTCATGGTCCCGCGAACGGATCGGTACGATAGTTTTGTCAACGGCGTTTGGCTGTACTTCCAATGGTGAGGGTACAGAGCAAAAAGGGTACCTTCGTCCGACGTCTCCATCGCTTTGGTCGTGAATCTGTAAGAAGCCGTCAGTTTGCCGTTCCCCACCTCGAAGTCGACGCGTGTATCCACGACATGGTTGTGTGCGTATCGAGCAAACATCGCCAGCGTGCTGGGTTGGTTGTCGGGAAGCAAAGCGACGGTGAAATAGTCCTTGGTTGTTTCGTTTCTCATTCCCTGGGGACTTGTTTTTTTCCACGCGCTTTTCTTAGGACCAAACAAGCCGTAGTGGTTGCCGCGGACGGTGATCCCCAGCACGGCGCCCTTGTCCGACCAGATCTGGGGTTTGTCAGCAAAACGAAGATTGAGTTGTCCGCCTTGGATGCGGCCAAAGACGAAAGGGCTGCCGTGGCCAAAAGTCGTCTCGAGCGTGGCGTTGTCGGAAGCGAACTTTGCCGTGACAAACCAGTCAGAATATCGACTCAGCCGAGCCGTCGGAAACTCAACGTCTGTCGAATGGCCGATGACGACATCGCCCTTTTTCGAAATGCCGCCGCCCATAATGTTTCCCGATGCGGCCACGATACCAGCGCCCGGATAGGCGATCGAAAGGCCCTCATTGCAACATACCATGCCGAGCGGATGGGGAAACATGTTCTGCGAGTGGGGCTCCCAAACCAGCGAACTCCACCATTGGTTCGTGGGTGTCGCTCCATTGAGGTCGGATGATTTGTAGATCGTTTCAGGAAGCGGTTTGCAATCGCGGGGCCGCGTGAGCGTATAGCTTCCTCGCCCGCAACTGCGGATATCGTCTTGAGCATGTGATAGGGCCACGTTGTGCGCCATGACGAATGCGATCGTGATGATCGTCGCGAATTTCATGAGTTGTTTCAAAATAGGATTCGAGCTTCTAGCCGCCTTGGCATGTCGGAATGTCAAACCAACACTCGCAGAAGGATATTCGGTGGGTGCTGAAAATTCAATTGTGGCCACAAGGCCGCCCCAAAAAGTTGGGGGATCACCCGAGTCGACTGGTGCTGATGTCGATGCGTTATTCGTTGAGTTCCGCGATTGCCTCCGCGAAAGCTCGGCCGATTTGCGCCATGATTTTTGATGAGCCCAGGTAGTGGTATTCGGCATTCGATTTGCCGACTTGGTAGGCTTCTAATTCTTCCGACGTATAGAGTTCCGTTATGAACGCATCGAGGGCCTCTTTGCGTTCGGCGTCGCTAAGTGAAGCGTCCTGATTCAGACGCTTGCGTTTGTTATTCACTTTCTCCCAGCGTTTGGATAGTTCGCCGAGCTTCGTATCGCAATACTTTTCAGTAAGTACAGCCCGGACGTTGTCTTGGAATTCTGGAAGCAAAGCCGGTGCCGCCATGGCTTTACGAAACTCACTGTGAATGCTCACGTATCGCTTTTGATCCGGCGTGTATTTTTCGACGGGGCCGCCGACTCCCATGACTCCAATCACAAAAGGCATCTTTGGTGCAGAAAGGTCGCGGCGAATGTCGCGGATGAAGTGAGCCATGTTCTGACTGTATTGCGCATAACCACCGGGATCGCTTCGGTTTGGATAGACGCCCTGATCTACCATGTCGTTCCAGCCTTGAAACCAAACGAATCCCGCAAGGTTGTATCCAGCTGAGGCGTCATAGTCGGGATAGACGCGTTGGATATTCCCCAGCACTTTCTTGATGTGTTCCATCATCAGGCGATAGTAACGGCCCGTTGCTGCCGAACGCTCCGCCTTTACTTTCACGATGTTTCTGTTCTGCTTGTGAAGATTTTCGAGCTGCTGCTCGTTGAATTCGTACGGGCCCGCGCTTGGAGAACGAAAATCGGTGTGGAGCGACTTTCCGCCCCAAGCCGTCTTGATGATCAAGATTGGTTCAGTGGCCAGTTTTTGAGAATAGATGCCGAAAGTATATTCGGGGCCGATCTTGGGTCCGCCTCCACTTGCCCCATAGTCGGCTGATAGATTGCCATGACGTTCCTTTTCCGAGCCGTCGTGGCCAATCGAAGTAATCCAGACTTGCTTGCAAATTTTCGGCTCCCCTTTTTCATCTCGCATCTCATCGAGTAGCGGCGAGGTTCGCGGGTCCATGCCGATGTGCTCAAACGTCTGGACTTTGGCATGTCCTTGCATATTCGATTGGCCCGCCAGAATGTATACCTTAAGGGGACTCTTGGCACATAATCTGGTTCCAGGGACCACGAAAAGTAAAAGGATGAGTAGTAGGCTGGTTTTTGGCATCGTAAGGTTCACCTCGTGAGGAGTATTCGAGACTTACTGTAGCTGACATTGGCAGCGAAATCCAAATCGTCATTTCTTCTATGGTTTCGCTTCTTAGGGCATTCGCCTAGCATTGACGGGGATTGGGGCGAGTCGCTGATCTTTCTGGATACACAATGGTAAACGAATCGGAACAGCCTTCGCAGGAAATTCGCCAAGAGTTAACGACAGCTATTGAAGGCGGCGATGTGGTTGCCGTCGAGCGATTGCTGTTGGCCCAGCCAACGCTTGCCAACGCGGACTTGCGATTGCCGGAGCATCGCAATCAATTCACCAACGGCTATGCTTTGTACCGGGCTGTTCTGAATGGGCAAGATGAGATTGCCAAGCTATTGTTGGAGCACGACGCGCATCCTGACGCTCCGGGTAACAACCCGAAAGACCAACCGGAACTTGGAATGCCTCTACACGTGGCTGTTTGCGAGCAGAACTTCCGGATTGCAAATCTGCTAATGGCAGAAGGGGCCAATCCGAATTCGTATCCCAACTGCGACAAGTCAACGATGGAACGATTGTATTACTTGGCTCGAGACTCGGGTTTGGTAGACGCGGCCGTTCGACGAGCGTATTCGCGATATCTTCCCGATCGAGAGGATTTGGAAGTGAAGTCAATGAGCGACTTGATCGGGCAGGGGGCGTCGGAATCAGTCATGCTGTTTGCACGAATGGTCGATGCAGGGGGACGTCTTCCACTAAACGTGTTGGTTCGGGATGGGTGGGACGAACTCGCTTTGGAGATCGTTGAGCACAATCCGGATGAAGACGGCTCGCCGCATGATTATCCGAGATCGAACGTGTTTAACAATGTCGTCGGCGCGGCCCGATGGTTTGGGTATCCGAAACTCTTGCGTCAGTTGATGGGTATTTTTCCGGACCGCTTCGTTAGTGCCGGAACGATTGACACGATCTATGCGGCGATTGCCAGCCACAATCGCGACGGCGGATTCGCGGAGTATCGTGAGATCATTGTGATGCAGTTGGAGCTCTTGAAAAAGCGCGGCGATCTTGAGCAAATTCGAAACGAACCGGATTTTCAACCGCTGTACAAAATTGCAACCGATTTCTGCTGGCCTAGCAACTACGGCTACAAAGCCGACATCGTAAAGCCGGAGTGTTATGTCGACCTTGCAGAGTTGTTTGTCGAATGGGGGTTTGATGATATCAATTACATCGATCCCAAGACGCAGCATTCGCCACTTACCGCTGCCGTGAAGCGAGGGAACCACCCTGGGATCACGACCTATATTCATTGGCTGCTTGAGAAGGGAGCCGACTTGCGAGCATCCGAGCCGGGGGAAATGAATCCCAAGACAGTTGCTGAAGAGCGAGGTTTTCGTGAGGTCGCGCAGCTTCTGGATGCGGCTGGTAAGTCAAAATGATGGACCAAGCGATGCAGAAGCGACCAACCGAGTTTTTTACGCCCGGTTCTTCTCTGAGAGACTACTTCAATATCAATGCAGGGCCATCAACGCGTTCGCTGAATTCGTCGACGAAATCTATCAGCGGCCCCCCGGCGGCTTCCATGGCTCGTTGCGTTGCCAATCCTTGGCGAAGCGCTTTGTCCAACAGTGCTTGATTGTTCGCGCCAAGTGCATTGATCGCACCTGTGATCTTCTGGATCTGCGGATCCTGCTTCAAGAAGTCGGCTCCGCCCTTGGCGATCTTGTCACGATTGGATTCGGCAGTCGAGGTAAATATCGACTGCCACTTCCCTGGACTGATTTCCGCCAAAAAATGTTCTTCCACTTTCACGATCGGGTTGGTCAGATCCTGCAGCAAACGGGAAATTCGTACGCTTCGACAACCGGCTCGTTCGGCCTCGTCAGTTGCCGATGTCCACCAAGTTTCTTTCTTGATCGGAGATCTGCCGTTACCTGCCTTTGGGCTTTGATTGCCCAGAAGGTTTTCCATGAGCGATTGCATTCCGCCACCCTGCAACATTAGCTCTACCAAATCCTGTTGGTTGGCAGGGGCGTTCGGATCGATTCTCTTCAGCATCTTTCCTGTGCCTTGGAAGTGCAATCGCTTTCGAAAGGCGAACTCGCAGATGCAGATTCTCGCATTCCACTCTTCGTCTGACTGCCGCTTAGTGGGACATTCAGAAGATAAGTCGACTGCGTCCGCATCCGACTTGATGCCTAGTTTTTCGAGTGCCTTCGTAAGCGCCGCAACGGAACGTATGCTGACTCCTTGGACTTCATGAGCCCATGCAAGATTGGCGACCCGGTGTCGCACCGCCGATTGCGGAAAGACGCGTCTCACCTCATCCGCAGGGAAGTGCAACCAAGTAAATTGTTTCGATGCGACAGAAGCTTCCTCGTCCTCAGAGTTTTGTGGCGCTGGCTCACTCAGACGCGTGATCTCACTATCTATGAATTGGATTAATCTCTCGTCGCTGACTTCGGTGCGTTTGGTTTTCCATTGTTCAAGTCGAGCCAAGAGTTCTTCTTTTACCTTTTTTTGATCTTCGACTTCCTGGCGTAAATGAAGGGCGTATCGCTTAGGATAAGTCGTCTGGAACCAACTGCGTTCGACCAGCATTTCGGTCGAGGAATTGGGGGAATACTTGGTGATGATTCCCAGCATCTTGCCTTGGCCGCGCAAGGCGACTTCGTCGACGACTCGCAATTTACGCGGGGAGGTAGGTTGCTGAGCGTGGCATGTGAAGGCCGCGAGTAGCGATCCACAGATTAGCAGCAGTCGGAGATAGAACCAACGCGGGGATTGTTCAGGATTCGTCTTCATGGACGGTATTGTAACCTTCAAGCGACTTGGCGACTCCCCGGCTTTGCCTTGACTCCATTGGTGACTCATTCATTTGCTGGGACTGCGGCGCGTTTGATTGGTACCAGCCCGGCGGGTTGCTCAGCGTACATCAAGGTGTCGAGATATGGAGAACGGCGACGCCGGCGCCTGCGACCGTTTTTACTTTGACCCTCGCGGAGCTTTAGTGCAGCCTGTTCGGTAAACGGGGCATTTAGAGCTTTGCGGTTGTGGTAGTGGTTGTAGACGCGTTCGTACATGGGACGGAGTCGACCGCGGCTATCGTCGGAAATCGACTTGTAAAAATACCGTCCGTCGACGCTTCGGTACGGTTCATACGGTACGACGGAACCAAGGTTGTACTTTGCGGTGTATTCAAAACCCTTAAGCAGACGATTGTCCAAGGCGCCATAGAGATCAACGCCTTGAATCCATGCTGTCTCGCATGTGTTGGCGAGAAAATCCAGGCCCATTTGCGTGTGTCCTTGATCGCGTCCCGACTCTTGGCATTGCCCGCTTGCCATAAAGTAATTGCCAACCGCTCCATTGCCCTTACCGTTGAGGAATTGATTCTTCGCTCGATCAAATATTGTCTGATCGTCGAGGAAAACGCCCATGGCAATCATGGCTTGCATCATTGATGCATCCCAATTCCCATTGGCAGAAGGGTAGAAGTCCTTGATTAGCGGGTACCAGACACTTCGAATCAGCGTGGCAAACTTCGCCTGTTTCTCTGGCGGCCACTGGGCGTCGGTATGTTTGAGTAACTCGGCGGCGATGCAAAAGTGATACGCGCTCATACCGATCAGCAGTCGTGCATCGTGATTTCCAACCGATTTTAGTGTCCCCGACCAAGCATCCAAAATCTCCATCGACTTGTTGGCGTGAGCCATATCGTCTGAGAGTGCCCAGCACAATGCGTGTGCGTAAGCGGCTTTGGCATCCTGACTGAATTCGGACGAGCCGATATCTGGGTCGTTGTATGGTCCTCGCTCGACGTTCTCAAACGGTTTGGGATTCCAATCTAAGGAGGCTTCGCGAGACGACTTGAGTTGCTCCCATGCAAGAGACCACGGTTGTTCGCCTTGCTCGATCTTGGTTTTGACAAAATTAAGGCTTTCCTTGCCATGGGCAACACCCGGGTGGACGAACTCCCCCACGGCCGCCGAGCAATAGAAGCTGGTGAGAATGGCGGCAAGAATGAAGAGTCGAATTCGATGAGCCGTCATGCGGTAGCGAGCCAATTCCAAAGGAGTCTCCTTATTTGCGAGTGCGCCCTGCGACCTCAGCCGATTGAAGCGCCGTTGCCAGCTTGGTCGTGATGTCGACATTCTTATCCGCCAGATTGTTGACTTCGCCGGGGTCATCGGACAAGTCATAAAGCTCGTAAGTCGAATCGCTGCTTTTGGCATAACGCACAATCAACTTCCACCGGCCAGAACCAACGGCAATTGCACTGTCTTTGCCATTGCCTTGAATGAAGATAGCTTCGCGTTGAACTACCTTGGAATCTTGACCAAGCATGACAGGTAACAAGGTGATCGAATCTTCAGCCGCATCACGCGGGAGCTCGGCGTTCAGAATGTCGGAAATCGTAGCGAATATATCCGTGCAATTCGCGGTGTAGTCTGTAGACGTACTGGGAGCAATGCGTTTCGGCCAGCGTGCGATCAATGGGATGCGATGGCCGCCTTCGTAGGGCTGTCCTTTGCCGTCTCGCCATGGGCCGTTGGTGACGTGCCCCATGGTTTTGGCGTCCTTCTTCGCTGACTTGAATTTAACACGAATGGTTCCTGAATCGTCGGCAAGGTTCAGATTGACGTTCTGAGTACCTTTGAAATCTTTGGGTGTCGAACCGTTATCGCTGGCAAAAATAACAAGCGTATTTTCGACGAGTTGTAGCTCGTCCAGCGTCTTGAGAATCTCTCCGACATGGGAATCCAGCTCTTGGATGTGATCGCCAAGCAATCCGGCTTGGCTAGTCCCGCGAAATTTGGCGGCTGGTGTGACATGTGTATGGGGAGCGCAAGGCGTAAAGTACAGAAAGAACGGTTTGGCAGCATTCTTGTGGATGAAGTCGATTGCCTTGGAGGTCAGCATCGTATCGACTTGGTCGTCGACTCGCGGTTGGGCGATACCTTCGGGTAATTCGTGTTTTCGAATCTTGAAGGCTTCATTCGGCTTGCGACCGAATAGGTCGTGATTCTCGATAAAGGCTCGGGTCGAGTCGTTATGATTGGACGGCACACCGAAGTGATAGTCAAAACCGACTTCGAGTGGTCCGGTAATTGGTAGCTTGTTCCAGTCCTTGCTATAGCCGAGGTGCCATTTGCCAATGGCTGCCGTCGTATATCCTTGCGTCTTGAGGAAGGATGCGATCGTCATCCGATCCGGCGAAAGTCGATAACCATTGCCTTTCTTATGCAGTCGCCAGGGCGAGTATCCCGTCATCAAGCCATAACGCGATGGCGAACAAAGTGATGCAGCCGAGTGGGCGTCCGTGAATTTCATGCCGTCACGAGCCAGATTGTCAATATTTGGCGTCTTGATCTTTGTCGCACCGTAACAGCTCACGTCTCCGTATCCCAAATCATCAGCGAAAATGACAACGATGTTTG
>CAYYHV010000121.1:12216-15806 GCA_964471695.1 uncultured Pirellulaceae bacterium
CCGTGAAGAGGATGCTGACGAAGGCGAAACAATAGGAGGCAAGGAGAGTTCGCTTGATTGTCATGGCGGGATTTCGGAGGAAAGAAGAGCGATGAATCATCGGCGGGACCATCAATCGTGGACGATCTGCCAAGCGATGTCAATTTCTGCTCGTGCGTTTCATGCGTATTCTTTGTGCCTGAGCTAATTCGGCACCTCTACCAAAGTCGTCGTTGCAGGATTGACGCTTAGGCGGTGCAAAGCTGAAATCTTCGCTCAGATGCACGTAAGTTACCGCGAATGTTGGGCAGCTTCTTTTTTCGAGAGTTAATTTAGCGGTTCTGTAAATTCAGCCCTGTAAACTTGAATGCCGGGTACTCGATAGAATTTCGCGTAGCTTGCGTTGAGTGTCTTTTCGACTGCGGAGATATCCATCCCTGACAAATTGACTGTACCCACGGCAGGCAAATGGACGGTGGAGTCGGCGAGTATCGTTACCCGTCGATTAATCGATCCGTCAGCAAGGCATTCAACGACGAGTGAATCGCCGGGTGCAACAGCCGTAGTGGAAGATGGCAGCGCAAACTTCATCGAAAGTGGATGCAGTCCCGTCACCACGTTGCGGACGGCAAATCCGAGAGTGAATGCAACTCCTGCCACCAAAAATGTCCGAAGAGAAAACTGGATTCGCGAGCTCCCTTTGGTCTTGCCGTTGTTGCCTGGATTATCTTGATTTATTGTGTCTTCAGAATTCATGTTGGATTTCAATACACTTTGTAAATACAAACTTGGCGATCGAATATGTAACTTAGCTGATTCTCTTTAGAGACACCTAATCGCGACGAGTCTGGATCATGTTGGCTCTGCATGAAACTGAATAATTCGATTTTTCGCAAAGAAGCCGGCTCGACCAATGGCTTTTTGTGCGGCGATGTTCGTCTTCTCTGTCGAGCAGATTGACTTCAGGGAGTTGGCTTCGTTCATTGTGACGAGCTGCTTGAGGATTCGAGTCGCTAATCCTTTACATCGTTCCGATTTTGCTACGATGACTCCGACGTCCGCATACTCCGTCTGGAGTTCGTCATAACCTCGGCTTTCTCCCGTCGCAATCAAACGCCCATTCTCCCATACTCCGAACAGTTCCTGGCGATTGATCAGGTTTGTGTAATAGCCAGCGAGCCAATCTTCCGGGGCGCCAATACTGGCGACGGCGAAGTCAACGGCTTCAGACAACTGGGCGGAAACAACCTTGGGCATCGACAATGTCCCTTCCGAGGATTTCTCGCGAATCCCCCCATCGCGTTGATACATCAGGGCGTTCACGTCGAACTTTGAAAAACAATCAAGGCAAAGGGAGAGGAAGTAAGGCTCAGCCGTGCTGACGAACGCCCCCCTAATATTTCCTGAAGGCAAGTTGTTGCCACACAGGACGGTTTCAAATAGCTGCGAAGCTTGATTTTGGCGGTCTTGATTCAACAGGAACTGCAAAAGATAGCCTTGATCGTTCACGCAGAAGAAACCAACAAGCTCATCGCCTTCGTAAAAACCGAAGTGTTTTGCCATTGGGACAAAGCCGCTCAACCACATTCCATCCAATGGTGCCGTTGCTTGCCGAACGTATCGTTGCTTCAACGGTTTCAGTTGGTCCTGAGAACTCATCGCTCTCACCTGTATCATCGTCAATTCCTTATTCTTGAGTTCTGCGTTTTGCGAGTGCCACGCACTTGGCTCGGCCTCGGTTTCGGTGTCGGACGACCTTTGCCGAAGCAATAGACGAGTAGTATGACAAGCTATTCATTTCGTCATCGCCTTCTGGCGGGCTTGTGATAGCGTGGGTGAGTCATCAAGCACCCTACATCAGCAAGTGAAATGGCAAGTCACAACATCAGGGCTAGCTTTGCTGTCCGCAACAGCTTGTTGACCCTGATGTGACTGTAATCTTATGTTCAGGTCTTCCGTCTCATTTTCGCAAAAGGATGAGGCATGAACTTTAGTCTTAAGACGTCCCTTGGCATCTTCACTCTAATCGGGCTTTGGTTAGGAGCCATCCTGTCTGCGAATACGATCTTGTTGGAAGGCATGATCGGCCTTTCCGCCCTCATTGTGTTCGTGGCTTTACCCTTGTCGATCTGGGATACAAATCAGCAACGTCGCCCATTCTGGGCAGGTTTCTTTGCCGTTGGATTTGGCAACATGATTCTGATCGCCAACTCGGTAAATTACTCGGCTGTGAGTCAAGTCGTCGCCGCGTCCGTTGGCGCGGGCCCTACTGTCGCAGTAGGGCAAATGTGGTCACCAGTTGCCCCGCCCGTCCAAACTTCGCCATCCTTGACCCTGTCGCCGCAGGCGATTCCATCTGCTCAGCCATTGGCTCCGATCTATGCGTCGTATGCAACGCCTTACGTAAACAGTTCGTCGGTCTACGATTCGATACAAGTCGCCGTTCCTTCAGCCATTACATTGATGATGGCGCTGGTAGGTGGCATCATTACCGCGCGATTCGCAGCCACGTCGTCAGGAACTTCAGATATCGATCGGCAGTGACTTGACCTCCAGCGAATTGGGCGACTCCGAATCCGCTTGGATATTGCGTGATTCACTCCGCTTCTATTCCGGCAGTTGTCACGATCTGATTGATCTCGCGAATCGTTTCGCTGAGGATTCGCGGAGGAACCTTCGCCAGTGGTACCGTGTCATTGGCGTCCGAGAACCAGAGTTTCTTCACCGCCAAGTCATCCGTTGCGAAGTCAACATAGTCCAGATGAATCTGCGCCCAGATGTTTACCTTGCGATCCCTGCGGCTGAGGTATGCTTCGCCAAACTTGTGATTCGAGTCCCAGCGCATGCTGCCGAAAGTGATATGAGCCTGACCGGGTCGCATCTTGAAATCAGCAAAACGAGTCACACACTGGTTTGACGAATTGTTTTCGGCTTGCGACGGTTGAAAGAGATCTCGGTGAACTTGGTCAATTGCCTGAACGCGGTCTACAAACACGTCACGCCATTCTTTCAAGCACTCGAGTGCCAGCAAATCTGTGACGTGAGCAATTTGGAGTGGATTGTCCGTGGACGGAAAGTCGTCGCCATTGTGATCTACCAGGTTTAATTTGCCGTCCGTCAGCGCGAGTCGGCCGGCTTTCTTGCCTTGCACAAAGACGAGCGTACGAATCGGGGGTCCGATCAGTCCATTTTGAATCAGTCGCGTAAGTTCCGTGGTATCAAAATCGCTCGCTACAACCATCGCCTCTTCCAGAGAACGCGAGACTTGTTTCGCCTGGGTCTTGAGTTCTTTGAGAAGCGTCTGAAGCTCTTTGACTCGCTCGTCCTTCTTGATCTTTGCAGGAATCGACTTTTGTTTTTTTCCGCCCTTGTCGACAAGGATGACTGGTTCGCCATTTGGTTGCACGACCAGTTCGAGTGTGACATTGTCGACCGTCAACGGTGAGATCGCGTCAATCTGGTCCTGAACTCCGGCCATGGCGAACCACTCGAGACGCTCTGGATCAATTAGACCCGCTCCTTTGGCCAACAGCTTGCAGGCATGTTCGATAGCCGTCAGTAATTTCTCTCGCATGATTGCTTTCTGCCGTTTGGCAATGCGACGATGTTCG
>CAYYHV010000121.1:15826-17855 GCA_964471695.1 uncultured Pirellulaceae bacterium
CAACCGCATCCGTTCGGACAGATCGGCTTCGCGCTCTGCTCCGTCGGCTACCGGCGACAGGGCGAGGAGTTGAACTGCTTCCGGCTTAGGCTCCGTTTGTATCTGCTTCCGTAGTGAATCACGATCGCTCTCACCACGCAGGGCCCTGGTAAGTTCAAGCAGGAAGCCGATGCTTTTCTTTGACGCAATGGACTCAATCAGGCCTTCCAGTTCGAACCAAACTTTCGCACCAACCCCGGTAAACGCGCGTCGGTACCATTCTTGAGCAATGTCGAGCAGGTGATCTCCATCGGGAAAAGGACCTTCCCCATATCTTTCTGGCGTGCATCTCCATTCGATCTGAGTGCGCCACGGTTTATCTTCGATCTTCGTCGGGAACGAATCCCATGCCGTACCGGAGCTTGGTCGTCCAGTGTTGTGCCAGACATACATCGCTGCCGTTCGGTGCATCGTGCTATCAGGGGAGTGATACGCCAGCCATTCGACAGCATCCTGCAGGCCGGGAAGCTCCAATGCGCGTTCGATCCAGTGGCTCCATTGAGTTGCGAACATCGACAATTGTAACAGTCGCTCTCGAGTCAGCCACTTCTCCGACTGCTCAACCGCTGCCGCGAACTGTTCGTAGGACTCACCTGGGGCGGGCGCGCTGAACGCTATCAATTGACCGATGACGGACACATCGCGAGTCTGCTTGTCGCAGTTCCTGTGATTCCAACGCGCGAGTTTTTTCTTTCCAAGTCCTTTCAGAAGTCGCATGAGTCGTTCGATCCCATGAACGGAACGAATGCGCGTGGCAACGTTGATATACGCTTCTGTTTTTTCTGACTTCTTGGCAAGCAGCTTGTCGATCGTTTCGTCAGTAAAGCGGTCGATTACTGCGAGATAATCGTCCCGTTTGGTTCCGGCGAATCTGGCGATGGCAAGTCGCGATTCAAGTCTTGTCGAGTCGTCCAAGGATAGGTCGTATGCGTATTCGCGGTCGTCGGCAATCCAATACTTGTACAGATCTGCGGCGTTTGCGGCGCCGACGCCAAAGGCTGTTGCGACAACACGACGGTCGGGTGGGCGCCGCGAGAATGGTGGCTGTTCGATAGCGCGAGCAAGCTGCCATCGTCGCGCGGCGGCGTCTGGTGGAACTTCGTTGCCAAAGCCAGCGAAATATTCTTCGAGAATCCGTAAGAACCTTGAATATGAGGTGTCGCTTGTACCTGCGGAACCGAAATTCTTCGCTGCTGCCCCTTCTCCTCGCCAATAGTCGTCCGGGACAACAGCTAAGAAGTTTTCAAACACATCAAGCAATAGGTTCGCGCCCTCCGTCGTAGGATGCTTTGCCGCGAGCCAGCGGCAAATCGGCGCGAGTGGAATCCTGGAATGAAGCACTTCATCCGAGCCGAGCCAGGAGCTCCCGATGATATGCGCTGCTTCTTCCGATAGTCCGTTCTGCAAATTGCCGGCAGCTAGGCAGATTTGAGGGAGAACCGTACTGTCGCGCAGCCATGATTGCTCGTCAGCGTGAAACCATTCCAGCCAAATCTCAGCAAGTGGAAATGATTCGCTCACCTTCCGTTGGTGGCGAACACCAACGGTTACACTCTCTTGCAGGGTCTGTTTCCCCAGCGGACTGATTCTTACTTGGCTGTCATCAACTCTTCGTACGACCGTGTCGGCATACTGATCATAGAGTTTTCTCAGACTGTTGAAGCACTTGTCGATCGCTTTCTTATCGGGTTGAATCTCCAAACGGCGTGGCAGGGAGGCGGGGGATTGCACGCATTCCTGGCTGCTGCCGGACGGCAATTCGGAAATCAAAGCGACGGGATCATCTCTTTTCGGTGTCGGCCGTGACCCTTCTGGCAAGAGTCGTCGAAAGGAATTAAGAAGATGCTTCTCACCTGCCGTAATCTTCTTGCGAGTTGAAAACTCGACCGCGTTTTGAGCGACCCATTCCAGCGATTCACCTCCCTTCGCTGCCACAGCCAGTACGCCCAATCCGATTTGGCGAGTCTTCGTTTTGTTGTCGGCGAGCAAC
>CAYYHV010000122.1:0-9303 GCA_964471695.1 uncultured Pirellulaceae bacterium
GCCTCGGAAGGTGCCTCTACTGCGCTGTGGTGGACTCGAACCGATAAAAAAAAGGCTCCGCAGTGCCTGCGGAGCCTTGTGAGTCACTCTCTTTGATCGCTTATTCGACTAGCGACGGCGTCGAACCAATCCAGCGAGTCCTAGCAGAAGCAATAGGCCAGCCGATGGTTCGGGAACAACGCTGCCAGGGCTTGGAGCAAAAGTCCCCAGAACGCCACTGCAGCTCGCCTGAAAGGTCATGTCAGGTGACGGGGCATTTGGGTAGATCAGCTCAGAAACGGGCATATCGCCATCGACGGGGGCTGTTGCTTGAGCCCAAATGACGGCTCCATCATCGTTGGCTGGATTGCCGCTCATTCCGCTGCCGAGGTAGAAACCAACGGCTCCGGTGTATCCAGGATACTCGGCTTGGAATGCGGCGACGCCGGTTGCGGGTGAGAAAACGGACAGGTCATCGAGGTTCACCGCGATGACGGATTCGCCGGGAGCGATCATTCCCAAACCAGCGATTTGGGTTGCGTCTTCCCAGTCGCCAGATTCGTCGTCATACCAAAGCGTGCCGTCGGCATCGAATGGGGATGTGCCGCAGTTCGTGATTTCGATCCATTCCATGTCGTCAAACGACGCTGGGTCCATCGGATCGGCGGGATCCGTACCGGATGGGTCGACTTCTGTTACTACAATTTGGGCACCAACAGGTGCGCAGGCGATAGCCATTAGCAGGCAAAATGCAAATGCTCTGAACAAACTCATTAGGTCATCCTTAGATGCGATAAAAACGTGAAAAACACTTCTGATTTGAGTTATCGCATCGATTCATGGTAAACAGAACATGCGCAGCTGGCGTTTCACGAAACATTAACAGTCTCCGGGTCCCGAAATCGGGAAACCGCGCCCCCGTAACGCGAACGATCACTTACCCCCCAATCGGCACGCACACTCAATTTGGCAGGCTTGCATCATCGCCAGCAATCAACCAGGAAGCACTATGAAATTCGGCAAGACAAAACCGGTGTGGCTGGCATCTGCTCGTAGTGGCTTGGCGTTCGCAATCCTGCTGGGCATCGGAACGTCGGTCGGCTTGGGGCAAACAGTTCAGCTGCCGACTTTTAGTAACTTCTCAGTGAACACGACGGTTTCGGTTCCCGATCGTGGCTCGGCCAGCCTCGGCGGAATCGGCAGCTCACGGGTCGGCTCGACGAGTCGCGGCATCCCTGGGTTGGGGCGAGTCCCCGGATTTGGCAATCCCTTTCGAGCCCGAGCTATTGGCCGACAAGCCGGCAGTTCTCAAGCCCGCGTTCATGCGACGATCATTGACCATCGCGAATGGGATGCGGCGGTATTGGCGGAAGCCAAACGTCGACGGGGCGAGCGAGTCGCAAGTCCCGATGGTCGCAACAATCCACCTGTGGTGGTCGATCGCGTGGAAGCGCGAGCCAGATTCTTGACGGCTCATGTGGGGCGAGCCACATTTGGCAGCGTCCAGAGCGTGAGCCGTAGGGCTCGTGCTGTTAAAGTCGACACGCCTCTCGTCATGAAGCGTCCGTAAAATCGAGATCGCTCAGACCTTAAACATTGCGAATCTCCAAGGCACTCGCCACGCCTCGAATATCTCTTATCCTATTTTGACGCGACCGTGCGGGCTCGTAGATTCAGAAATTCAACGACGACTGAGAAGGCCATCGCAAAGTAAATATAAGTCTTGTTTACGTGAGTCCCCATGCCTTCTGCAACGAGCATGGAACCGATCAGAATCAGGAAACTCAGCGCCAACATAGCAATCGTAGGGGTACGATTCACAAAGTCGCTGACTCGATCCGCGAACACCATCATGACGCCGATCGACAAAATCACGGCAACCACCATTACTCGGATGTCTTCCGCCATGCCGACTGCAGTGATGACCGAATCAAATGAGAATAGCATATCAAAGGCGGCAATCTGCATGATGGCGGCTTTGAATGTCGAAACGGCCTGAACGTTAGCTCCTTCCGATTCACGGTGGTGAATCTTCTCATGAATCTCGCGCACACTGCTGCGCAACAGAAACAGCCCGCCAAGAATCATGACGATATCTCGGACGGAAATCGCGTTCACTTCGTAACTAAGCTTCGTATCCTTCTTGTTGCCGACGCCGTGATGGACTCGCTCGTAATGCTCATCCGCGCTTTCGGGATGTACTTCTTCGCCTTCGGCGGCAAACCAAGCTTGAGGAGCCCCCACGTCGGTTAGATGAAATACGGCTCCATTCGCCTCCATCAATAGCGAGATGGTGCCCAACATCGCAATACGCATGACCAATGCGAGTAGCAATCCGATACGACGTGCGAGCGGGCGTTCTTCCTCCGGAAGCTTGCCGGTAACAATAGCCAGGACGACAAGGTTGTCGATGCCCAGCACGACTTCCATAGCGACTAACGCTATGAGGGCTATGATCCATTCCATGATGCACGCGACTCCTAGTTCGATGATCCCGAATCATAACCTAACGGCACACCGCGGACTACGTGAACCATACGACGGGGGGTTTGCGAGGTATCTTTCCATTCGGCGGCGTGGTCGAAAATGGCTCGCGACTCTGAACGAAACCCCTACGATTGCTGGGGAGATTGAACTTGCGAATTGCGCTGGGTAGGGACAGCTGGCATAAATGCGGCCTGCATCAAAGCGTCGCACCCGCCGTGCAAACCAATCATGAATAGCCCTGCCTGTGGCTAATTGACTTCGGCGTTGACGTCTCGGAATAGCCGAATGTACCAACTCGCATCTTTCACCAACTTCTTGGACGACGGATCATCCGTTCGCGTGGCTTGAATTTCCAAGTCGAGTTGTTCGCCGGCCGGATTGCTGAATCGGTATGTGTTCCAATTCCGGTGGGTGAATGCAGATCGTTCGTACGCACCCGATGCGAGATGCTCGACGCTGAGGTCCGAGCCGAGTTTCTGCAACGATTGCATTTCAGGTCGCCGCTTGAACGTCGCCAAATTCTTGGCAGCTTCGTCATTCTGCCCGTAATATTCCATAATAGACATATCATCGGGACGTCGAAACTGACGTCCCATCGTCCACTCGTACGCCATGGTGACTTGTTTGTCAGCCAGCATTTGCGCCCACCGGTCCGTGATTTGTCGAGCCTGTTTCTGGACCACGATGCGTTCGACAAATTGACGACTGATCGCGGCACTGCCACAGAGCATCGCCAGTATCAGCCCACATACGGCTGCGGCGCGACCCGCATATTCTGGTTGCGAGGTGACTCGAACAGCAAACGCAGCGACGACAACCGCGGCGATGGGGATACACCAAAGGACGGGATGGGCAAAAGCCGCTAAAGAGGCAATGCCGAGAAATAACGCGACCACAGCCAACTTGGAAATGGAGCGATATTGAATGACGTCTTCGGAATCGCCTTGAAAGGCGGGCTCAACAATCTGATCAGCTTGAGACATTTCAATCAATTCGAACTGTTGAAGGAATGAACAGGTACCCAACTATCGTTTCTTGACGAGCAGTTTACCATCCGACGACTTGTTGTGCTGCTGCAAGGTGTGCCGACGAGCACCATACTTGAGTACGAATTCGCCAGTCTCATCAAAAGGAGTTCCCGATGAAAGGGCTCCCAGAGAGCGTGAATGAACAAACGCCCACCAGTACTTGTCTGGTGACAAGCCGAAGAAACATGGCGAGTTAGGCTCTTTTGCAAAGCCGCCTTTGAACGGCGACAAACCGAGTGGCGCGATATGAAGCGATGCGGTGAAAATGCAGACCATCACCCACGAAGTCAACAAAGCGAAGATGATTGTTCCGATGGGTTCAATCGGCTTACGAAAGCGGACCTTAAATTTCGAAATGGCATCAGTAACAGCGCGGAACACGTTGAAGCCAATCGCAAAAATCATCCAGAACGACAAATAATCGAGGATGTACGTGAACCCCGGCAGGCTGTCCTCAAGCGTATCGGCGAATGGCTCAAACCATGCCGACGCCACAATGCCGGCCAAGGTGACATTGAACAGCGACAACGCGTTCGTCCACAAGCCTTCGGTCCACATCATCGCGATCACGATGAAGCAAATAACAATAAGTATGATTCCAAGCGTCATGTCTTTTTTTTACCCGTCTTTGCTGGCTGAACTCTTCCCGCCAACGACTGCTTACTGCTTCAAAACTCGCATCAATTCGGGAAGCGAAGTGACGCCTTTGACGACGGCCAAAATTCCCTCTTCTTGCAATGTACGGTTGCCGGCCTTCCGCGAAGCCTTTCGAAGTATGTCAAGCTTTGGTTGCCTGATGAGTACTTCTCGCATGGTGTCGTCGATCTTGAGAAGCTCAAAGATCGCCGTTCGCCCCTTGTAACCAATGCCGTGGCAATCTTCGCAGACTTCTTCTGGATTTTCAGGGTGCCGATAAAGCTCTTCGACTCGCCCCGCCGGGATCCCCAGTTTTTTGAGCAAAGCCGGCGGTGGCTCGTAAGCCTCCTTGCAGGTTTCACAAAGCTTGCGGATCAATCGCTGATTCAACACACCAATCGCAGTCGGCGCGAACTCTTTGGCGGGAATCTTGAGCATCAGAATTCTCAGCAAGGCTTCGACGCCTTCCTTCGCGTTGATCGTCGAAAGGATCAATTGATCCGAACTGGCAGCGGCACATAGCCGCGAAATGGTCTCCGCATTGTGGAGTTCCGGTACGATCACGAAATCGGGTTGTTTCCGCAGAGCGAAATCCATTCGCTTCATGGGCGTTTCACCTTCCGCCGCATTGAAAAACAAAGGTTCCACGTTTTCTACTTCGGGAGTCGGATTGCCTTCGTCTTCGATGAGCAATAGATCGCGCATCAGCCGATCCGTATTGCCAAGCGCCGTCGCCAAAGTCGTGGTAAGCCCATTTGTCTTCATCGACGAAAAGACAATGAACCCCTTGGGCTCGAGCAACAAAGCCTTGAGCTCCTCGATCATCTTTTCGCGCATGCCCAAGTCATCGAGTGTCTTGAACTGAGTCGTCGTATTGCCAGCGAACGTCAAAACCGCACGTTCACCCGTTTTGGTTCCCTGAGTCACCAACGTCGCTTCGACCTTTTTGCCGTCGTACTCGGTACGAAATCGCCCCTGCTGACGTTTGCGCCGTTCTTCAGGCTTACCGCCGGCCAGACGCTTGAACACTTCAAGAATCTGGTCGCCTTCGTCGCGATCATGGCCATCCGAATCGTGCCAGACACCGTCGACTTGAAATCGTGAAGTGACGTCGCTGGACGAAAAGTCCATCATGATCTTGTCGGCGCGATGATCCAGTGCATTGGCGATCGCCGCTTTGGCGGGCAAGAATCCATCAGATTGACGAGACTCGATCAGACTCGCCTGATTCTTTTGATGATCCTTGCTCGTCATCGGCTGGAAAGTGACCTGAGCCCCTTTTTCGTGCTCGGCTTGTTTTTCAGCTTTGACGCCTTTGAACCGAGTCGACAACAGATAACGAATATGATCAGGCGTAAGAACGCGCAAATGCGGGTCGAGTTGGGCGTTGCGATGACTTACGTAGACAAGCGACGGGACGATCACGGCCAGTCCGGCGACGACCGCGCCAATCGCAAACATGGGAATCGTCAGCCCACCGAGGAAAAATGCCAACAAGAAGGGCAAGAAGACCACGGGCAACCAAACGCTATGGTCGAATTCGTTGTCCTTACAGTCCTTGGCGGTCCAGTCGACGGCTTTGACCCACAGCATAAAGAACGCCCACAGGATCAACAGCTTCCACCAACTCAAATAGCCACCGGGGCCACGGGTAATCGAGTGGTTCGCGCCCAACTGGTAGTTGGGCCACGCGCCGGCTGTGCTCTCTTGAGCCATCAGCGGATCGGTCTGGGCGAACATAGCGATCGAAAAAACGAACACCGTGATTCGCGCGTGCCACACACTACCCATCAAGTGCTGGCGGAAAAATATCGGGGCCACCAATGCATGGATGTGGTGATTCAAGCCATTCAAAAGACGTAGCATCAAAGGATTCCAGGGGCTTTAACGTCGATACCCTTGAGCGCCATCTTCAATGCGTCGGGGTTCGGGGCAACCTCAAAAGCGGTTGGTCGGTCAATCAATTCGTCATCCAGCAAGCGCTTGAGGCTGAGCGTAAAGTCTTGCATGCCGTCCATCTCACCCATGCGAATAGCGTCACCCAACTTGTGATCTTCGTGTTCAAGGATCAGCTTTTGAATGGTGGCATTCATAATCATGACTTCGACACAAGGCACACGTGCGACTCCCGGTTTAATCGACTTGAGGAGTTTCTGAGCCACAATCCCTTTCAGGTTCATCGCTAATGCACTTCGCAGTGCGTTGTGCATTTCTTCCGGGAAGAGGTCGAGAATACGGCCAATCGTTTCGGGAGCACCTGACGCGTGAATCGTTCCAAACACCAAGTGACCGGTTTCGGCAGCCTGAATGGCTGTCATAAAGGTTTCTTCATCACGCATTTCGCCCAGCAGCATGATGTCCGGATCTTCACGTACCGCATGCTTCATTCCGGTCATAAAGTCCTTCACATCCAAGCCGACTTCGCGCTGGTTGATCAGACATTTTTCTTCGGAGTACACGAATTCAACCGGGTCCTCAAGCGTGAGGATGTGTTTTCGATAGTGCCGATTCACCCAGTTCAGCATGGAGGCAATGGTAGTCGTTTTACCCGATCCAGTCGGACCAGCGAGCAACACCATGCCTTGATGGTACTTACAGAGCCCTTCCATGACGGGCGGCAGAAACAACCCTTCAAAGTCCGGAATAAAGTTACTAACACGACGAGCCACCAATCCCATGTGGGTCATCTGCTGCAGAATGTTGACACGAAATCGCCACTCGACTCCATCCACATCACAGGTGTGGGCAAAGTCAGCGCCGCCTGATTCTTCGAACTCCCGGCGGTCTTTTTCCTTCATGATCGGCCATAACAACCGATACATTTCATCGTCATCAATCGGATCGCGATCCAGTGGGCGCAACTCGCCTTTGATGCGAACGATGGGTGGACGTCCAACCTTGAGGTGCAAGTCAGAACCCTCAAGCTTTACAAGCGCTTTGAAGAGCTTGTCCACCTCGAATGGTTCTTTTTTGACTTTGACTTTGGGTCTCTCTTCTGCAGTCGACATACGCTGTTCCTGTTCTGCCCCTACCGATTCCCCTGCTCCGCAGCGTCAAACTGACGAATTCCATCGTCAGACAACTACGCTCCTAAAGCCGAACGGGAATGCCCCGTTCTGCCATCAACTGTTTCGTTTCTTTGATTGAGTATTCACCGAAATGAAAAATGCTGGCTGCCAATGCCGCATCTGCCTTTCCCAACTCAATCGCGTCCGCCAAGTGTTCCGGTTTGCCGGCACCACCACTCGCCACAACGGGAATCGAAACCGATTCGCTAACCGCGGCGGTGAGTTCTAAATCGTATCCGTCCTTAGTGCCGTCGCAATCCATGCTGGTGAGAACAATCTCACCGGCACCCAGGTCCTCGACTTCCTTAGCCCATTCCACGGCTGTTCGACCAGTGGAAATGCGTCCACCATTAATGTGGACTTCACACCTTGGTTGGCCGTTTTCGTCCGTTACGCGCTTCGGGTCGATATTCACCACGATGCATTGGCTGCCAAAACGTTCCGCTGCTTGTCGAACAAAATCGGGGTTTTTGCAAGCCGCCGAGTTGATCGACACCTTATCGCTACCAGCCGATAGCAGGCTACGAATGTCCTCAAGCGTTCGGACTCCGCCGCCTACCGTCAGTGGCATAAAAACTTGCTCTGCGGTTCTTCGAACCACATCCAGCACAATTTCGCGTTGTTCGTGACTGGCCGTTATGTCGAGGAAGACGAGTTCATCGGCTCCCTCGCGCTCATATCGAGCCGCGACTTCGACGGGGTCACCCGCGTCCCGAAGCTGCACAAAATTGGTCCCTTTGACCACGCGGCCGCCTTCTACATCAAGGCAAGGGATGACTCGTTTGGCCAGCATCTGTTGTTCGTTACGTCGTAGCCTGATCTGGAGGCCAAAATTGGCTCCTCCAAACGTCGCAAATTGTTTACTGGTAATCTTTTACTTTAAATCGGCCAGATCTGCCGGTCAACTGATTCGGGCCGGATCGGGCTTTTCCGAGGGTGAACGCGGGGAATTGCCGATTTTCGCGTATCTGGAATGGGGAAGGCGGGCCCCACACGGCCTCAACTGGAGCCGATCCCACACGCTCGCGTTGGGTTAGGAATTTCTGGTCGTCGCCCAGCCTCGCCGGCTTGCACCTGTGGCTACTCCTCAATCGACTCGCCACCCACCGTTTCGTGAACCAGCCGACATTTCGGAAGGGAGTTGATGAATAACTTGCCGTAATATTTGGTGTGGATCCGCGGATCCAGAATTGCAACCGTCCCGCTATCCTGCTGCGTGCGAATCAGTCTCCCAAAGCCTTGCCTTAATTTGATGATGGCTTCGGGCAGTTGGTAATCGTTGAACGGGTTTCCACCAGCGGCTCGGATGGCCTCCAACCGTGCAGCCAACAGAGGCCGGTCCGGCACGCTGAATGGCAATTTCGTAATGATCACTGTTTGCAATGCGTCTCCCGGTACATCAACGCCCTGCCAGAAGCTGTCAGTACCCAACAAGACGGCTCGTGGATTCTTCTTGAATCGCTCAACCATCTGGGTGCGGGGCATGCCGTCGCCCTGACTGTACAATTCCATATCGTTGTCAGACAGCCAGCGACGCAGCTGGGAAGCGACTTGCTTCAGCATTTGATAGCTGGTGAACAGTGCAAACGTTCGACCTTCGGTCCGGCCGGCGTAGCGTTCGATCATCGAAGTCGTCAGCCGCGTATACTCGTCGCGTTCCTTGGCCGGGTCCGGCATCCCTTTCAGAATCACCAAATTGGCTTGACGCTCGTAGTCAAACGGACTGCCTAGCTGATGCGTATCGCAGGCCGTCAATCCAATCTGCGAATTGAAATAATCAAAGCTGGCGGGTTCGCCCGTGGCCAACGTAGCGCTGGTCATGATCACCGTGTCGATTTCCTGAAACAGAAACGGACGTAACTTTTGCCCGATGTCGATCGGAGCCGCATTGAGCGAGATGCGCCGTCCACGACGTCCTTGATCGACTTCGACCCAATGGACGGTGTCTTCCATTTCTTGCGAACACCAGAGCTCCAGCTCGCCAGCCATGCCATCTAACCGTTGAGCCGCTGCGAGGAAATCCTGCTGCTGCGACGGGTCTTGAATCGACTTGCCCGCATTCGCGACTTTGTGACCGATCTGGAGAGCTTTCCGGTGCTCGATGG
>CAYYHV010000122.1:9313-16596 GCA_964471695.1 uncultured Pirellulaceae bacterium
ACTTTGTCGGACAAATCGGAAAGTGCCGGCGAAAGATGATTTTGAAATGACATCGGCTTTTCCACACGACCATTCGCGGGGCGCTGCATATCAAACCAATGGTGAACTTCATCAAAAAAGTCGTCGGCGACTTGTCGACAATGATCAACCGCCATCTCGGCTTCTTTACAATTGTTGTGAACCAATAACCCTTTGTTCGTGCGATCGTTGTAAAGTCGCGTGAGCGTAAAGTCGACTTGGCCCGTGGTGACGCCTAACCCCAGATGATCGCCAGCCACCGCCGGCATGGTGTGGGCTTCGTCAAGAATCACCGTATCGTATTCAGGCAACACGCTGAATCCACGCGATCGCAGAGCCAAATCGGTAAAGAACAGCGCGTGATTGACGATCAACAATTGCGCATTCTCAACTCGGCGACGCGCTTTGTAATAAAAACAGTCATCGTACGTCGGGCATTTCCGACCAAGACAGTTTCCGTGATCGCTGGCGACTTCGTCCCAAACCGAACGCAGAGGCTTGTGCGTCAAATCGCTGAGCGATCCGTCGTATGTCTTGCTTGCCCAGTGGTGCAGCTGTTCCAACTCGTCGAATTCTCGATCGTTTTCAAATAAGTTCGGGGCACGACGCTGAGCCACGTTCAACCGCCGGAGGCTGAGGTAGTTCCGCCGCCCCTTCACGAGCACGGGGGTAAATTCACGTGGAATGATGCTGTTGAGAAACGGCAAGTCCTTCTGGATCAACTGTTCCTGAAGACTGATCGTGTGCGTCGAAATGACGATTCGCTTCTTCGTGTCTTTCGTCGGATCGGTTGCCGCCAGGATCGCCGGAATAAGATACGAGAAACTTTTTCCAACACCGGTTCCGGCTTCGATCACCAAGTGGCGGCGCCGCGCAATGGCATTCGCGACTCGATCCGCCATCTCCAACTGCTGGGGACGGTGTTCGTATTGCTTCAATCGCGACGCGATCAACCCCTCAGGGCCAAGAATCCGTTCCGGCGTTAAGTTATCGACACTGCTCATGGCAAGAGTCTAACAGGTTTGGCTCCCACCGGGCGAAGCCAAACGGCGACATTACCGTTCGGTAAGCTCAATGATTCCATCTTCGGGACTGCTGGCCGTCGCGTACAGCCGCTTCGGGATGCGCCCGGCAAGATACGACATGCGCCCCGCCTGCAATGCGGCTTGCATTGCCCGCCCCATCAGGATCGGATTCTTGGCGTGAGCGATGGCCGTGTTCAGCAACACCGCGTCGGCTCCCAGCTCCATGGCGATGGCAACATCGCTGGCTGTACCGACTCCCGCGTCAATAATCACCGGATACTCCGGGTCGTTATCCTTCAAATACTCAAGGCAGATGCGAATATTATTGGGATTAAGAATCCCCTGCCCCGAACCAATGGGACTGCCCGCCGGCATGACGGCCGTCGCACCTGCTTTTTTCAGCTTGAGCGCCATCACAGGATCATCATTCGTGTAACAAAGCACCTGAAAACCTTCCTCGACGAGTTTCTCAGTCGCGGAAAGCGTAGCAATCGGATCGGGTAGCAGTGTCTTACTGTCGCCCAGCACTTCGAGTTTGACCCAATTGGCGCCGGGGTTTTCCAACCCCAACAGAATCTCGCGTCCCATGCGAGCGGTTCTCAATGCGTCTTGAGCGGAAAAACATCCCGCGGTGTTGGGCAACAGGAGGTAGCGATCATCAAGATAGTCGAGAATATTTTTGCCACCCTCGTCGTACAGTCGCTCGCGGCGAACCGCCACGGTAATGCAATGCGTCCCCGACGAAACCAACGATTGGCTCATCTCATCGTAAGACGCATACTTCCCGGTGCCAACAATCAGTCGGCTGGTGATCGTATGCGAGCCGATTTTCAGGGGGCCCAGTCCATCGTCTGCTGTTGAGGCCGAGGCTTTGGGTTGAATATCCGTTGACATGATTTTCTCAGCCTCCACCGGCCAGCGTTACAATTTCCAGCTTGTCGCCCGGCTGGAGTTCATACTCAGAATGTTTGTCGCGTGGGATCAGCTCCAAGTTGACTTCGATGGCCACCTGTCGCGATGGCAATTCCAGCTGCTCAAGCAATTGCGTGAGCGTCAACGAATTCTCCAACTCGCGGCTCTCGCCATTAATCGAAATCTGCACGCCATCTCCCCAGTCGTCAAAGTAATCCAAGCCATCATGATTCAGAACCGACGGCTCGTCAGGATTTTACGCTGGTTGCCGCGACTGGGCTACTCGCGAATTGCCGCCGTGCGAACATTCCCTGCCGTCAGTAGCATGAGTTCGTTAGCTTGGGGCTGGCCGCGAGACGCAAGATCGCTCCGCCAAGGGACGGCATAGGCTGCGTACTTGCCCGAGTTGGCCTCAACAACGTAGGCAATACAGCCGCCTGTCGATTGGATCAGCCCGACTTGTCGTTTACTGGAAACCAACCCCGTGACCATCAAAAACCGTGGGCGTTTCTCCTTGTCGACTTTCAGATCGACCAGGACATTCCGTCGAAAAAGAGCATTGAAAATTCCGGCTCGCGGATTGAAAACCGTGCATTGTAGATCGCCCGAAAGTGGGTCGAGAAAGAATACGCCCTCCAAACCGGCTTCGACGGGCCCCGTGGCGACCACAAATTTATCGGTACTATCCGTTGCCGACGCATAGAGCAACTCTTCCGGGAGGTGCAGATCGGATTTCCCAAACCCGCCAAACATCAGTCCGCAAGCAAAGCCAACCCCAGTCAACAAAGCCGCTGTGGCTCCCAGCACGATGGCTCGGCGAGATTTTCGACTTAAGAATTTCCACATCATGCGTTCCTTTTCCAAACCTGAGAGCGGAAAGTTTATACGCCTGGATTCCGTTCCATCAGAACCCGCAATCGGACGACTCAACTCAATCGTAACGGTATCGCCAGAATGCAACCATAGAACTGCGATGTTCGCCGCGCCGATTCACCGCGCAAACGCCCCAAATGTTGCCTTGGGGGCACTGACGAAAGCCGGATGAGTGGGTGAATGTGGCTGGCAATTGTGATAAAACTGCCGATTCGGGTTTGAGGCCAGGGCGGAATCCGGCCAACCTTCAGCAAATTATCCAGACGTCCACAGGAGATGTTATGGCGACAAAAGTTGGCATTATCGGTGCCGGAGGCATGGTTGATTACCACATTCAAGGTTTCAAAGCTGGCGGAGCGGAAATCCTCGCGATCGCGGATCTGAATAAGGAAGCCGCTCAGAAGGTCGCCGACGCAAATGGCATCCCCAATGTCTATGGCGATGTGGCTGAGATGCTGGCAAACAAGGATGTCGACGCTGTCAGCGTCATCGTCCCCAACAAGTTCCACGCTCCCTTGGCGATTCAAGCGTTGGAAGCTGGCAAGCACGTTTTCTGCGAAAAGCCACCGGCGCTGAATGCTGGCGAAGTTGAAACGATGATCTCGGCGCAACAAGCCGCGGGCAAGCATCTGATGTTCAACTTCAACAATCGCGCTCGCCCCGAATCGTACGCCATGATGGAAGCCATCAAGGCGGGTAAGGTCGGCAAGATTAACACGGCTCAAGCCAAGTGGATGCGACGCACAGGAATCCCTGGTTTCGGCGGATGGTTCACGACCAAAGCGCTATCGGGCGGCGGGCCATTGATTGACTTGTTGCACATGCTCGACTTGTCCATGTTCTTTATGGACTATCCGAAACCGACGCACGTCCTGGCGACGACTTACGACGATTTCATTACCGACAAGGGTTTCAAAGGCCCTTGGGGAATTCCCGATGTTGCTGATGGCACGACGGACGTCGAAGCCGCTGCGCATGGTTTTATCACCTTCGACACGGGACAAGCTGTCAGCTTCCAGATTTCGTGGGCTGAGATGGTCAAGCGCGAAGAAGTCTCCGTGAACTTCCAGGGCACGAAGGCCGGTGGCAAAGTCGAACGATTGTTTGGCACCGACGGACTGGATGATACGGCGATTGATACGTGCGAACTCTATGTCCAAGATAGCGGCAAATCCGTCAATCAGACCATCGAAGTCGAAGAGTGCGAAGACATGGGCCGCATTCGCTCTGCTCAGAATTTCATCATGACGATCGAGGGCAAAGAGGAGCCTCTGAATACGCCGGACCAGGCACTGTCGCTGATGAAGATTATCGACGCAGCCTACGCTTCAGCAGCCAGCGGAGCCCCCGTGGCTTGCTAATCACCACCAATCGACGACAAGAACTGTAGCAATGACGCGGCACTGGCGACGTGCGCCAGGCTGCTCACCAGGAGACATAAGATGAATCGCAAACTACGCATGGGAATGGTCGGCGGCGGGCGTGGAGCCTTTATCGGTGCCGTTCACCGCATGGCTGCCAACCTCGATGGAAAAATCGAACTCGTTGCAGGAGCCTTTTCTTCCGACCCGGAAAAATCCAAATTGTCAGGCGAAGATTTTTTCCTCGATCCTTCACGAGTCTACGGCTCATACGAAGAAATGGCGGACAAAGAAGCCGCGCTGCCCGACGATCAACGGATCGACTTTGTCAGCATCGTTGTCCGCAACAACATGCACTTCCCCGTCGCCAAGAAATTCCTCGCAGCCGGTATTCATGTCGTTTGCGATAAACCGATGACGTTTACGCTCGAAGAAGCCTACGAGCTACGCGATATCATCAACGAATCCGGTTTAGTATTTGCGCTGACGCACAACTACACCGGCTATCCGATGGTGAAAGAAGCCAAACGCATGGTGAAGGACGGCGAGCTTGGCCGCATCCTGAAAATCGTCGCGGAATACCCGCAAGGTTATGCCGTGGGCGACGTCGAAGGCGAAGGCCAGGGAAAAATCGCCAACTGGCGAGCCGACCCGAGCGTCGCCGGCGCCTCAAATTGCATGGGTGACATTGGTACCCACGCTCATAATCTCGTGCGTTATGTAACGGGTCTGGAGATTGACGAGATGTGCAGCGAGCTGACGGCCTTTATTCCCGGCATGCCGCTCGATGATGATGGCAACAATTTGATCCGCTTCAACAACGGAGCCAAAGGTATCATTTACGCCTCGCAGATTTCCAATGGGGACGAGAACAATCTGAACATTCGCGTCTACGGCACCAAGGCGTCACTTGAATGGCATCAGGAGTACCCCAACGATTTGACTGTGAAGTACGCCAATGCGCCTCGCAAAGTCTATCGCCGCGGCAACGATTATCTCGGCCCGGCGGCTCAGGCCAACACGCGGACTCCCTTCGCTCACCCGGAGGGATTCATCGAAGCCTTCGCCAACGTCTACCTGGCTGCGGCTCAAGCCATCACGGATAAGATCGATGGCAACCCACCACCGGCGGAAGGCTACGACTTCCCCAATGCGGATGATGGAGTCGCAGGTATGGCGTTCGTAAAGACGGCTGTGGAGAGTTCGAACTCTGACCAAAAGTGGATCAAATTCCCCAAAGTCTGATAGCTGCCGACCTCTCCCTCTCCCACTCCCAGCGATGGCCAAACGCAGGTCGTTTATTGCACGACCTGCGTATCTCCGTCGTTTTCTTGACGGACCATGGTACGGAAGGTGCGCTTCAATTTGGCACGACCCAAACATACCTTCCCCCTGGCGACCCATCAGCTGGGAAATAACGGTCGTTCATGTCCCAGAACCCAATAGCTTTTTACTAATCGCAGTCGGGATACTTGCACTGTTTGGCACTCGTCGCCGATGATGAACGGTTGATCCCAACCATTCGGCGACTATCCCATGTTCAGACGATCACTACGATTACCTATTACGCTGGCTGTCATGATGATCGTTCTGATCGTCGCGCTGACCGTCGGCTGGATCCTGATTATCGTCCTGAAGAACGATACGAAGATGGACGTGATGTGGGTCACGTTACTGTCGGCAGGAACCACATCACTCGTTCTCGTCTTGCTGGGAACGGTGCTGTACCTCGTCCTCTCGGTGAAGGCGATCAATCTCACGCGGCGACAGTCCAATTTTATCGACAGCGTAACGCATGAACTCAAGTCGCCAATCGCATCACTCAAGCTGTACTTGCAGACGCTGTCAAAACACAACGTGGATGAAGAACAGCGCGCAGGCTTCTACGCTTATATGCTCGATGACGTCGAACGATTGGATCATCTGATCAATCACATTCTCCAGGCAGCACGCCTTGAACGCGAAGTCACCACGGAAGAAACACAATTGGTCAACTTCGCCGAGGTCCTGGAAATGACGGCGACCAAGGTCTGCATTCGCCACCAAGTCGATCCCGAGATCGTCGAGCTGAAGCTGGATCCCTGCTGGGTTGCTGCCAGTCGCGTGGACCTCGAATTGATCTTCCGCAATCTGATTGACAACGCGGTAAAGTACGCGGGCAGCCCGCCTCAGGTGGCCATTCAGTTGGAGAATATCAAAGGCGGACGAGCCATCGTTACCATTCGAGATAATGGACCTGGCGTTCCGAAGAAGCAACGTCGCAAAATCTTTGCCCGCTTTGTACGCTTGGGTAGTGAGCTGCAGCGCAAAAAGCCCGGTACCGGCTTGGGACTGTTTATCGTACGAACGCTCATCGCCAGACTGAAAGGCCGCATCCGCGTGCTGGAAAGTGACAAAGACGGCGAAGGGACGACTTTTGAAGTCGAACTTCGGTCGGCGCAATCGGTCCCACCATCCCCCTCGACTCCCATCAAGCCAACGGCGGATATTTCGGCGCTCGAGACCAACGGCAATAGACATCCTTCCCCACAGTAGATCAAGCTCCAACCGAACATGAATAAGACGACCAATATCCTGATCGTAGAAGACGAAGAACATCTGGCCGTCGGTATCAAGTTCAACCTGGAAGCGGAAGGATATTCTGTGACAGCCAAAGGCGATGGCCCGGCGGCTTTGGAGTTCCTCGAGGCGAATCGAAATCAGGTCGATCTGATCATCCTCGACTTGATGCTGCCCGGAATGAGTGGCTATGAAGTCTGCGAATCACTGCGGGAAAACGACCACCTCATGCCTGTGCTTATCTTGAGTGCACGCACGGAACCCGAAGACCGGTCGCGGGGTTTCGATGTTGGCGCAGACCAATATCTCACCAAACCATTTGAGCTGGATGAGCTTCTCAGCCGAGTCAAAAACCTGCTGGTGCGACGGGAACGAAAATCGGCAGCCCAAGCCGAGGCGACTCCTCGCTTGAGCACGTATGCGTTTGGTGGCCACGTTGTTGATTTCGAAACGCACCAAGCCACCGTCGCCGGCGAACAGGTTCAGTTGACGCAGTTGGAACTGAAGCTGCTGGAGTACTTTTTTCAGAGTGAAG
>CAYYHV010000122.1:16606-17778 GCA_964471695.1 uncultured Pirellulaceae bacterium
GTGAAGGACGCGTCATTCCTCGAGGAGAGTTGCTGGTCGAAGTCTGGGACATGCCAGCCAGCCTGAATACACGTGCGCCGGATCAGATTATCCGGCGCCTGAGAAAAACCTTCGAGGTTGATTCAGCCAACCCGCGTCACTTCGTTACGATACGCGATGCTGGGTATCGCTTTTTGGCTGAGCCTGATTCCGATGAGGTTCGTGAGCCTTAAGGATTGCTTCGACACTCATGTCTTTTGCCTCTCGCCCAGGAATCTTGCTACGTTCCCCGGACTCGATGGCGGCTGTGTCCTGCTCCGTGACTTCGTTTTCACGAAGCGTGTTCAGATCATCTTTCTTTTTGTGCTGGTGGTCCACGATGTCCCAAGCCAACCCACAAGCCTCCAAGGCTCGAACAGCCATAAAGGTCATGTCGATTTCCCACCACTTGTGACCGTGACGAGCCATACGAGGGAATGCGTGGTGATTGTTATGCCAACCTTCGCCATAAGCAATGATCGCGACCCACCAGTTATTGCGGCTGTCGTCCGTCGTTTCGTAATTGCGGTATCCCCACATGTGCGACGCCGAGTTCACGAACCAAGTCGAGTGGAGGACAAGGGCCAGTCGAACGAACATTCCCCAGACAACCCAGGAAGCAGCCAGGCTGGCGCCACCGATGGCATAACCAATTCCAGCCAACAAAGCGCCGAGAACGACGTGTGTTGTCAGGAAGTGACGATGCAATGCGTTCAGGCCGGGATCGTCTTTGAGATCAGGCACCCAACGATTCTGTAGCTTTTCATTTTCTTCAGGCGATCGGTTCGCCATCACCCACAACAAGTGCGCCCACCAGGCGCTGTCGTGTGGTGAGTGCGGGTCACCAATGTGATCACTGTGCGCGTGATGTTTGCGATGATTCGCAACCCAATGCAAAGCCGACCCTTCGCCGGACAAGCCACCTAGACAAGCCAACGAAAGCTGAACCCAACGCGGACACTTGAAACTCTGATGAGTCAAGAACCGATGATAGCCAAGGCAGACGCCAATACCGCCAGTCAACCAGTGAAGGAATATCGTGACTCCTAATGCCGACCACTCAAAGAAAAACGGCGCGCCCACCAAAAAGCCATGAATGACACCCAACCAGACGACGACTACCCAATCGACGCCGATTCGACTCATCACGGCGC
>CAYYHV010000123.1:0-2904 GCA_964471695.1 uncultured Pirellulaceae bacterium
TTGGTATCCCGTCGTTTGGGGTAGTGGTTTGACTGAACCGTTCATGTTGGATCGAATTTTCCGCGCAGGATGTCAGTCAGTTGGGGGAAAAAACCCAGAATACTTGTATGAGCGACGCCAAGTCGACGCAGTTGCACTAGTGGGCTTCGAGTCCAGACGCGTTTCTCCTACGATCGCGCCGGTAGGCGAGCCCGGCTCGCCGTAACACGAAATGAACTCAACGAAAAAAGAAGGAGTCTGAACGTGCCTCGGATTTCAAGAATTACGCGACTTGCACACACCGCGATGTTATTGCTGATTGTGGCCCCACAATTACTTTGGGTGCCATTGGCTGCTGCTCAGGAGCCGGACGGTTCCGCGTGGGCTAATGAGGTCGCCGCTGTTGGGCAGGCGAATCTCGTGGAAGCCAAGGGCACGATTATGGAGGCTCTGCAGGGCGAGCCGGAAGCGATGAAGGCAGTCGTCAACAAATACATGATTCCTGCCGCGATTGCGCTGGCGGTAATCATCGTTGGTTACATGGTTGCGTCGGCGGTTGGTCGAGTTGTCGGGCAACTGGTGGCCAACAAAGTCGATCTGACTTTGGGCAAGTTCCTGGGCAAGATGACCACCAATGGGATCATGGTCATGGTGCTCTTGGGGGCATTGGGGTACTTCGGAGTCGATGTGACTAGTTTTGCGGCCATCCTCGCTGCGGCTGGATTTGCTGTCGGTATGGCACTGCAAGGGACGCTGTCGAACTTCGCGGCTGGAGTCATGTTGCTGGTCTTTCGGCCATTCAAAGTCGGCGACTATATCGTTGTCGATGGCAGTGAGGGGACTGTTGATGAGATTGATCTCTTCACGACTCGCATGAATACGATGGACAATCGACACTTGATCGTTCCTAACGGTTCGATATTCGGTTCGACCATCCAAAACTATACAACGAACCCGATTCGCCGCGTGGATGTTAGCGTCGGTGCGGAATACAAGGCCGACTTGCGGCACACGCGTCAGGTACTATCCGACGCGATTGCCGTTATTCCGGGCGCGGTCAGCGATCCAGCTCCTGAAGTTTACTTGGTCGACCTCGGCGACTCGTCGGTAAACTGGCAATGTCGTGTATGGTGTCGTCCCGAGAACTACTGGGAAGTTCGACAACGCGTAACAACCGTTGCGAAGGACGCGTTGGACAACGCTGGAATTGGAATTCCGTTCCCGCAGATGGATCTGCACCTTATCACCAACATGGCGCAACAAAACCGGGCTGCTTAGTTGCGTGGAATCAAAGTGAAGTCGAACAACGCAGCCGATACTTGGGTATCGGCTCGTTTTATCGGATAACTCATAATTTGGAGTCGCACAGTTGCTCTCGTTCATCCGCTGTTGTTGTCTTATTCTCGTGGCTTCGCCTTGGCAAATTGTCGTGGCACAAGTGGCTGCGCCCTATTCGGACAATCACGCGGTGCCGGCAGGCGAGGCTGGGTTGCCATTGAGATCAGGTGCTGGCAATCAGAACAGGTCGTCACCAATCACGCCAATTCCACCAAGGACCCAGGAAGAGTTGGCGGCGAAGGAAGCGGCTACTAACGCCGAAATGCTGACGTTGCTCACTGAGTTGGACGACGCCTACGCGGCTCATTCACAGCTAATGCAACGGATCATCTCACGCGTCCCTTCGGAAGTGCGATCTGAAATTCAACGCTCGATCGACTCCGTCAAGCAGGGGCGGCGCGAGATCCACGTCAAACGTCAACGCATTATCGCCTCTCGCCGTTGGGCGACAGATCACGTTGTACGGTCGATTCGAGCGCAAGGTGATGCTCGCGTCGCGCGCTCGCCCGGCGTAAATCGTTCAAATCACAGGCCGCTCGATGAAGTGGATGGGAGCAATCGGCCTCGTGTCTCGTTTGAAATGCAGTTGCAGAACGCGCGAGACAATGCTGCCCAGTTGCGGGAAATCCGCAGCGAAGCTGATAAGGCCCGGGAGTCTTTTCGAAGTGCGAAGAAGCCGTAGTGGAACCAAGGTGGTGGCCCGTGGCTTGCAAGTTGCTTCCTTGACGCTTTCGGGTGCGCGCAATTATCGTGGAAGCCATGAAATGGTTCCCTCCTGTGCTCATCATTATTCCGGTAGTACTTCTCGCGATGATGTGGTTTTGTCCGCTCGGCGCGAGCAAGTATGAAGATTCTCCGGATCGCAAGTGGACGGCGCGTGTGAGCAGTTTTCACCGAGGGACGCTTACTGGCCGCTTGCAGTTTCTGGAAATTGAGATTCTGGATGCACGCAACGAGTCGACGGTTGTGGATCGTCGATTGGAATGCACATCGACAGACAAGATTCCCAATTACTCAAATCGCGACATTCGACATATCGTCTGGTCGAGCGATTCGAAGGTTGCCACTTTCGAAATCGCCAACCAACAAAAGATTTCGATCGAAATCCCCACGACGGCTGTTACAGCCGCGAGATGACGGCGTCGGCAAACTCTTCAGTATTCAATTTGCCACCAATATCGCCCGTCTTGTCGCCTTCTCGCAGTGACTGGTTGTAGGCGTTTTTGATCTTGTCCGCGGCTACCTTGCAGGCTGGGTCGTCGCGTTCGATCGACAAGTGGTTTAGCATCATGACGGCGGACATCAAGAGTGCGAGAGGATTCGCGATACCCTTCCCTGCGATGTCTGGTGCGGAACCGTGGACTGCCTCAAAGACGGCTTGTTCATTGCCGAAATTGGCACCTGGGACAACGCCCAAACCACCAACAAGGCCGGCGCATAAGTCACTGACGACGTCGCCATAGAGGTTCTCAAGCATCAGAACGTCGAACCGACACGGGTCCTGAACCAATCGCATGCAGCCCGCGTCGATGATGTATTCGTCGTACTCGATATTCGGATAGTCGCGCGAATGGACTTCGCGAGCAC
>CAYYHV010000123.1:2914-17610 GCA_964471695.1 uncultured Pirellulaceae bacterium
CGAAGGAACAAGCCGTCGCTCATCTTCATGATGTTGGCTTTGTGGAAGACGGTGATCTTTTTGCGGCGTTTCTGCGTTGCGAATCGAAAGGCCCATTTGGACATCCGAGTACACGCCGTCCCGGATGCGACTTTCATGCTCATCACGACATCATCGGTCACCTGATTTTCGACTCCACTGTACAGTCCCTCTGTATTTTCACGCAGGATGATGATGTCGACGTCTTTGAAACGCGTTTCGACTCCGTCGAGCGAGCGGACCGGGCGAACGGCGGCATAGAGGTTCAGTTTCTTGCGGAGCTGAACATTGACGGATGTGAATCCTTCGCCCACGGGAGTCGTGCAGGGGCCTTTGAGCGCAACCGAATGCTTCAGGATGGCTTCGCCGGTTGATTCAGGCAGAACTTCTCCGTGAGCCTCCAATGCCGCAATGCCAGCATGATGCTCTTCCCAATCGACCGGAGCATCGGCAGCGCTGAGTATGCGCACAACAGCCGCTGTGACTTCGGGGCCAATTCCGTCGCCTGGGATTAACACGGCGGTATGACGACTCATATTTCAAACTCCATCGAGAGCGGTGCGGGATGTTCCAGTAATACCATCGTGGCAAACCTTAGTGGTTAGCGAAAGACTACGGGTTTCGACACGATGTTCTCCTAGTCATCGGCTAAACGGTGCCGATTAGTCAAAGTTGTCTGCCAGTATTTATAGCTCTGCTTGCGAAGCTATGCGGTTTGTCGGGATGCTGCCGATGTTTCCAGTCACGACCGGCGCTCCATAATTCATGGTCGGTTTTGGATGGTGTGGTCGATTTGCTTTGTGTTCAAACCCACCTGACCTGGTTTGGTTGCTAACGCAAACTTTCCAGCCCACCCCCTTGTGATTGTGGTTCTCGAGCTGAGGCTCGCCCACCGAAGCACAATCACAGGGAAATAGATTCCCACCCAAACAGGGCCATTCGCTGATCCCCGCAGCGTATGGCTCTTTTTTTATGCCCGAGTCAGGATCAATGCTCGCGCCCACCATATGCGGCCGCTAAATCCTATTCCCACTCGATGGTGGCCGGCGGCTTGCTGCTGATGTCGTAGGCGACTCGATTGACGCCGTCGACTTCGTTGATGATCCGAGTCGAAATGCGCGCCAGTAACTCGTGCGGCAATCGACTCCAGTCGGCAGTCATGAAGTCATCCGAGTCAACGCACCGTACCACAACGGTGCTTTCATACGTGCGAGCATCTCCCATGACGCCCACGCTCTGAACGGGCAGGAGCACAGCGAAGGCCTGAGCCGTCTGGCGATACAGTCCCGCTTCCTTGATCTCGCTAACGACGATTTCGTCGGCTTCACGGAGAATGTCAAGTCGATCTTTCTCGACAAACCCCAGGCAGCGAACGGCCAGTCCCGGTCCCGGGAAAGGATGCCGCCAAACCATTTCCTGCGGCAAGCCGAGTTCTTCGCCGAGTCGACGTACTTCGTCTTTGAACAAGTCGCGAAGTGGCTCGATCAACTCGAATCCTAGTTCATCGGGAAGGCCGCCGACATTGTGATGCAGCTTGATGGTAGCCGCCGGGCCATCTTGAGCTGCTCCGCTTTCGATGACGTCCGGATACAGGGTTCCTTGAGCCAGAAACTTGGCGCCTTCGATGGAATTGGCTTTTTCTGCGAAGCAATCAATAAAGGCGTGGCCGATGCGTCGGCGTTTTTCTTGCGGTTCGTCGACACCCTTGAGAGCCGCGAGGAACAACTCTTCGCCGTCAACGATGTGCAAGTCGGCTTTGAAGTGTTCAGTGAACTCCTTTAACACCATGGCTTGTTCGTTTTTGCGCAACAGTCCATTATCCACGAGGATGCATGAGAGTTGCGGACCGATAGCTTTGTAAAGTAAAGCTGCGGTTACGGCTGAGTCGACTCCGCCGGATAAGCCGCAGATGACTCGATCGTTTCCGACGGCTTCGCGAATGCTGTTGATGGCCTCGTCTGCAAAGTTGTCCATCGTCCAGAGACCATCGCACTTGCAGACGGCCGTGACGAAATTTCGCAGGAGCACGGCGCCTTCGGGTGTGTGAGTGACTTCGGGATGGAACTGAATTCCGTAGACCGGCAAATCACGATGTTTCACAGCCGCGATGGGACAGGTGCTCGTCGCAGCCAGCGGAATAAACTGGTCCGAGACGCCAGAAACCTGGTCTCCGTGACTCATCCAGACATCCGTCTCTTTCGGGATGCCGGCAAATAAGGATTCGTTGGGGTCCGTGATACGGACACGGGCTCGCCCAAATTCTTTCGAAGGGACGTTTTCGACTTTGCCGCCGAGCGAATCGCAAGCAAGTTGCATCCCGTAGCAAATGCCCAGCACCGGTATGCCCATTTCGAAGATTGCCGGATCGCACTTGGGCGCGTCGCCAGCATATACGCTGGATGGCCCACCGGAAAGAATCAAACCCGAGGGTGCATGATTCCGAATCTGTTCGACAGAAATGTCGTGTCGAACGATTTCGCAATACACATTCTGCTCTCGCACTCTGCGCGCAATCAGTTGAGCGTATTGAGCGCCAAAATCGAGGACCAGAACACGCTGGTCCGTGACGCGGCTGTTGGGAGAATTCTCAGTCGAAGCTATCGTACTCATCGAGCCCGTCCTGTGGGTCGCCTTACCATGATGGAAACCTCGAATTATACGTTTTGTAAGGTAAGTCCACCAGCCATCCACAAAAGGCGTACGTTGAAGCACGCGGCGAACGTACGTATAGTGTGTCCTAGCGATCAAACAAAAAACAAGATACGAGAGATCAGGGACGACCTTGCAAATCCTGTTAACGAACGACGACGGAATCTACGCGCCCGGCTTGGAGGCGCTGCACCAGCAACTAAAAACACTGGGCGATGTCACTGTCGTCGCGCCGGCCACGGAACAAAGCGGCGTGGGCCATTCCATTACGTTTTTGACGCCTTTGTTTTGTAAACCGGTGTTCGAGGGGGACCAACAACGGGGCTGGGCGGTCGAGGGAACGCCTGCCGATTGTGTGAAAATCGGAATTTTTGAACATTGTCCCGTTCGTCCCGATCTGATCGTCAGCGGAATTAACGGCGGACTGAATGCTGGGATCAACGTTCTTTACTCGGGTACCGTTGCCGGCGCCATCGAAGGCGCCTTCTTTGGTATCGATAGCGTCGCCGTTTCGCTCGAATACGATGATCGGCCTAATTTTGATCGTGCCGCAGAGATTTCTGTGGGCATCATCAAGCAGGTGTTGGATAAGAAGGGAGACGATCCCCAACTGTACAATCTGAATATCCCTACGGCGGCTACGGAGGGCCCTTCGGAATTGCGGATCGTCCCTATGGGGACGGAACGTTACGGCCAGGATTTTATTCGGCGCAAAGACCCCAAAGGTCGCACCTATTATTGGGCGAGCGGAAGTCCACCACCACGACCGACAGAATACGAAAGTGATTTGAGCGCGCTGAAGGAGGGGCATGTCACGCTTTCGCCGCTTAAGTACGATATGACAAGTCATGGCACGCTTGAAGAAATGAAGGGCTGGGCATTCAATATGCCATAGCATTGTTCGTTGAGTACGAAACAGATTTGTAAACGGAGCGAAGTCGTCGATGCTTGCTATTCCGATCCTTATTGGTGTCGTAGTCGTCTCTTTGATCGGTTTGGTCGTTTACTTTTCGCTCAAGCATGAACAGCAGCGTACAGAGAATCTCAATACAGCCGCCGACGATTTAGGGTTGGAATCCGTCGACTCCATTGCCGAACGTCTGGTTGCTGATCTCGGATCCTGTTTCAAGCTGTTTCAAAGAGGGCGTGGACGCACGGCCAAGAATATCAAGCGCGCAGCCACGGATGACTTGGAACTGACGATCTTTGATTATGCCTACACGACGGGTTCGGGCAAAAATCGACATCGGCATAATCAGACGGTGTTGATGATGCGTTCACAACACATTGAAACGACTCAGTTTTTGGCGCGACCCGAAGGCGCGCTCGACGCTATTGGGAGTGCACTGGGCTTTCAGGATATCGACTTTGACCATCACCCAACGTTTTCCTCCAATTTTGTTCTGCAAGGCGATGAATCTCTGATTCGAGAAGCCTTCAACGATCAGATTCTCGATTTCTTCGCCCAAAACAAGGGCCTTTATTCGGAAGGATTCGGATCAACGCTCATCATGTGTCGGAAGAATCGTCGTATCAATCCTGATCAATTGAAGGATCAGATTGAGTTGGCTTATACCTGTTCTGCTCTCTTTCGTAAGGACCGCGTCTGACGATGAAACGAATCCCATTTCAAGTTTTCGTGTCGCTTGCGTTATTGGTTGGCGCATTCTCGAAGCCTGGCGTCGCTGATGATTCCGCCTACGGACTGGGGCCGGATTCGATGGTCAAAGAGGATGTTCCGAAAGGAAAAGTGACGGAACATGAGTGGACAACCAGTCAAGTGTTCAAGGGAACCAAGCGACGATATTCGGTTTATGTTCCGAATCAATATGATGGGAAACAACCCGTGGCGCTGATGGTTTTTCAGGATGGTCACACCTACCAAAATCTGAATGGAGATTTTCGTGTGCCGACGGTGTTTGATAATCTGATTGCGGCGGGCGACATGCCGGTGACTATCGCTGTCTTTATCGACCCAGGAACCAAATCCGAGATGCCCGAGAAGCGAGGGTGGAAGCCAACGCCGACTAATCGAAGTTTTGAATACGATACGTTGTCGGCAGACTATTCAAGATTGTTGCTCGAGGAGATTTTGCCTGAGGTTGGGAAGAACTACAAAATATCGAGCAACCCACGGCTGCGTGCAATCGGCGGAATCAGCTCAGGTGGCATTTGTGCATTTACTGTGGCGTGGGAACGGCCGGATTCGTTTCATAAGGTGCTCAGTCATGTGGGGAGCTTTGTCAACATTCGGGGCGGGCATAATTATGCTGCGATGATTCGAAAGACGGACAAAAAACCAATACGAATTTTTATGCAGGATGGTGAGAACGATCTCGACAATGAGCACGGCAACTGGCCGTTGGGCAATCAGCAACTCGCCAAATCACTCGCCTACAAAGGCTATGACTACAAATTTGTGTACGGAACGGGGGCTCACAACGGTAAGCACGGCGGCGCGATTTTGCCTGAGTCTCTTCGTTGGTTGTGGCGAGATTGGAAAAAAGAAACGCCATAATGGAAGCTGTCTGGCATGACGATAGTGGCCTGCTAATTGGAACGCAGATATCCAATCAAATCGCGGACTTGGTCTTTCGTGAGTACGTCGAATTGGCCCTCAGGCATCAGTGATAAGTTTGACGCGTCAATGGCTTCAATGTCATCTCGATTGAGCGTAATCTGTCCGTCGATCGTTTGGACCACGACGGTTTGTCGAGTCTGTTGGCGAAGGGATCCGGAGATGGATCGGCCGTCGTTCAATCGAATGGTCGAGGTTCGATAATCCTTGCCAACCACTGCCGATGGGGTTACCACGTTTTCCAAAACATAGTCGAGGTTTTTTCGGTCCGAGCCGGTCAAGTCAGGGCCGATGGCTACGCCTTCCCCGAACAAACGATGGCATTTGCCACAGTTCTCCATATAGAGTTTCTGCCCCTTGGCTAGATCCGCCAATGCCAGAACTTCCGGGCTGAGGACGGCTTTCCAGTCGGCGATATTCTGTTTCAATTCGCGAGGCGTGGAACGAATGTCGCCCCAGAGCTCTTTAAGCTGCCTGCGCAATCCTGAGTCCTTCAGTTGGTAGATGGTCATCGCATTGGCCGGCTTGATCGCGTTCGCCGCAATCTGCTCTTTGGCAATCGCAGTCAGGAGTACCGCGGCGTGCTGGCGACTGCTTGTTAGTGTCGCGATGGCAGCGCGCTGTTCGGCGGGGCGGAAAGTGTCGAAGTTGTCGACGAGCGCTTGGGAAACGTCTGAAGAATTAAAGTTGTCGAGAGATTCGATGGCGAATCGCCGTATTGCTCTGTCGTTTATCAGCTTGATTAGTAGATCGCGTGTCCCGACAATTAGATTGTCGGACAGCATGCGAATGGCCGATCGACGTACGCGTGGATTGAGCGATGTGTCAGAGGCGTTGGAGCGCAAACGACTGATCACCGACTTGTCGCCGAACTTTAGCGACAGTTCTTCCGCAATCGGGCTGTTGATGTTTTTGGCGACTTGATCCCAGTTGGATGGACGTTTCAACTTGCGTTGCGCTCGAAGTCCTTGCATCATCCCCCGGAGTACGGCGACAGCTGCTTGCTTGTTGGATTGAGCCAGTCGTGAAGCGTGATCGGTCAATTGTTCCAGTCGAACTGAGTCGTTCGCGTGGTCGACGATAAAGCGGCGAGCGATGTATGTCCGGATATCGTGGACTGCTTCGTTGTTCGCGGCTATCTGTAGCAGTTCGACAAACTCAGTGTTGGTTTCGGCCATACGTTCTGCGGCTGACCAGATCATCATGGGCAGATTTTGATCGTCGGAAGGCATTTTCCGCATCAGGCTCGCGACGATTTGATGATAGATGGGGCGACTGGGATCGGTATGGTGAATCGATGATGCGATAGCCAGTTGTACTATGGGGGAAGCATCTTTACTGACGCTATGTAGTCGTCTTGCGGATTCGATGTTATTGGTGAGGTTGCGTTCAGCCAGCTCTCGAATCGCCCATGATTGGACTTGTTCGTTAGTATCGTCAAGGAGAAAGTGGAGGTCAGCAGTCGTCATTGTCTTCGTCAGCTTTTGTGCTGATAACAATCGCAGTTTGCGCGTCGTGGGGCTGGACGCATGGGCTTGCCATTGACGACGCAGTTCAGCTGAAAGTGCTCCCATGTCTGAGCCGCTTTCGCTCCGTTCATGGAGGATTCGTAGCGCATGGGACCAGTACCACGAATTCTTATGGTCAATTAACTCCAGTAACTCGAAGTTGCTCAACGCCGCCAGGTTGGGGGCTTCGGACATTGACGCTTCCGATTTACCATAGGAAATCTTGTAGATTCGTCCGCTGCTACGATGCGTCCCATCGTTGTCGTGGCACTCACCGAGGTCTGTCCAATCGCTAACGAACACATTTCCATCGGGGCCACACTTGATGTCGATGCCACGAAACCAGGGGTCATAGGCCATCATGAAATCTGACGCGTGTCGGTTAGGGAATGAAAACGAAGTTGGGTGTTGAGCAGCACCAGACGCCTCCAAATCCGAGCGCCATGCCGGTCAAGTTGCTCAGGTTGTCAGCGAATACTTTTCGAGAATCAAATCGTCCGTCATTGTCGATGTCTTCAAAAATGAGGATTCGATCCTGGTTCTTGCTGGCCCAGTCGGGATAGGAAAAGTTCTCGATGACCCATAGACGTCCGCGGTCATCGAACTCCATCGCAATCGGCTGGTAGACATCCGGTTCGCCAGCGAACAACGTGACTTGGAATCCCTCGGGAACGGTAAACTTCTCCAGTGATTGGAGCGGAGTCGGCGGACGGTCTTGGCCCGGTTGGGTATCTTTCACGTTCGGCGGAAGCTGAGCGAACGCGGCTGTACTTGCCAACAAGAGAAAAAAGAAGACACGACGAAAAAGTCGGAGCATGTTAAGCGGCTCGGAATGAGGCAAAGTCAGGTGGGAGCCTCATCTTAATCCACAGACGACTCGTCGCCAAACTCGATGGGGTATTCATCGCTCTCAAATTCTACGATGTCACCATGGTACAGCTTGCGTCCGCGACGGGTTTCTACTTCTCCGTTGACGAGGACTTCGCCGCCTTGAATGATGTGTTTGGCCTGACCGCCCGAACCCACGAGTTCGGCAAACTTAAGAAACTGGTCTAGGCGAATGGATTCGACTTCTTCTTGTTCTTCTTCAGTCATTGGTTTCAACGGATGTTGCTGGGCGTTTTTAGAGTGCGATGTGCCGTCGTCGAAGTCTTTCAGCGAGTCAATTGTGGGCGGTGTACGTTGTATCCCAAACGGACTTCGCGGGCGAGGTCGTGGTTGGATACTTTGTTATATTGTTGACATGTGCCGTGCCAGAATTCGAGGAAGACAATATGAGCGACTTCAATAGTCAACATAACCGAGCCGTCTGGTTTGACATTCCCGTTGCTGACTTGGCTCGATCGGCGAAGTTCTATGCTGCGGTCCTGGGGGTGAAAGTCAACCACGAGAAATTTGGAGAGATGGAGTTTTGCGTTATTGAGCATCAGGATGGTAACGGTGGATGCCTCGTACTGAATGCAGAGGAAATTTCTTCAACGGGTGGAATTCTCCTCTACCTCAACGTGGATGGTCGAATTCGTGATGCGGTTTCGAATGTCGAAAGCGGAGGCGGCAAAGTAATGCAGCCTGTTCACCCAATCGGGACTCATGGTTTTCGAGCGCTGATCTTAGACAGTGAAGGCAATCGAGTGGCGCTGCACTCGACGAGCGATGCGTAGGAGGCGCAGGCGATTCAACGAATACCTTGAAAAACGCTCAGGTGAATTCATGACTCTTGATCCTGTTTACGATTCGATCGGCGATGGTTACCGCGACCTGCGAATTCCAGATCCTCGCATCGCCGCACGGATACGCGCGGCTTTGGGAGACGCAAAAACGGTCTGTAACGTCGGGGCCGGCGCGGGTTCTTACGAGCCGCTGGATTTGGCGGTTACCGCAGTCGAGCCATCGCAGACAATGATTGCTCAACGCAATTCAGCGGCTGACGTTGTTTGCTGTACCGCAGAGAAGCTGCCGTTTGGGGACAAGTCGTTTGATGCGTCGATGGCGGTGCTTACCGTGCATCATTGGAAACAACCGTTGGCAGGGTTGTCAGAGATGTGCCGCATTTCTCGGCGTCAGGTTGTTTTTACGTTTGATCCCGAGAAATCTGATCTGCTTTGGTTGGTTCGAGACTATTTGCCAGAGATCGTCGAGTTCGAAAAGCAGCGTGCAATCTCTATCGAAACGATTTCGGATGCACTTCACGCGAACGCAGTGGAAGTGGTGGAGATTCCCTTCGATTGTTCCGACGGTTTTCAAGGCGCTTATTGGCGGCGTCCTGCAGCCTATCTAAGTCGTGATGTGCGGCAAGCCATTTCAACACTTGCTCAATTGCCGCGCGAAACGGTTTCACATGCGATCGAGCGTTTGGCAAGTGACCTTGAGTCGGGAGAATGGAATCGTCGTTACGCCGATTTGCTGAACCGCGAATCTCTTGATCTTGGTTATCGTCTGGTGGTCGGCGGTGAACTGTGACGAATATCCGTCTCTGCTGAGTGCCTCGCCGCTTCCGTCAACGGCGTTTCATGCCCTGCTGTGGCTCGTGACGCTCATAGTCGAGGACGCGCCATTCCCCTGCCTCTTTCACAAACGTGACTTCGAAGAAGTTGGGACTGAGCTGATTGTTGAGCGTGCCGCGGCGATCCGAAACCACGAGGACGGCATTGAATGAAGCCATGGCCTTGGTTGGATTATTCGCGGGCGTAAACTCGACTTCGAGATTGTTCTTAATGGCGACTCGCTCAATCTTAATCCGCTTTAGCGACTTTTCGGCGCTGGATTTGAGTTGTGGTACCGTGTCGGAAACGAAGTTGAGGATTTGTGGAATATCGTTGGTTTCCATGACGCGAGCGATATCCGACAACTTGAGGCGAATCTCTTCTTTCGGTGTGACCACGCTACGCTCGACTACCAATAGGAGTGCGGTCAAAAGGACCATTGCTCCGGCGACGTAGACGTATTTGACTAAACCCGTCTGCAACAGCGCCAGAAGTGACGCAGCGACCAGAATGACTCCGAGGATGATGATAAGAACCGGCTGCTCCGTAAACATAGCCATCAAACTGCCCCTTCTTCCTCCCTTTCGGCTGCCTCAAGAACTGCTCTCGCATTTGCCCGCCGGAAGAAACTGTAGCGTCGCCACCAAAAGAAGAGCGTTGTGGCGAAAAGTGCGATGCAGAAGAAAATGATAAGTGGTTGAAGCGTTAGCATCAGCGTGGATGTACTCGATATTGGCGAATACCCATCACCGGCAGAAACGACTTGGCCAGCCCGTTCTCGAGCCTGAAATTGCCGTTCAATCTGCGGTTGGCGCTCCCGATATTTGGGCAACGTCAACATCAAGGCAATGAGAGCGCCCACAATGAAGATTGGCACCCAAAACCAGACGGAATCGGTAATGGATTCGCTGTCGGAAGACTGTGACTGATTGTCCATATTTGAATTGTAAATAAGTTGCATGGAATTCATCGAATATCCGAAGATTATTGCGATATGCTGCGCGTGTGGGAATGTGGGTGTGAGTGGATCGTCTAAGCTTTGGTACAATTCACTTGGGATTGCTCGCGAGAATTGGTGTGAACCATGGACGAATTGATAGCAAAAGCACAATCTGGAGATCAGCAAGCGCTTCAGCGATTATTGTTTGATGTCTATCCGGAACTCGAGCAGCATCTGAATAATCGACTGACAGGCAAAGTGCGCGAACTCCTTTCGGTTGACGACGTGGTACAAGAAACGTTTACACGCGTTTTTGAGCAGATCGAAAGCTTCCAGCCGAAAGGGCAGCATTCATTCGTGGCGTGGACCAAGACGATCGCCAACAATTTCATTACCGATATGGCTCGTCGTCAGAATAGTCTCAAACGCGGTGGAGATCGGCAGAAGATAACGCATCGCATAGAAGCGGGTGACGGGGAACTTCACTATCTGGTGGAAGAATTGTCAGCCGGGTACGACACGCCCAGTCAGATTGTTTCTCGCGACGAGTCGATACAGGCGTTGAAGGTCGCCCTATCTGGGTTGACCGACGACCAGCGCCGCGCAATCACTTTGCATTGCCTCAGCAAGCTTACGCTTGATCAAACGGCGACTGAAATGGGGCGAACCAAGGATTCCGTTCGTGGATTGATTGAGCGCGGGAAGCGGGTCCTTCGTCAGGATCTCCGGGCGTCGACGCTCTGGTTATCGCGTCGTTAATCGGCGCGATCTGGTAAGTCGAAAGTTGGGTTGTACGTCGATCATTCTCTGTTACCTCAACTTCGGTGTTGGCAAGAGTTCGGGGATCTGAACGAATGGACCTGCGATGGCTATTCAGCCATGGCGTCTGATTTCCGCTGAGCATCACATTGGGTGATGCCAGTGTGACGCAATTGAAACGGGCGATGTTCCAGAGATTAAAATCAGACACGTCAACAGTTCCATCGGTATTGAAATCACCGTCGATCCAACTGGCGTTGCCCTGGAACTTGTTGGAATTCCAGACATTGAAATCTGAAATGTCGACACAGCTGTTTGAAAAACCGACTCCGTCGACATACTCATTGAGTACATCACCTACGAGCAACGGGGTTCCTAGATCAGCTTCGCCGACTTGAACCAGCCACGAGGTGACATCGTCGGTGGTAACTTCATAGTCGTAGTTGATATCGTAGGCGAGATTGACGTCGGCGGGACTGCTTGCGATGTGACGTGAAATGCTTTCCATGTCGAGTGGTGTGTAGTTGCCGTCCTCATCAAAGTCGCAGCGACAAACATCGGTTTCAACACTCCCCATTGAGTATTGTGGTTGATCGCCTTCACTCGCGCAGGCCATAAACGATTGTTCGCCTCGTTGATCTGTATTCGCCGGGCCATTGGCGGGCCGAGCATCACCCGGCCGGGCAGAACTGGCGGCGATACTCGATAGCAGCAGTCGATGGGTTTGCGTGGGGCCACCATTGTTGGCAAGCGGTTCAAGATTGGGAATGACGGGATCGACGCGTTCACCAACAATATTGCCGGCTGCATTCGGCATCGACGGCGAAGGATTGAGTGGCGTATTTGTATTCACGCCGATTAACGAGTAAACCACGTTAAGCTGGCCTGGTGAAAATGCGAGATCGCTGTCGTTACCAGTGCTCACGATCGAATTCTCGGCCACGATCGAATTCGAAACGGTGCCAGACCCCGTCGCGTTGACATTGATGTCGATGCCCGCCCCACGGTTCTGATTGGATGGAAGTCGATTCTGCGTGATCGTCGTAAAGTCGACGTTGAGGGTAAATTGCCCAAGTGCTTCGATGCCACCGCCTTCATTATTCGAAATGGTACTTTGGCTGATGTCAGTATTCGCCGAGTCCACGCAAATCGCCGCGGGGCAGAACGGATCGGTCCCCGTGTTGCCAGAGAATGTCGAATTGAGAATGGATGTCGTGCCATTCACGAGTCGCTTGGCGGTCGGGGCTCCTGCCGTAGCACCGGCGACGTAGGCGCCGCTGCCACCCATCGACCTGTTCGCTTCGACTGTTGTGCGGTTGATCGACAAGCTGCCTTCCTGCGACTCGAAAAATACGCCGCCTCCGCGCCCTTCCACCGCGAGATTCCCTGCAATCGTGGAATCCATGACGTTGGTAATGTTGCCTTGGGAAGCAGCGATGTAGATGCCACCGCCGTCTCGGTTTTCTGCGACGTTGTTGCTGATGTTCGATTCGGTAATCCGGACTCGGTTGCCGTCTGTCGCGGCGATGAAAATACCACCGCCCTGCTCTGCAACGTTCTGGGTTATCTCGGTTTTGTGGATTTCGACCAATTCGAATGAAGTCGCAATGAGAATGCCGCCGCCATCCAAGGTTGAAGTCCGATTGTCGATGACCTTCGAGTCGACGATCGATGTCGGACCCAAGAGAGCGAGTCCGCCGCCGGCAATTGCCGAGTTCCCGACGATCGAGACTCGCTCCAAAATCAAATTCTCTTCGCTTCGAATAGCTCCGCCGACACCTTGAGTGGCTCGACAGCGAGTCAAGGTGAGACTCTTGAGCGTGACGGGAATCTGAGTCGGTGAGCTGTCCATGATCTCGAAACAGCGATCCGTGTTGGCCGTCGAAATGATGATGTCGTTCATTTCGCCATCGACGGTAACGGGTGTATCAATGGCGAGCTGAGTCTCCAGGAAGATGCTATTGGTACCCATGGCGTCGACATCGAAGGTCACAAATGGATCGCCCGTTTCGAGAGCGAAACGCAGCGTTCCTGGACCTGAATCTCCAGCCGAAGTGACGACCGCGAGCAGCTGACGTGGCTCGAGACGTTCCACGCGAAGTCGTCGATTCCTGCGGCTATTGGCCGACTTTTTGAGCATTCTCTGGTTCCATCTTGAGTCCATTGAATCCCGGCGATTCCAATCTAAGTTGACGCCCTTGAATACTCAAACGCATTTGCTGGTAAAGGTGCGCGCGAAATTGGATTCTTTTCTTGGAGGACCGAAAATCATCTAATTCGAGTCGGAAGACTTCCCAATTTGGCTCAATAGCCCCCTGGCTTCGTTGAGTCTCTCTTTTGCGTACAGCGTCTTTTTATCTAGACCAGAAAGTGCCAAACGGTCTTCGTAGACTCCGTTCAGGACGCTTACGGACTCGGTTGCGGATTCCATCGCGAGATTCGGTTGGGAATTGGTACGATAGATTTTCGCCTGTCGATACAAGCATCGGCCCACCATTTCTTTCGCGCCTAGCGTTTTGTTATTGGCAATTCCATGTTTTTTCCGCTTGATCTCGTAGGACTGCTGATACACCTTCTTTGCATCGGCAAACGCTCCCTGGGCTCGCGCCAGTTCGTCGAGCGTTGAGGCCGCTAAGTTGTCGTCAAGCGTCCGTTGCTTCGCCATCTTTTCCAAAACGACTCCGGTACCAAAATAACTGCCGGCAAGATTATGCACGACGACTTCGAGGTCTTCCTCTTTGCATCCGGAGTCTCGCAGCGTCGTCAGTGACCTCACAAAAAAGCTGGTGGTCTTTTCGTACTGATTGAGTCGTTGTTCCAGGTCGTCCGAATCACTGCCCAAGCGAAGATGGGCATTGCCGATGGCCTGGTGGAAATCGACGGCATACTGTCCCGCGCGTTCAAAGAGTTCATCGTTCTCGAGGTAAGAATCTCCGAGGCTTTGGATGAATACGCTCAAGTCGTTGGATTCAACAGCCTCGGGCGGCATCCGCTCAAATGACTTGCGGATGAATCCCACAAGATATTTTGATTGTTCGTAGTTGCGAGAAATTTGAAATGCTGACGCTGTAGCCACGATGGCAACAAGCAGCAGCGCAGCTGCGGCCGCCGTCAAAGCCGTCTGGTTGCGCCGCCCCAAGCGAATCAGCCGTTCGATGATTGGTTCGTGGTGGGCCACCACTGGTTCGCTGGCCAGGAAGCGATCGAGGTCATCGGCAAGTTCACGTACCGAATCGTAGCGGTCGTCGGCTTCGGTACTCAGTGCCTTCATCGTAATGGCAGCGAGCGAAGCCGGAATGGATCGGTCGAAGGTTCGCGGATTGTCAATTTTGCCTTCGATCGTCTTCTGCTGATACTCGGCGTGGGTAAGTCCATCGACGGGAGCGCGGTTGACCAGAATGGCATATAAAATGGCTCCTAAACCGTAAACGTCAGTAGCGGCAGTCAGCGACTCACGCTCGCCGCGGGCTTGTTCAGGGCTCATGAAGCCTGCCGACCCGATGGCTCTGCCCTGTCGGCTGCCGACGCTGTATTGTCCAGCCATCACGGGGTCTGTGGGAGTAATCATGGTCGAATCGAGGAACTCGTCAGGAGAATCGCCTCGCAATTGAGCCAAGCCCCAATCGACGACGAGTGTTTCGCCGAATTTGCCAAACATGATGTTGGCTGGTTTGAGATCGCGGTGGAGGACTCCGCGCTCGTGAGCATAATCGACGGCATTGCACACGTCGCGAAATCTCCGCAGCAAATTTCGCAATCCG
>CAYYHV010000124.1:0-17488 GCA_964471695.1 uncultured Pirellulaceae bacterium
GTACTACACGTGCCGTCGCGAAGATGTCGGTACGAAGCTGACGCTCTCGTACGACGACGCAAGAGTCACCACGCGCATTAATCAGTTTCACGATCCTTCGCTCGTCGGCGCGAAGGAAGATCGCTGCGTAAGAACCGAATCTTATGTCAAAGATTTCCACCCCATCGCGATGGGAAAGATGCAGCTCGAAGCCGGCATTAGCCGCTTGGTCCTCGCGGCCACGGAAATCCCTGGCGAACGATCCATCGACTTTCGATTGCTTTTCCTGACGCGAGTCGATTAGGCCTTCGCTGGATTCGAAACACGATCTCAAGAATTCACTTCGACTTTTTGCGAGTGTACTCAATCTCGAACTGCTTCACTTCGCCGTCTGGCGTGTCATTGAATGACATAAATACCCGACGGTCTTCGCCTATCCACTGAGTCGTATTTCGGCCGCTAACCGGCTTGCCTGATTTAGAATCGACTCCCTGCGTCTTCATTTCCAAAATCCGCTTCTCATTGTCATAGTTTCCCTGCATCGTGCTGAGATGCGGAGTCATATTGTCGATCCATGTACCAACAAACTTCTTCTTGACGGGATCAAAACAGAGCTGAGCGTGCCCGAAAAACTCAGCGCCTTCAAAGTTGCTCCGAAAATCGGATATCAACCAGGTCCCCTTCCCCAGCAACGTATTGCTCTCGGCCGCATCGACAACAATCGGTTCGGCGTCCGGACCGTGGGTCCACATCTTCATTTTTGCGTTCCACATTCCGACGTCATTCTGCAAAACCGCATTGGCAAGTGCGATCGAAGCGTCGGATTCCGCTTTCTGTTGAGCGCGAAGAACGGTTCCTGCCGTCACGACGACGAGAAGGATCCCGAAAATCAGCCTACGTTTGCCCATGAAAAACTCCCCAAAAATTCTTCAGTCAATAATCGGCAATGATTAGAACCCAACAGCTTAGAAGACTAAAAACGGAATAGCAATCGCCGGTTGCTGTACGCGTTTCGCACGTCAAGATGGATGGCGGAATCTAGAATGATGGGTCCACATCAAAAACGTATGGGAATTAACACACACGAGCCACCACACGGATTATCGTTGACGACTGAAGAATTGCCGACGCCACTGGCGGAATCATGGAAAGAAATCTGAATGCTGAAAAATACACTCCTGGCGATGATCTACATTTCATTCGCAACCATCTCCGCCCAAGCGACTGTTGGCCAAACGCAATCCAAAATGGAGCTCCACGTGGACGCCACCGAGATGGGGCGTCATCTGTTACGCACCAAAACGGTGCTGCCCGTGGAGGCTGGTCGACAAGTCTTGTGGTTCCCCAAATGGATTCCGGGAATCCATGGGCCGGGTCAGCAAGTCAAAAACGTGGCTGGGTTGGTGATCACAACTCCTGGCGGCGAGCGACTGGAATGGCAACGTGACGAAAAGGATCGCTATCGTTTCTTCGTGGATGTGCCCGAATCGACGGACCACATCACGATTGAAATGACGTATCTTGCCAACCAACCGACTCGGTTATCACGCAGTGTCGACAGTTACGGAAATCGTGAAGCACTAATCATCAACTTCAACACTTGTGTTCTCTATCCGGATGGTATCGCGGCGCGTGACCTCCAAGTCGACTTGACATGTCGTTTCCCGGAAGGCTGGACGCACGCATGTGCCTTAAAGGAATCAGAAACACAAGACGGCGTGACGTCGTTTGCGACAACTTCGCTCGAGACGCTCATCGATTCGCCGCTGATTGCAGGACGACACTATCGACGCCTGGACGTGCCCAGCACGGGAGACCATGCGCCACGAGCAAGAATGCACTTCATCGCCGATTCCGAAGAGGCGTTGGAGTTCGACGAGCGCATGGAGAAGGGCTTTATCAACCTGTTCGCCGAAGCCTACAAGATGTTCGGCGGCGCTCCGTATGCGGAATACGATTTCCTGATTGTGGCGAGCGACGATTTGCCCAACATGGGATTGGAGCATCTCTCCAGTTCACTCAACGGTATCGACGAGCGTTCGCTCATAAAAACGTCAAAGAAAAGCCACCCGGGCTATCTACTGCCGCACGAATTGGTTCATGCATGGTGCGGAAAATACCGGCGTCCAGCCGGAATGTACAGGGACGCATACCACACGACCAAAGACACCAAGCTGCTATGGATCTACGAAGGGCTGACCCAATACCTGGGACATGTGTTGGCGGTTCGTTCGCGACTGGTCGCGTACAACTTTCACAAAGAACGATTGGCAGAGTTGGTAGCTGATCTCGAAAAACGGCAAGGCCGCGACTGGCGATCGCTGGAAGATACAGCGATTTCGGCTTACTTGATGCGTGGCGGCTCCAACAGTTGGAATGATCTTCGTCGCAGTCAGGATTATTACAACGAGGGTGCTTTATTCTGGTTAGAAGTCGACACGATCCTACGGCAGGCTGGTCACGAAGGGCTGGATGAATTTTGCCGCAACTTTTTTCAAGCCGAAGGGGCGCGCCCGGTTGCTCCCAAGCCCTATGAACTCGCGGAGGTCATCGAGCAGTTGAACGCAATCCACGATTATGATTGGAAGTCGTTCATTCGCCACAAGATCCAGAGCCCCCAAGTCTCGTTGAGCGAAGGCGCCTTAATGCGAGCCGGTTATGAACTCACGATGACCGACAAAAAACCCGCCTACGTTTCGCAAAGCGAGAAAAATGGTGAGTATATCAACTGCGATTATTCGCTCGGAATTCGACTGGATACGGATTCGAAGAAACTCAGCTCTGTGACTCCCAGCGGACCAGCCGACAAGGCGGGGTTGGCGGACGACATGAAAATCCTCGGCGTAAATGGGAAGACGTTTTCGACGGACCGATTTGCCAGGGCATTGCAGCAAACGCCTGAGACTGGACAAGTCGAATTGCTGATTGTCGACGGAGATGCCTATCGCACCGTAGTTGTCGACTACGATGGCGGCCCCCGTTTCCCCAAGCTGAAGCGACGCCCAGAGGGTGATGAATGGCTGAAGAAAATATGCGCTCCGTCAGACATGCGAGACCGCGGGTCGTCCGGAGACAAAGACGGGGACAACTAACCCAACATCTTGAGGGAACTCCATAAAACACCGAGGTGGATTCCATCGAACCGTGACCAGACAAAGAGCAAAGGAGAGCCATGACGAAAAGCAAGGGAAGGTCGAACAACGAGCCGAAGCGTTGCCAGTGGGTTGATGGTGGCAACGAACTCTACGTCGAATACCATGATCAAGAGTGGGGCGTTCCCGTCTGGGACGATCAGCAACAATTTGAATTCCTGACGCTGGAATCCGCTCAGGCTGGATTAAGCTGGGCAACCGTACTCAACAAGCGCGCAGGCTACCGCAAGGCATTTGCAGATTTTGATGTGGCGAAAGTTGCCAGATTTAGCAAGTCCAAGATCGAACGACTGATTGCCAACCCGGAAATTATTCGCAACCGATCAAAGATTCATTGCGCGGTAAGCAACGCCAAACTATTTATCAAGGTTCAGGAAGAGTTCGGCAGTTTCTGTGAGTACATTTGGGGCTTTGTCGATGGGCAACCCATTGTGAATCGATGGCGTAAGAACGCTGACGTACCGGTGACAACGAAACAATCTGATGCATTAAGCAAAGACCTCAAGTCGCGAGGTTTCAAGTTCGTCGGTAGCACGATTATTTACGCCCACATGCAGGCGACTGGACTAGTCAACGACCATCTTGTCAATTGCTTTCGACACGAAGAATGCGCAAGTCAGGGTAAACCCAGATAACCTTGGAATACCCTATTCCGTTATATTTCTAGGCTCTGATGTAGTCTTCGTTACCAGATGCAATTCAAATTGTCGTAATTCTGGTAAACTCAGCCCTGAGGGTACCCCGTAATCTGGACGCACAAGCCCATCGGGTTACCATCGATATTGTCGGGGGGCGCACAAATGTTGATGATTTTGCCTTGATGTCATCAATTTCCAAGATTAACGAGCATATGAAGCGGCGACAATCCAACTCGAACCGCCCTCGAAAATCGCACCAACCAGCGCGATCCGCCTCGCGTTCTGCCCGCCCGCGGCTGACAGCGGAAGCACTCGAACCACGAGAGATGCTGGCCGCTGATTCGACTCCGACAATTGACCCCACCCAATTCGTGCATGTCGACGACGCGTTCACTTTCGACGCGGAGCTACACGACAATCTTGTCGAACGAGCCGAGCAAGTTGCATTCACGGCGGGCGAGTTGGTCATTGCCTTTCGGTTGCCAGACAGCCTGGCTGCGCCGACAGCTGACCGATCGCCTACCAACGTCGCCTGGGCCGCCGACTTTGTCCAATCAAATGCATGGATGGACTCGAGCACCACTGGGCTCACCGCCGAACACAAAGACACGATACTGTCATTCTCACGTGACGATCAAGCCGTCGTCGTGGCCTCGTTCGACATTGGATCGGCCGAAGTGATTCAGGCGATGGAGCAGATGACGCGTAATCCGCTCGTCCTCTGGAGTTCGCCAAATTTTTCCTATGCTGACGTCGAAGTCCAGGAAGTCACGCCGAGCGATCCGGACTTTAGTACTCAATATCACCATCAGTTGATCGGCAGTGAAGCCGCATGGGACATCACTTACGGCGACTCGTCCATAATCGTAGCGATCACGGACGATGGCATTGACGTCGATCATCCAGATTTAGTGGACAACTTGTGGGTCAATGCCGGCGAGATCGCGGGGAATGAAATTGACGACGATGGCAATGGCTATGTCGACGACATTCATGGCTGGGATTTTGTTGATAATGACAACGGAGTCGACACGGCGCCTTACGATTCCCATGGCACCCATGTATCGGGTGTGGCCTTAGCGCGCACGGATAATGGAGTGGGAGTCTCGGGAACCGCAGGCCAGGCGACTTTGCTTCCGTTGCGTTTTTACGATTCAGGCAACCGCCAGGCGTTTACCAGCACCGTCGTATCCGAGACATATGCGTACGCGGTCGACAACGGCGCACAAATCGTTTCGACCAGCTACAACGTGGACATCTTTGTCGGCGATCCGGTTTACACGGCTGGTTTGCAGTATGTGTACGACCAAGGCGCTTTGCATTTCAACTCGGCGGGGAACGGCAACACAGCCAATCCGCCAAGGGAAGTGTTTGAACAATCCCTGTTTGTCGCCAATACAGACGCCGCCGACTCCAAATCGTTTTCCAGCAACTACGGTGAAGGCATCGACATCGCTGCTCCCGGTAGCAACATTTTCTCAACGCATCCTGGTGCGACCTATTCTCTGAAATCAGGCACAAGTATTGCCGCCCCGAATGCTGCTGGCGTCGCAGCCCTCATCTGGTCTCACAACCCAACGTGGACGCGAGAAATGGTCGCGGCGCAACTTTTGGGGACGGCCGACAACATTGATTCAAGCAACCCAGACTTCGTCGGGCTATTGGGAACCGGACGTGTCAACGCTTTCAATGCCCTTACGTCGACAGTGGGATTACCACACGTCCTTAGCATTAACAACCTTCCAATGGACGGCGAGTCCACAGATTCAGCGTTTGTGGATGAGTTTAGCATTTCGTTCGATCGCATTATGGAAGCCGCGACGGTCGACGATCTCTCCGCCTATGAATTGCGTAGTGCCGGGGCCGACAGACTGTTTGACACGCTCGACGACGGCCTGCTTTCTCTGGCAATACGCAATAACTATGAAGTCGGCACCAACGCCACAATCTTTGACATTTTGTCGGGACCGTTAGGATTCGGCGACTACCGGCTGACCGTTTCCGGCTCGATTCTGACCGATCCATTTGGAAACGCCATTGATGGCGATGCCGATGGTTCGGCTGGCGGTGACTTTACGCACTTCTTTTCTGTCAACGAATCACCAACGGTACCAATCGGATTTGCTGGCGGACTGAATTATGCGGCTGACTTTGTCGGCGTAATGAATTCACAGGACCAAGTCGATCTCTATACGATTCCGGTTGATGCTGGCTTGAGCCTGTCCGTTGTGCTTGAATCCAGCGATTTCCAACCTCACATTGTCGTCCATGATCCGACGGGTGCAGTGATTTCCGATGTGATCGGCGATGGCTGGCTTGTATCCGATTCGATTGCCACAACTATCGAGGGCGAATACACCGTCACGATTATCAGCGAAGATGGGAATGCCGGCAACTATACCGGGCAAGTCATCCTGAATGCAGGATTCGAATTCGAGCATCTCGACGCCACATTGTCCAACGATGACAAGGCTAATGCCCAATCGATTAACGAACATCGTGTCGCGCTCGGAACCACTGACGCAGACCGGCTGGCCGTATTGGGTGACCTGAATGAGGATGAAGATTGGTACTCCTTCACGCTCGACGATGGACAGATCGCCTCGATTATCCTCGATTCACCCGGCGATCTCACGTTCGAATTGATTGGTGAAGACGATTCCCTTTTGACGACGGGATCGGCCCACGAAGAATTCGCGAGTGTCCATCGTGGTTTAGTAGATACAACGACCGACGGTATTCCGTCGGAATACTTTGTGCGTATTCACAGCTCGACTGGGGCCACTGATTCGTATGAACTGGTCGTTTTGCGTGATGCAGAGTTTGATCGCAATTTCCCCTCCGATGATTGGCTGATGCTCAACGGTGCGCTCGGACACATCACCAGCGTCGTTGACGAGAATGCCGAACCCGATTCGGCTCCGACGGGAGCCGTTTTGGATAACCTTTTCGAAGGTATCACACTTTCAAACAATTACGGCGGCAGTGTCTTTGCGTCTGAGGCTGATTTCGACGTCACGACGGGTACGCATTTCTTCGCACCGTCCGCTTCTGGTTCCGAGGGCTGGCAAGCTGGCTTGGATGAATTGCGCATCGACTTTGATGAGTTAACCGACTTCGTTTCGATTGACGTCTCTGCCAAAGTCAATGCGACTCGCGGATTCCTACGCGGCTATGATTCGGATGGCGTCTTTGTATCTCAAGTCCTCGGTGACTTCCTGTTCCCTGGCCAAACACAGACACTCACCATTGAGCGTCCAACGGCCGACATCGAATACGTCCTGGCGGGTGGACTAGGCTTTGTACCCGTACCACTTGATAACCTTGTCTACCGTGCGTCTGGCGGCGAAGACGTTTACAAGCTCTCCGCCAATGCTGGCGACGAGATCAACGTGGCCGGTTTCCTTCCTGGCGGCGGTCAGTACGAATTTGCCAACCACCTGGGTGACAACACCGACAATGATCTGCGATTTGACTTGGTGGCTCCTGATGGCACCACACTCGCAAGTTCCGATCATCTTGGATTTACTTATACGGCTTTGAAAACAGGCGTCTACGATCTTGTCGTTTCCACGATCGGTCGTGAGGGCGAGTACTACGTCGAAGTCGATGGCACTACGGGCAGTTCCGTTCCCACAGTTGTAAACTCGGTGACTCCAGTCGACGGTTCTCTTGTCATTGGATTTCCGACTTCGGTAATACTTGAATTCTCGTCGTCGCTCGATGAAACGACTCTGGAACTCAGCGACGTAGAAATTGGTGGCTTACCGGCAATAGGCTTTACGGCGTTGACGGATCAGCAATTTGAATTCGCGACTGATCCGGCGGCTAATTCTGGCTTTGGTACTTACGAAATCTCAATCGCTGAAAACGTTGTTGTCGACTTGTTAGGGAATCCCAACGAGTCATTCACGTCAACCTTTGATGTCGAGGAAGTAAATCCTTTCGGGCGCACCGGCATTCCGGGAAGCCTCGCATCCTCAAGCTTGAGCAATGTTGGATCGATTTCTGAGGCCAACGAACGGGATTCGTATTCGTTCTTTATTGAGTCCGATGAGACGCTGGCTGCGATTGTCACGCCGGTTGATCCGCTCGCCACACTAACCGTCAACATCCTTGACGGCACGATCTACACGGCCAACGCGCCTGGCGAAGCAGTCTACCTGCCCCCGACCGCTATCGAAATCTCAGCACCGATGACTGTTGAGATATCCGGCGACATCATCACCGAGTATGAACTCGAGTTGTACCGCAACGTTGGACTTCATCAGGAATCGGAAGCCGTCAATTCGCTAACAAGCACCTTCATTCCTTTGGGTTCTGGTCGGTATGCGGCGATTGGAGAGTTGACGGGCACCTCCGATCCGGCGGAAGCCGACATCGATGAATTCGAATTGGATTTGACAGGAAAAGTCGGCACAACGTTTGATATCGTACTACTAAGCAATACTACATCTGGCGGTGAAGTTTCCCTTGAGTTGATCGCACCGGACGGTTCGGTAGCAGCCACCGGCAGCGCCACGGCGTCCAACTTTGAGAAGGACATTCTCGATTTTGAAATTGTCCAGGACGGCGTTTATCTCGTCCGCATCACCAGCCTCGAGTCCGGTGACTATCAAGTTCTGGTCGCCGAAGACCTTGTTTTCGATACCGAGATTGGGCGATTCCCAAGATCGTTGGATCAGGTTTCGGGAGCCTTCGGGTACTTGAGCGACGTGTCGGATTCCTATGAAGTCGAGCTTGGTGCTGGAGATACACTGCACGTTTACACATCGACACCTCACAGTCTTGCGAATCATGCCCCCCGCAACATGCTGGACCCGAAATTACGGCTGACTTCGCCCGATACGGAAACGACATCTGATTCGTCTTCGCGGGACGGAGTCAATGCGGAGCTCTCTTTGGTTGCTTCCGTCGACGGTTCCTATTTGATTGAATTAATGGCCGACAGCGGTGTGGGCGAATATTCGTTGCACTATACGATTGAGAAATTCGAATTAGTGGTCGACGCCGACTTTAACGACGACGGCTTGTTTGATTGCCATGACATCGATGCGCTGGCTTTCGAGGTTGTCGCGGGAACGCACAATCCACTGTTCGATCTCAGCGGCGACGGCTTGGTCGACATGATCGATCGCGATCAATGGTTGCTCGACGGCGCGGTCGCGAACGGTTTTTCGGGCCCCTATCTGGCTGGTGATTCCAACCTGGACGGCAACGTTGACGTGAGCGATTTCAACTTGTGGAACACGCAGAAGTTCATCAGCTCCAGCGCCTGGTGTTCCAGCGACTTTAATACCAACGGTTCCGTCGACGTCAGCGACTTCAACCTGTGGAACATTAACAAATTCTCATCGACACCGACGGCTTCCCCTGAGAGTCGTGGGTCCGTGTTCGAGACTCCTCGTGCAGCCGGCAACGTCACCGTCATTGTGGCCAATGAGGCTCAGCCGACTGCGACAGCGTCGACATTCTTGCGGCTCAGTCCAGCGGCGGTTCAACGTCCTGTTGAGCGCGTGGCTCAGCTGGACCGCTTCTTTGCCATGCTGAACGACAACAATGACGGCCCCATTAGCGATTTGGCGGAATAGGCAGTTCATTCCATTTTCGGCTGTTTTTGGCCGTTGATGCCCACTCAACGGGGTTGGGGCTGGCCAGAAAAACCTGCGTTTGATAGGCTTCCGGTTTATCAAAGGACGTTTATGGCTGAGCCCAAACTCAGCAAGCCAATCCAACAGGAATACGATGAAGCAGGCAATTGCTGGAGTCAGCCCAGCTGACCAGAACGAGACAACAGTGATGACCGTTTGGCCATCCAATGCCTATTATGGAATTGGACGGATGCTGGGTGGTTTGTATTCGATCAGCGCTGGTTTTTATGTTTTTCGAATCGGCAATCTTCTGGCCTTATTGACGGCTCCCGTTGCCGCCGTTGTATTCTTCCTGCGGTTGCTTCCTTGGATTGGCATTCGATATCGCGTCACCAACCGTCGACTCATTGTCGAGCGGGGATGGGCCGCCATCGAAGACAAATCACTAGCCCTCGACCGATTTGACGACATTGATGTTGAGGTGGCGGCTGGGCAAGAATGGTACGACGCAGGGAACCTGATTTTCCGTGAAGGAAAAGTTGAGCGTTTTCGTCTTGAGGGCGTATCTCGCCCCAAAGCGTTCAAGCAGATTTGCATGAAGTCGCGAAACGCATTTGTTGGTGTCCAGGAAGCTCTCAAACACCAAGTTGCCTAAGCGCGAAGAGCTTATTGTCTCGACGACAATGCAACGATCCTGAAGATCGAACATTCAACAACGGCCCGGAAATCATCCGGGCTTTTCTTACGCGCCATGACAAACTTGAAATTCTTAGTCATGGACAGAGTCAGGATCGACGATTATCGAAAGCGAATCGCTCGCTGTGGCTGATCGCCAACTCTGATGATCAGGTTTTCTGGCCCCAGCCAGTGCAGTCGTTGGGCCACGAATGTCGCGAGCGTTTGACCTTCGACACCTCCGCCAAATTCGCACAGCAAGCTCAACCGAATCGCAACCGGATCGCACCCCACAGACAGTGAATGTGACAACGAACTGAATCTCGACTATTATTGTCGCGCCACAATGAGAGGCACGCTTCCTTGGGGAGCCCCAGCATCAATCTGCAACATTGAGACACCAAAAAATGCCAAGACGCGTCCGTAGTAAAACAGCCAGTCAACGCAAGCGACAGAATCATCAACGACTTTCCTTCGAACCTTTAGAGTCACGGCGACTCTTGGCGGTGACGGTCGCGACCGAGAGTTTTCAACAAGCGGTTTTTGATTCGACTGGAAGTTTCAGCGGTTCCACTCGGATTTATTACCCGGACGATCCAGCCTATCGAGATGACTATTCGGGGACATCCAATGCGATCGTGATGCTCGACTATTCGTCACCGTTGAATGGGGCAGGCTCAGGTTCGAGTTCAGGAAGCGGGAGCGGGATTGAGAACTATGCGCCACGCGCCAGCGATTTAGATAGTTATGCATTCACGTACGTCGGATCGGGGGCTCTCAATGATACGGGGGGCAACCTCGAGCGAATCCACGCTTCCGGAACCGTCACATACGATGATGGTTCGAGCGCTGGGCGGGCTGTCAACGGAAACTATTCAACGGGGTCATTCAACATATCCAGCCTGCCGTTTACGGCCAATCTATCCTGGAACGAACCGGTAGATGACGGGTTCGGCACGGGGACGACCAGTGGAAGTTGGAGCGGAACGCTAACCTCAGTTGATACGACTCCCTTTGACATTGCGGTGACCAACCACTTTATCTCTATCGACGAATCCGACCTCGTATTCGTCGTGGACAAAGCCGGTCCGCCCCAACCTTCTCCTTCCCATGCAACTCCGATCAGTGACATTCGCCTCTACTATTCGTCTACGGAATTCATTTCCGGCATCAGTAGCAGCGCGTTTGAAAACCCACTTCCAATTTACTGGAATCATGACGAACTCTTTGGGGAGCTACCCAAGAGCGAGCTGGATCCAAGTCTTGGTCCCTACCTGCTAATCGTGGCTGACGAAGCCAGTGGCGAGGCAGATTTTGGAAACAACATCCGTCCTGTTCTTCTCGGCCCAGATCTCAGGATCGATGCGCTTGATGCGAACTACTATCAAGTCGATGGTCAGAAGTTTGCGAACCTGACCGTCACCGTGAAAAATATAGGTCTGCTCGACAGCGACCCAACGCAATTGAACATCAAAGCAGGTACCGATCGTTTCGATCTGTCTGGATTCGATATCATAGATATCGGCTTGCCCGGAATCGATGTTGATGCGTCTTTTACGGTGAACTTGCCTGCGGTTCCCGTCGACGGAATCCCCGATGATTCACGATACTTGATCGCACATGCCGATGATCCGGACACTGTGCCTGAGCTTGATGAATTGAACAACAGCCGTGGTTCAGAGATTCCTGCTGAATTTACACCGTCGGATCTTGACGTTGATGCGCCGGGCTTCGCATACACGACGTACCGAATCATGAACGGAATCCTGGGAATTGAACCCTTCACGGATGCTCTTGAACTATTGGTAGACACGACCATAACCAATACGGGCTACAAGACATCCGAGCCGGCGGAAATCATCGTTTACGTTGATTCAGAGCCCATCTTCGATCCGAATCGATCGACCTATCGCGAACTCGCAGTGCAAAGCATTCCTGAACTTGACCGCAACGAGTCCGTATCCCTGACTTTCGAAGAGGTTCAAAACCCACTCGAGTTCCCTGACGATCCCAATACGGGATTGCCGATTTACGATTCGGGATACTACATCGGCGTCGCGACAGATGTGGCAGACCTTTCAATTTTCAGCGGTACGGAGGTCGAGTTTTCCGACGCCGACAATCTGCAATTCGAAGATGGATGTACTACAGCCAGCACGTCCCATTCCATCCTGTCTTTGCTGGGAGATCAGTTTGCCTACTTAAACCCATTAGGCTTTGCCCGCGGCGGCACAAACTACGCGCAGCGCCACTTGCGTCACTTCTTGGCGAATAGTGGTGCACCGCTTGAGTATGCCGCCAACACTGACGTTGCAAATTATCTCGCCGGTTCGAGCGAATTCGCCAGCACGATTCAGCGCAGCCAAGATCAACTGGAGAACGAGATCATAGCGGAGTTGAGGACCAACGGACTTGGGAACGCTTCCGGCACGATAACCCGCAGTTTCGACTTGAGCGGGCCGCATGTCGCCTTTGGGTTGTTGGGGTCATCAAACGACCTCATCACAGGTTCCGAAATGGCTGTCGCTTTCGGAGGATTCCAAAGCACCCAGGTGCAAGTGACTGCCGATTACGATTTGATTTCCCGCCCCGTTGATAGCGGCACTTCCCGCGTTTATCTCGACGTTCAAGAGGCCGTGTTTACCATCACGGTAGGGGACAAATACACATTCGACGTTTCCGACATCCGAAAGTCTCCATTCGATGTCATGGGTCGATACACCCAGATGTGTGGACTGTCCAAAGCATTTGACACAAGTATCACGACGTCCGTTGTCCGAAACAGCGCGGACTTTGGGGGCAGATACATTGGCCGCTTTGACTCATTGGACGCCACTTCGTCCCTAAATTTGGCCAACGGAGTTGCGCCAGAAAGCAGCCTGCGATTCTCACAGATCGCTGGTGGGACAACGGCATCGTGGGCGCCTGCATTCAATAGTGAACTCCAGACTATTGAACTGTCGTTCACACCACATGCGGACTTACCGGGTCCGGCCACCGCAACCCACTCGTTTGAAGTCTTCGCCGATGACGGCATTGCTGAACAATCGCTTTGGATATCCGACCTGAGTGATTTCACGTTCTCGGCTTCGAGCGATATTCTGGGTTACTCGTCGGGTCAACAAACCTTCAGCATTCCCGTACCCGATGACTTGTACTCCGAAGGCACAAGCTATCAACTGGGATTTCGACTACTGACGGACAATATTTCCACGGAACAGGTCGAGTTGACGCTTCAAGAACTCAGCGTTCAGCAGCGTTCCAGTCGACTGGGCGTATCAGCAGCGGACGGCCCCAACGTGCGTACGTCATTTCAATTCGGACCCGATTCCAATGCGACTGATACGTTGCCGCTTCTGATTCGTAATGATGGTGACGCGGCAGTAACAATCGAGGCGATTGACATCGAGGGGGACTTTGCGTTGGTCACACCGCCGACCACTCCGTTGACGATTGCCGCGCAATCATCATTGCCGATCGAAGTCCGATCGACTTTAGCGACGGCTGGCTCTGGTAAACTGATATTGTCCGCTGACTCGCTTTTCGATGGCGTTCTCGAAGTCGACCTGAGCGTGCCCACTAACTCAGCCCCCGCATTCTCGCCGATTGCTCCGTTGGAAACCAACGAGAACGAGGGTGGACTGGTTTACGCTCTCCTCGCGACAGATGCGGAATCGCCGGACCAGTCGCTAACGTATCGTTTGATCTTCGGCCCAAGTGATGTGACGGTCAGTGAATCCGGAACGCTGGTCTGGGAGCCCGACGATGCGTCTGCCGTTCGCAACGAGTTTGTTACCGTCGCCGTTAGTGACAACGGTTTCCCAGCCATGGAGTCCCAGACAACGTTTGAACTGATCCTTAATGGACCAGACCGCATCGCCTTCGCAGGCGCCCGAGCAGACGGTCAGGTTGAATTGTTCCAATCAGATGGAACTGCTGTTGGCACGCGTCTTCTAAAGAATGTTGGCGGGATGCAAAGTTCTAACCCACACGAGCTAACTGTGGTTGGCAATGACCTTTATTTTGCAGCCACTGGCGCGGATGGTGAAACCGAACTATTCCGAACACAACAGAATGGCACAACTCGACGAGTTAAAGACTTGTCGGGGCCTATCAGCTCTGCCCCGCACGAGCTGATTGAATACAACGGCATGCTTCACTTTGTAGCAACCGGCCCTGATGGCGAGACGGAGCTCTACTCGACGGACGGAACCAACGTGGGTACGACACGAGTCAAAAACCTGTCGGGAAGCACAAGCGCAAATCCTGCTAATCTCGTCGTCATGAATGGAATTCTATACTTCACGGCAGAAGACGGCTTGGGCCAGCGGGAGCTATATCGAAGCGATGGAACGGGCCCAGGCACTTTCCGAGTGCGAAATCTGTTTGGCAACGCCGTGAGCGCTGATCCCAGTGATTTAACAGTCGTTGAAGACACGCTTTACCTTGTGGCGACGACCGACACCAACGATCGTGAATTGTTCAAGAGTGACGGCACGTTCGAAGGAACCGTGTTAGTCAAAGATATCGCCGGCAGCATCAATAGCCTGCCCCGTTCGTTGACCGCATTTGGAAACCAATTGTATTTCCGCGCACGCGGTGACGATGGACAAACGGAATTGTGGAAGAGCGATGGAACGGATTCCGGAACAATCCAAGTCGCAGACATCTCGGGAGCGAGTTCGGGCAATCCTCGCGGATTTTCTGAGCTTGATGGCAAGTTGTACTTTGTAGCCACAACGGAGGACCGACAAGCTGAATTGCATGTTACGGACGGCACCGCGGCTGGGACTGGCATCGTTGCCAACCTACACGGGTCAACCAATGCCGAGGTGGGGCAACCTTTCGTATTGGGAGATCAATTATTGTTTGCGGCAAAAGGTAATGATGGTGAACGGGAACTCTATGCATCCGACGGGACAGAGTCCGGAACGCGCCGCATCAAAGACCTTGGTGGGTCTCTGAGCTCCGACCCCCACAACTTCGCCGTTGTGGGAAGCACGCTGTATTTCTCAGCAACAGCCGCAAACGGTGAAGTCGAGTTGTATTCGAGTGACGGAACAACCGCTGGCACGAAGCTTGTCAAGAATCTAGCTGGCAGCCCCGATCCTCGCGAGATTGTGGCTTTTTCCATCACTCCACTCGTCGAGAGTGAATTCGAATCGGAAGGTGAATCCGATTCGATATCTGAACGCGGAACAGCGGATGACAGAATTCCGTTTGTGGTCTCTGCAAGTGCTCCCCTTCGAATCGTTAGAGCGACTGAACAGGGCATTCACGTGATTCGCCACAGAACCGTCGACTTGATCTTCTCGAAACCTACCGAAGAAGAGGAAGGGGATGATCCGCGCTATTCGACTTGGACCCCACTCCGCACGTCAAACTAACCCGCGATGGGAACCGATATTAACCTTCGCGAACCAACGTCGCTCGCCGTGTGGTACTTTGCATTCGTTGGAAGTCAGATACCTTCATCGCGGAAAATCTCACTGATCGATTCATCGTGGTGAATTCGCTTGATGGCTTCACCGAGGATGGGAGCGACCGAGAGAACTTTGATATTGGGCAGCATTTGTTCGGTGGAAAGCGGAATCGTATCCGTCACGACCAAACCGGTGATTGGCGAGTCATTCAGCCGTTGAATGGCTGGACCACATAGCACACCATGCGTTGCAGCGACGAAAATCTCGCGAGCGCCGTGTTCGTGACACAGCTTGGCGGCTCCACAGATCGATCCTGCCGTACTGATCAAGTCATCGAACATCAGGGCTGTTCGCCCCTCGATTGGCCCACCGATGAGGTTTTCCTGGCTGGTCGAGTCGGCTCCACTTCTTCGTTTATCGACAATGGCCAAGGATCCACCCAGTCGCTTTGCGTGGCCGACAGCCCGCTTGATGCTGCCTTCATCGGGACTGACGACGACCAATTTCTCTGGGTCCAGCTCCATTTCGATAAAATGACGATTGAGAACCGGAGCCGCGTAAAGGTGATCTACCGGCACATCGAAGAAACCCTGAATCTGTGCCGCATGCAAATCCATCGTCAGTGCGCGGTCCGCTCCCGCTCGTGTGATGATGTTTGCGACAAGCTTAGCCGTGATGGGAACGCGCCCCTCGTCTTTGCGATCCTGTCGAGCATAGCCATAGTAGGGTAGCACAGCCGTGATACGTGCGGCGCTTGCGCGACGGCAACTGTCGATCATGATCAACAGCTCCATCAGGTTCTTGTTCACCGGTGGACTCGTCGATTGCACGAGGTAGACGTCGCGTCCGCGGACGTCCTCTTCAATTTTGCAACCGATTTCACCATCCGGAAAATCCACCAGGCTGATTTTACCCAGCGGCAGATTCAGAAAGTCACAGATCCGTTTTGCCAGAGGCGAGTTGGCTCTGCCACTGAATATTTTAAGCTCGCGCATCGACCGCTACGTCGCCTTTCGCATTTCTTCTTCGACTGCCGACAAGTCAGCAAGATTGTTGATGCTCAACGCCTCGCATGGTTTCAACACCGGCAAGGCACGTACATCTTCCCCTTCTTCCTTCAGGATACCCGGGCAGTCCGTGATATAGAACTCTTGCTGCTTATTATTATTCTGAAGTTTTCCAAGCGCGGGTACCAACTTCTTACAATCGAAAAGATAGGTACTCATATTCACTTCATCGATCTTAAGCTGCTCTTCCGTAGCATCCTTATGCTCGACAATCGCCACAAACTCACCCTTGTCATCACGGACTATGCGGCCCATACCGGCCGGATCGTCCTTTTTCAAGGTTCCCATCACACACGCTGGGTTGTCCGATTGGTACAAATCAAGCAACTGTTTTAGCGAATCGGTTTGCGTGAGTGGCGAATCTCCGGTGAGCACCATCACTGCCCCGTCAAAGTTCTCAAGGTGCTCCATACAGACCTGCACAGCATGCCCGGTTCCCAGCTGTTCGGTCTGTTCGACGAACTGCACATTTGAGTGGTCTTTCAGGGCTTCGCGGACAAGCTCCGCCTTATAGCCGACAACCACGATAATATTTTGAACACCCGCGGCATTGATTGCATCGAGGACATACTCCACAAGTGGCCGGCCACAGGCCGGTACGAGGACTTTGGGCAAGTCGGATTCCATTCGCGTACCTTTTCCGGCCGCAAGCACAATGGCGAGTGAATTCAAGTCTCTTTCCTTTCGTGGATTTCATCAGAATGACGGTGTTGGATGGCTAAGGTCGGCCAAACCGCCCGTCATGGGCAGCCTATGTTACCCCGAACCAATCTCGCCAAAAACGACTCTTACGAATGTTCTTTGGGGCTTGCTACTTAATATCTAGTCGGACCTTGCTGGCTGCCGAAATCGGGTAATTCGTTCTCGTTGACATTGAATCTTGCGAAAACCTACAATGAGCGGTTTTTCCTGCCCAAATCGTGGGTGGGCAAATCCCCCCCAATCGGAGCCAAACCTACGTTG
>CAYYHV010000125.1:0-17458 GCA_964471695.1 uncultured Pirellulaceae bacterium
CGTTGGATCAAGGCGTTGAGAAAGTGAGTCTGGCGAAGAGTAAGTAGAAGGTTGAGTGGTAAACCACCTTCGGTGACTTATTCCATCCTGAAGATCAAGTCAACATTGGTTGCGGCTCTTTGTGACCGTTGCGTCGTATCTTCCTTGTGCTCTGCCAGGCCAACCCGCGTGTTATGGTTAGGCCTGCTAACATTCACAGGTTCAGAAAGAGAAAACGGAATAATCTGATTCGGTGTTGGGCTGCCAGCCAGATTCTTGACTAACGAGGTACCGGCTGAGGTGCCGTCGCTGTGGAATAATTCGATGTCATTCGTGCTCGACGTGGCGGCAAAGTACACGCCGCTACCAACGGCGGCTAACTCGTGCGGGTTGGAGCTGATGTTGCCGGAGAGGTTTCGGATTCGAGAAGTCCCAGGGCCCGTTCCGTCGCTGGCGTAAAGTTCGGTTTCACCATCTATGCCCGTTGCGGCAAAGAACAGTCGGTCGAGCCCCGCTGTGAGTTCGTGAGGATGGGAGTCTGTGGCGCCATGTAGGTTCTTGAACAATGAAGCCGAGGTGCCAGTTGCGACATGTAACTCGCGTTGGCCGGCATGCGTTGCCACAAAATAGAGTTTCCCGTCCCACTGCGTCAGCTCGGCGGGATCACTACTCGCCGAACCGTTAAGATCGGCCACCTGAACCGTTCCACCCGCCGTTCCGTCTGACACGAATAGTTCTCGTTCGCCCGTTGAGGTTGAGGCCACGAAGTAGAGACGGTTGTCGACGACCGTCAATTGCTGTGGATTGGCGGAAACGGTGCCTGACAGGTCCGTAAGCAGCGATGTGCCCGCATGCGAGCCGTCGGATTTGTGTAGTTCACGTTCGTTGCTGGCCGTCAGTGCGGTGAACAGCAGGCTGCTTCCCAACGCAGTCAGCTCCTTGGGGTCGGAGCTGATCGCGTTGCCACCCAGGTTGCGGACTCGGTTCGTTCCGGCGGATGTGCCATCGGAAGCGTACAGTTCGATATTGGACACCGTGTCCTTAGCTGTGAAGAAGAGCCGATTGTCGACGACGGTCAGCTCGTGGGGGTTGGAACTCGTTGTTCCAGACAAGTTCTTGACACGAGTCGTTCCCGTGTTGGTTCCGTCGGAAACGTAGAGTTCGGTGTTACCATCAGGGCCAGTGGCTGCGAAAAACAGTTTGTCATCGAAACTCGTCAGTTCGTGTGGCTGGCTGCTGATTGCACCGGCAAGGTCTTTGACTCGTTGAGCCGAGCCGTTGGCGTTCACTTTGAACAATTCGACTTCTCCGTCAGCCCCCGTTGCCGCAAAGAACAGCGTTTCGCCGACGAGCGTGAGTTCATGAGGGGACGAGCTTTGTGAGCCGCCGATGTTGCGAAGTATCGCGGTGTTTTCCGGACCGCCGCTGGAGCGAAATAGCTCTGTTTGTCCGTCTGAGCGGTCAGCAACAAAGGCGATGTCGAGCGGAGGCTGAATCGTAGCAGTCGCCGTGGCGTTGGTGATGATTCCGTTGACGGCCGCACTGAGAGTGGTCAGGAAGTCTTCGTTGTGCTCCGCAACGCTGTCGCTGTTGACGGTGACGCTAATGGTTCTGCGGACGTCGAGTGGATTGATGATGGTCACACCCGCAAGCGTGCCATTATTTGTGACGTCGCCTGTCAGTCGAATATAACCGTCGCCACCATGGGCTCCGCTGGAGAAATTCGCATTGTTACTTGGGATCGTGCCGATGCCGCCGCCAAGACCACCATTGGATTCCAACGTGCCGTTGATGACAATGTCGTCCGCCTGCAAGTCGATCAATCCACCGCTGCCGCCGCCACCCTCGCCGCCCCAACCGAAAGCATTGGCAAAGGATGTTTGACCGTTGGCTCCGTTGGCTCGGATGGAGCCGTCGACAGTAATGGTTCCATGCGACGATACGACGATAATGCCACCGCCGGCTCCACCGCCATCGCCCCCGTTGAGGTTGCCGAATTTTTCCCATCCGGCTCCGCCACCACCGCCGCTGCCGCCTCGTGTCGCAATGTCGGTGGAGATGTCGATAGCGGCTCCGCCGATGCCGGGTTGAGTCGTCGATCGCGTCGTCGGTCCCAACCCAGCGGTGCCATACCCGCCGCCGCCGCCGCCACTTCCCACAAAGCCGTCGGTTGCCAATCCTGCGGTGCCAGGTGAAAGGCCTTCTCCGTCCGTGCCATTGCCAGCCGGAGCGGTGTCGCCTGTACCTTTTAGTCCACCATCGCCACCACCGACTCCGCCAATACGTCCTGAGGCGGAGACATTGATGCTGCCCTGAATGTTGACGTGTCCCGTGGCCAGAAGGATTGCCGAAGTGTTGTTCGCGTTCTTGGTGAACGTGACAGTGACACCGGCGGGAATGTCGATCGTCGTATAGTTGAGAATTCCATCAGCCGGCAGGGGGACGGTAACGTGACTGGTAGGAGCAAAGGCTCCCTCGGAACCATCGGAAACCAATCCGTCGGATGGAGCCGCGTCGAATGTCAGCGAGCCGCTTGTTACTGCGTAGTCGAGGGGAGCCGCTGCCGTACCGTCGGAGGTTGCAAAGTCGACGGAAACTTGATCGGGAGCCGGCGCGGAGAGTTCAACGACGAATTCAACCTGTCGAGTACCACTGGCCGGTTCCGTCGTAATGATATCGGCGATCTCAATCGCGGGGAGAACGTCGTCATTGAGGATCGTGGCGACGCCTTGCGGATCGGTCAATCGTCCGTCAATCGGTGATGTCAGATTGACGAGTAGCGATTCGTCTCGTTCCAATCCGACATCGCCGACTGCGTCGATGGAGATTGTAGTCGTCAGGTCGCCCGCCAGAACGGTTGCCGTTCCTTGCGATGCGAGATAGTCGGCGTCTTGCAGTTTGGCGAAATCATCGGCTGTGGAAAAATCGAAAGTGACGTCGTGCCCCACGATCGTCGACAGCGTGACGGTGAAGGTCGCGGTAGCAGTTCCTGAGTCCCCTTCTGCGACGGAAATGTCGTTGATGAACACTTCAGGAACCGTTCGAAGGTTCACCGATGCGGTTGAATAGATCGGATTGTGGACAAGGAGGTTGCTGAGCGCATCCCCGTTGATCGTCGCGAAGGTACCGCTCGACGAATTGTGTTTGATGATCTCGAACGTATCCAGTTCGGCGGGCAGAAAACCCCCTGGTCGCGTGATGCTAAGGGTGCCGTCGAGCAGCGCATGCCCAGCCACGTTGAGCCAGTCGTACTCGGTGGATTGCGTCGTACCCGCTATTTCGACTTCGAGAGTACCGCTACTGGATTGCGTAAAATCGCCAAGGATTATGTGACTTCCGGGCGAACTACCGGGACGCACCTTGCCGTTATTTATCAGGTTGGCATCGAGTTGTCCGGAGCCGTCGAGAACGCTGGATGTGCCGATGGTCAACGTGCCACCGTCCAGAGTGCCGGTATCGGTTAGCGTTACGACCACGGCATTCACTGACAGGTTGGTCGGTGTGAGCGAAACGACGCCACCATTGTCGGCTCGAAGTCGCGAGGTGCGATTGCCGTTGGTATCATCCCATTGAGTCAACTGAGTCAGATCAATCGTTCCGCCGTCGACACTGATATCGGTGGCTCCGCCGGTGATGGCCGATACGGATGAGAGGTCGATATGGCCGCCGTTATCGGCTTCGATAAACACGGTGCGAACAAAACTGCCACCGACGATAGAGGCAAGCGCGGGGAACTCCAGACGGCTGTTGGTCCCGTTGGCTCGGAGTAGCGAGTTCCCTTCGGTATAACTGGTAAGCGCAGGCAGGCTGAGCGTGACACCGTCGTTGACGATAAACCCGGCTGCGTCTGCGCTCGCTAGATTGTCCAGGTTAGCGGTTCCCCCGTTAACGAGCGTGAACTGTTGCGCTGTCGCCGGCGTGATGCCGCTAAAGTCGACGGCTCGGTTGTCGACCACCGTGTTGCCATCCGTCATGGACGCGATCTGCGACGTTGGCATTATGCCCGTGTTGTCGAGATTGAAGTTGACCGCCGAAGTCGTGGTTAACAAGGGCACATTGATCTCGCCATTGTTGATTGCCGTGAGTTCCGAAACACGGTTTCCGTTGGTGTCGTTGAACGATGCAAGGGCTGCGAGGTCGATCTTGCTGCCCACATGCTCGGCGACGAACCGAGTCGAACCGCCAGTAATGGTTGCGAGCGCAGAGAGGTCGACGAGTCCTCCGTTCTTTGCCTCGACGAAAACCGTCCTGACGAAGCCGCCACCCTCCAGCGTCGTGAGCGAGGGAAAGACGAGTTGGCTGCCGACTCCATCCGCGAGGAGCGTGGACGAACCTTCCGTGTAGGTTGTGATGGCCGGCAGGTTTAGTGTGACACCGTCATGGACTCGGAAGCTCGCTGCATCGGCGTTCACCAGATTGTTGAGGTTAGCTGTGGCTCCCGAAGAAAGAGTAAAGGAATTGTTGGTCGCGGTCGTTAAGGAACTGAAATCAACGGCCCGGCCAGTAAGCGAGGCGCTGGCACCTGTCATGGACGTAATCTGCGAAGTCTGGATGCTCCCCGTGCTGTCGAGGTTGATGTTGACTGCCGAAGTCGTCGTCAGCATGGGAACATTGATTTCACCGCTGTCGAGAGCGGTAAGTTCGGAGACTCGATTTCCGTTGGTGTCGTCGAACGACGTGAGGGCTGCCAAGTCGATTTTGCTGCCGGTATGTTCGGCGATAATTCGAGTCGACCCACCGGTGATGGCGGTGACTTGCGACAAGTCAACAAGTCCCCCATTCTTGGCTTCGACGAATACCGACCGTACGAATCCACCGCCTTGTAATGTCGTTAAAGAGGGAAAGACGAGTTGGCTGCCAACCCCATCGGCTAATAACGTGGACGACCCCTCGGTATAGGTCGTGATCGCAGGCAGGCTGAGCGTGACGCCGTCGTTAACACGGAATGTTGCCGAGTCAGCATTGGACAGGTTGTTGAGGTTGGCCGTGGCTCCGCCTGACAGGGTGAACCAGTTGCTTGTGGCGGTTGTTAATGAGCTGAAATCGACGGCTTGGCCAACGATAGAGGCTTTGCCGCCAGTCATCGACTCAATCTGGGCCGTTGGGATGGTCGCGGATGCGTCGAGTAATTCGAGATAGACGGCATCGAGCGTGGTAAGCAGGGGGACGTCGATCTTACCGTTGTTCGCAGCACGCAACAGAGAAATTCGATTTCCATTGGTATCATTGAAATCCGTCAAGGACGTCATGTCGATCAGGCTGTTCGTTCCGGTTGCTGTCAAGAGTGTGGCTCCACCCGTGATTTGTGTGAGCCCACTCAAGTCGACTTTGCCACCATCCGTCGCGTTGATGTTGACTTGTCGTATGAACCCACCGCCTTGAAGTGTGGCGACGCTCGACAAGTCCAGTAGGCTGCCGGCTCCAACGGCTTCGAGCGTTGCGTTACCTTCGGAGTAGCTTGTGGCAGGGAGAGCAATCGTGGCCCCATTGAGAGCCCGGATGTTGGCATCGTCGAGGCTGCTTGCGTTCGTGGCTGATACCGACGCGGTTGCGCCATCGGCAATCAAGGTCCCATGCAGCATCGTTAAATCGGCGTTGACGTTGGCTGCTCCGGAGACCGTAAGTGACCCGCCGTCAATGAACAAGTCTTCGTTGGTCGTCAGACTACTGAGTGAAACGGAAACATCGAGCAAGACGACTGGGTCGGAACCTGGCACGTCGATCGTTACGTCATCGCCGGCGATCGGCAGTTGGTCGGCTCCACCGACATCCCAGTTGGCCGCATCATTCCATGTGACACCGTCGCCGCCGCCATCCCATGTAACGGTTGCCAGCATGCGACGGTCTTCGAGCGGTTCGAAGCGAAAAGAATGAGTATTCAGCCGACGTGGTCGAGGTGCGGTTCGTTTCTTGCGTTTCGCGGCCATAGCGATCTTTCAGGGATGAGTTTCCGAGGGATTTGAAACGGCGTCTGAAAGGTTAATCACTCTGCTTTCCGACGAGGGGCCAACTGAGGGGCCGACCGGGGAAATTTGGTTATGGGGTGGCCTCCGACTCGCTCGTTTCGTCGTTTTCCGAGATTTCCGCCGCTTCGTAGTTGCTGAGCGACTGTCGCACCAGATCGACCACACTTTTTCGCAATGCACGGTAACTTTTGTTATTTGGCTCTTTTTCCAACAAGTGATCTGAGAGAACGACGGCCTCTTCATATCGCTTCAATTCACGTGCGATGATGGCCCGATGCCACAATGCGTCTGTGCTGTCGTCCCAATATTTGACAGCAATCTCGTTGGCTTTCTCATAGTTGTTGGCGCGAATTGCTGAGATGACGAAGAGCCGAATCTTGTTGGCATCCAGTCCTTCAAAGATGACTGTATCAATTGAATCGTTGAGCAGCTTGACGTACTTGGAACGAGGGCTTGTTTCCTTCTGCAAATGATAGGCGGCGATCGCGGCAATCGTTTTTCCCGATTCCGAGCGAGTAGAGTTCAGGTATGTCGGTAAGCGTTGAGCCAGATCTGCATGGTCCAGAGCTTGGTCCCAGTCATTTTGTGACAGGGCATAGTCGACTTGGAGCTGATTGAGAGTCGCTTCGGGGTGAATCTCGAGGACCTCCTGGATGCGTTCATTCACGGTCGCAGCGTCCCGTGGATAGTCCGTCATCGTTTTAATCAGAGGCGCCCATCGTGCGTGAACCCGCGGTACCAACCGGAAGCCATTGTTGGCGAGTAACGGGAAGCAAGATTGTGAAAACTGGTTCATCAACGGGATCGTTAATCCGACATTGGTGTCCAACATGGTGGGCATCGTTTGGTTATTAAGCCTGTTGGCTATTTTGCACATCGCTTGCCAGGTATTCTTTTCCGCGGGTTCGATCGCTGAATTTGCGAGCGTGGCGACCGCGGATTCGTAGTTGCCAGTGACGGAAGAGGCGAGCGCGTTGATGGCGATGTAGCTGGTATTGGTGGGATAAAGTTGCCGCGACGCCAGCGTAATCCCGCGAGCTCGTTCAAACTGCGCGGAGGAGAGTAGGGCGGCGATTAATTTGCGACGGGAACGATCGTGAAACGGATTGTTCTGTAGAGAGAGTTCAAACTGCTCAATCGCCTCGGCTGTTGTACCCGCAATCATGGCTCGGGCGTATCGTTCTTCGTCCGGTGGTAGGACTCCGGTATCCAATGCCGATTCAATGGACTCGATCACATCGACTCCATTGAGTGCCCCTTCCCAGGCGAGTTCGGCTTTCCACAGCAGTTTTCTCGCGATAAAGGCCTGGGAAACGTTGCGCTCGGGAATGGCTGTAAAATATTCCGCGGCGCGTTTGATTTGCCGATCGGCAACCATGGCTTCGATGACGTTGAACGCCAACTGGTCGGTTCGCGTCGATCCGCCGTCGATGGAGCGGATGAAATGGCCGATAGCTTCGCGGTGATGTCCAGCCTTCATAGCGAGATGTCCTGCGTCTTCGGCGGATTGCGCCAAAAGCGCTCGAGTCTGGTTGCGTTGTTGTCGAACGGTCTTGAGTTGTCCAAGAGTGCCCAGGCAAAAACTGGCGAGGAGCAGGCAAGTCGCCAAAATGGCGGCCAACTTGGGGCGACGCTGTGACCATTTCCAGATTCGTTCGCCCCAACCAATCGGGCGCGCCGTAATGGGCTCGCCAAGTAAGAAGCGATCGAGTTCATCGGCCAGTTGTCGGGCTGATTGATAACGATCACTTGGCGATTTTTCGAGACACTTGTCGACAATCGTTTTGAAGTCGGGCGGAACGGTACCGGTGACTGATTCCAAGGGCGTCGGCGTATTGTGAATAACGCCATACAGGACGGTGCTGGTGGTGCCTTCGAATGGCAAGCGTCCCGACGCAAGTCGGTACAAGATGACTCCCAGAGCATAAATGTCCGTGCGGGAGTCGATGCGGCGGATGTCACCACGAGCCTGCTCGGGGGACATGTAGGCTGGTGTGCCAAGAACGTCGCCCTGTTGAGTCAACGTGGCTTCGAATTGTTGCTCGACATGGGCCAAACCAAAATCGGTGAGCATCGGTTGATTGTCATCACCGATGAGAACGTTGGCTGGTTTCAAGTCGCGGTGGATGATGCCCAGTTCGTGAACGCAGGAGAGACCACGAGCCAATTCGCCAACGATACGAGCGCTTTCGGCGAAAGACATCGGCTGTTTGGATAAACCTTCGAGAGTCGGGCCGTGCACAAACTGACTGACGATGTACGGTCGATTTCCGGATTGGTTAATTTCGTATACCGGGACGATGGCAGGGTGTTGAAGGCTGGCAGCCGTACGGGCTTCGCGGATGAAACGACCAAAAACACCCTTCGATTCGTTCTTGCTCAGTCGTAGGACCTTGATGGCGACTTGGCGTTGCAAGTCGGTATCGTGAGCTCGCCAAACATCAGCAAAAGCGCCTTGCCCCGCGACTTCTATCATCTCGTAACGACCAACCCGTTGTCCTGGGTATATTTCTACCGAGCGGTCCGCCAATACCGATTCGGAGCGAATGGCAGATTCTTCAATGAGATCCCCCAGCCAATCCTGGTCGGCAGGGAAACGTTCCGTCAATTCCTGGCGACGCGGTGCTTGCTGGACGGCGCGGCGAGCGAGGAGTTCTTCTTCGATGAGCTCCCGGCGATTGGCGGGGTCTGTCAAGATAATGGGTGAGAGATCAGCGTAGTCCTCGATGTGGCGTTCATTGCCAGATTTCCATTGGTACTCGAGGTCGATCTTGATCAACTCAAGCAGCAGGGCAATCGAATCCGGCATGCGATCATGGTATTGCTTGATGCCGGGAGAATCGTCCTGCGCATCCTGCCAAGCAGACTCAAAGTCGAGGATGATCGACTCTCGCTTGTCCCATGATGTCTCGTTCGCTGAGGGGCGGCCGGTGTTGGTCATAATTGCGCGAAGTGTATATCGGGGTGAAGACCTAAGGTACCGTTTTTGTTAAACGAGCAGTTTCCGGCAAAACTACAGATTCGAAACGGTTCAGTAAGCAGACAGTCGGCATGCAACGGTCCATCATAATATCCACTGGGATTCTGGCTATGAGAAATTCGTAGTCTGTGATTGTGGCGATCACATATTTTGCCGATCGGTGGCGATTGTGCCGTTACTCTTCGTCTTTCGATTGATTGATGGCGTCCGGCATGGACTCCTCTGAAAGTTTTTCAGCCGCAAGTTGTCGAACACGTGATAAGACTCGTTTTACACTGCGTTCCGACAGGCCCACGTGATCGGCGACTTCTCGAACGGTGTGGCCTTCCATTCGAAGCTGCATCACTTCACGATGTTGATCAGGCAGTCTCTCGAGAATCCACCGTGTATAGTCCATCATGATCATCACCGACTCGGGACCCGGATTGGGGTCGGTCAATGTGGGAGATGAATCATGGTTGGCGAGTTCGCGATTCGCGCTGCGCAAATCCTGATTGTGAAAACGCACGGTGTTGAGCACCTTGCGATAAGTGATTGCGGCTAGCAGGTGCCAAACGTCAAATTCCGACTCGAAGCGAAATTGGCCCTTGGTGTGCCTGCGAAAGAAGGTTCGAAAAACGGATTGAACAACATCGTCGGCGTCGACTCGAGCCGACATTTTTTGCGGCAAGCGGGTGCGTGCTAGTGCCAGTAGCCGTTGCGCGAATTGCTCAAACACTTCGGATTCGTATCCGGGTGTTGTTTCAAGCAGTTGTTCCAGCCATTCTTCGTTGGATGCCATGATCATATTATCGTAATTCAATAAGATACCTCGGAAGGAGTCCTTATTGAGTAAATCACCTTCGCGACCGGTGTCGGGCCACAGTTTTGGATTTTCGGGGGATTTTGTGATGAATCTGGCTTATCAGGCCCAACGAACGCAGTTTCGGGAATGCGGATTTACCGAGTTGCCGGAATTCTTGAGTGCAGGCGAACTCGCTGATTTGCAGAGCCGATTGGAGTGTTTCGTCGCCGATAAGTTGGCTGAGCTACCGCCGGCATACGTATTCTATGAGGATAAGGGCGACGTATCGTCGCTGAAGCAGATTCAGCATGTCTGGAAATTTGATTCCGTGCTGGCTGAATTATTCTTCAACGGAAAGCCTCGAAAATTGGCCGAAACGCTATTGGACGGACCCGTCATCCCCAAAAACCTTCAGTGGTTCAATAAACCGCCGCGAAAAGGATTGCCGACGCCGCCGCATCAAGACGGATTCTACTTCATGCTCGAACCGTGCGAAGCACTAACGATGTGGTTAGCATTGGATGAAGTCGACGAAGAGAATGGATGTGTGCGATATATCCGCGGCTCGCATAACAAGGGGATGCGTCCTCACGGAAAATCCGGCACGTTGGGGTTCTCGCAGGCGATCACGGATTTTGGATCGCCATCGGATGTTGAAAATGAAGTCGCAATTCCAGCCAGCCCAGGGGACTTGTTGGCGCATCATGCCTTGACGGTTCACCGAGCCGATGGCAACAAGTCGCCGAATCGAAATCGTCGCGCATTGGGATTCATCTATTATTCAGAGCGAGCCGCGGAAGATAAGGCGGCTCGTTCGGCATATCAATCGCGACTTGCAGCGGAACTCCAAGCGGAAGGGAAGATTTGAAATCAAGTCTGCCTTTTGTTCGGCAACTCGCTCACTCTTCGGTTGCCGCCTCGTCAGCGTTAGCGGCTTCCTTTTCACTCAAGAGTTGCTTAAGCATCGCTTTGATTTCATCGACGCTGGATTCCATGCTATCGACGCGTTCCTTCAACGCGTTCTTCTTACTTGATTCGACGAGGTCGGCTTCGACCTCTTTGGTTTTCAAAACGTTGTAGGTTTCTTGCAGTCGAAGGGTCGCTTCCGAATGCGCCTGCCTGATTTTTTGTAACTCGGCTTCCATACGAGCTTGTTCTTCAATCATCCTCGCCTCGGTACGTTGGAGCGCCTTTCTCATTTGTTCAATGCGAGATTTGTCTTTCTCTGTGGCTTCGATTCTTTTCTCTTGTTTCGTTGGCGTTGCGATAACTTCCTTCAAGATAGCGATGGCCGAATCGACTTTGCGCTTTTGTTCATCGTCATCGGCAACGACTCGTTTTCGCAATTCGGCTGTGAGTGCATCGAGCAATGACATTGCTCGATTCTTGCTGACTTCGACAGACCTCGCGACCGATTGGCGGTAGAGGTTTTGTAAGGCATTCATTTGAGCTTCGACCGCCTGCACCTGAGGATGGCTTTTGCCGAACTTCTGCAGCAACGTCTGCAGGCGCACTTGCTGCTGTAAGAGCGTTCGGCGTTGGTCAGCCGTTTGAAGGTCCTCGTTTGCCTTGAGTTGCTCCAGGTAAAGGGCTCGTTCTTGTTCCCTTAGCCGATTCGCTATCACAGATTGCTCTGCGCGAAGCGCCGCCTCTTTGGTTTTGAGGTCCGATAGTGTTTGCGCCTGACCCAGAGTTGCGCACATGGCGACAAAGATGATTGCTAATCGCATGTTTTCAAGTCCTTGAGATGGGGTTAGAGACTGGTGTTGATTCGAGGGGACTTTCGAATCGTAATTCGTTGGGTAAATTCAGAATTCGCATTCTTATGCTGACTAACGTTGACGTCGTGCCCAGCCATCACAAGCGTTTCAAGAAACAGATCGGGGATCGTCCCAGGGGTGTCGAAAACCGAGATGAACTCGTTGTCGATAATCTTCGTCAGGCATATTGTCCGCTCGTTCAACTGATGTGTCGAATGTTCGAGCCTGGCTTGCATTGATTGAATGCCGGTCAAGGCCTCGCTTATGGCCGCAATCCGTGATTCCGATTCAGCCCGTGCCTGGGCCGCGACTTGCCTTTCGTGGAGTATCGCTTGAGATTGCCATAACCACGCGGTGGCAAACCCAAGCATCAAGGCAGCGATGGTGAGCAACCCGTACCTGGATTTTCGAGCCTGCGGGTTTACGTCGGGTGAGAACCTGTTTGCGGTGTCTATGGGGTTGGATGGATGGGACGCCGAGGAAGTCAGTGAATTCGCGATCAGTTGATCGTTGACAAATGCCAAGGCGCATTGCCTCCAATAGTTTTTTTGCTCGACATGAGCAAGCAATGTTTCTCGTTGTGATCCCGTGAGTTCATCGTCGACAAGCAAATCCAACCAAAGGGGATCATCGAGCGGCACGTTCTGTTCATTAATTTTCATGGTTCTCTTCCCAACCCATTTGAGTGAGCTCGGTTTTCAATCTTCCACGGGCTCGACGCAATCGATGTGTGACTTTTGAGTGCGTAAGCCCCAGGTGTTTAGCGATTTGGGCGTAACTCCACTGATGCACGTATTTGAGCAGCAGAATTTCGGCGTCTTGTCCTTTTAGTTTCTCAACCGCGACTCGCACGGTCATCTCTCGTTCGTCGCCAAGCATGGATTCAATCGGCTGCTGCAACCATAGCGTTTCACCACGAGCAACTCGTTCTTCCGAATATGCCTGTTGATGTTTTCGTCGTCGTGCAGAGCTTCGGCGGAACTGCAAGACTTTGCGAATGGCAACGCGGTACAACCAGGGTCCAAGTTCAACAATCGACTCGTGCTGTCCTTTCTCGCGAATCGTGACGGCTTCGGTCATGACATCATTCACCAGATCATCGACGACATCGGACTCGCGCACGCGACTGCGAATCACCGAATGTAACCACGGTCGGTGAGCAATCAGGTTGTCATCAAAGGGGCGAGAATTCATAAAGGGTCCGAAGCCGATCCGGGCTGTTTTCCTTTATGTTGCCGGAGCGTCGGGGGATTGCGCGAGAATTTCTTGAGAAATCTCGGATGCAGGCAATTTGCTTGGCGAGGGGGTGTTTTGGGGGAGCAAAAAGTAGGCGCGAAGCGGGTGTAGGGGAGTATCTGAGATTTGAGATTCTGATGCGCGGAGAGCTGCCATCGTCTATTTCGTAAGGCCTAAACCGTCTCCCGGGCGAGTCCGTCCAAGTTTCAATTTTCTCGCTGCCCAAATTGCAGGGAAAGCCGCTGACAACATCAGTCCAATCCAGTGAGAGACATGCACGGCTCCGCGTCTTGGGCCAATTTGGTACCGCTGAACTCCAAGTAAGTTCCAGTCCGGATTCGATCGACCCGATACCAAGGTGCCTTTGCCAAAATTGAAGCGCCAAGGCTGTTGGTCGTAACCGGTTTGGCAATCAAAAATCGTATGAGTCGCTGTCGTCGAAATCAACCAGAAGCTGTCGAGCGAAGAGCCTGATGCTTTGACGTGGCTGGAGACGTTGTAAATCAAAATGATGATGGTGGCTATGAAAATGGTAGCATGGCAGCCGACAAGGAAGTACTCAGCCAAGTCTTTCGTCGTGAAGACTTTTTGCGCTCGTTGCGATGTGCGAGAGTTGGTTGGTGCGCCTTCAAATTCGTGGATGCACGCGACTTGTGCCATCCAGATAGCTGCAATAGGAATGACGATGACACTCCAGGCAAGATCGAAGAACAACATCGTAAACAGATACGCCATAATCGTCGCGCCAAAGAGAAACGCTGGTTGGGCGGCAAGCCCGCGAGCTGGACGAAAGATGAATCCCACAATTCGCAATGTCCCGTAAATTGCGATCGGCGCAATGAGGAAGGCAATGTTATAGACATTGTGAACTGGCAGGCTGCTCAGAATCGCGGTCAAGATTGCGCAGAGTGTGGTTAAAGCCATCAACTGCCAAAGTGAAATTTGGTTGAATAGGCTCGATGTCGTAGGCTGCTCGGTTGATGGTGAGTCCACGTGGTCGTTTCTGGCGATGCGTCGAGGAGGTGGGGAAGGGCGGCCGTCGGCTACCCCATCAAGTCTGATTATTGAGCGTGCCCTAGTGCAGTTCTTGTAGTTGAATTCGGCGGTAAGCGCATGACATATTTCGATTGCCATGCAATTGGATTCCGACCGGACCCTTCTTGGGGGCGGAATTCGAGTCGTAACTCATGACGTGTTGCCCATTGAGATAGACGGTGTAATTCTTGCCGATGACGACGATTGTCATGGAATTCCAGCCATCCTTCTTAATGATCGTTTCAACGCTAGGGCTCTTGCCCGGTTTTAGCTGATCTTCGCTGAGCGTTGCAAATCCCGGCGCGGCTTCGACAGGGTAGCCCTTGCCGGCGATGTAGGGTGAGCCGGTCAGGTCACGTTTGAGCGAGCCGGAGATGCCAATTTGAATTTGCTCCTTTTCGTTACGCACATAGATACCGGTATCTACAGTGCCTTCTCCGAATTGAAACTCAAACTGCATAATGAAGTTCGTGTATTCCTTTTCTGTCCACAGAGTTTGCCCTTTCTTATTTGGGCCACTCTGAACGTTGAGGACGCCGTCTTCAGCTTTCCACCAAATGTTATCTTTCGGTGCTTTCCATCCGGTGAGGTCTTTGCCATTAAAAATGGAGGGCAATTCGGCGGAAGCAGAGCCAGAGCAAAGAGCAAGCAGTAGGATGGTCAGATGGTGTAATTTCATTTGGGACTCCAATCACTATGATTTACTGCGTACACAGGAACTTGCCGTTCGCCATGGCCGTATCATACCGCGCGGACATTGGGTGGCTATCAGCCGAAAGTCGATTTCCATGACATCCAATTCCATTGACTCGCGTAACGACGAACTGATCGCCTGCTATCGGGATGGGCTGCTCAAATCGACTTTGCCATTCTGGATTCCACGAGCCGTCGATCGTAAGCACGGAGGATTCTTTACGGCGCTGGATCGTGATGGCTCGTTGCTGGATACCGACAAAGGGATTTGGCAGCAAGGAAGATTCACCTGGTTACTGGGACGACTGTACAACACGGTTGAACAGAACCCGGAATGGTTAGCGTTATGTCAGCATGGTGTTACGTTTCTTGATCGTTACGGATTCGATCCGGAAGATGGACGCATGTGGTTTCATGTAGCGGCGGACGGTACGCCCATTCGAAAACGGCGGTACGCGTTTTCTGAATCGTTTGCCGCTATTGCCTATGGCGAATATGCCAAAGCAACAGCGTCTTCGGAATATGCACAAAAGGCGGCAACTTGCTTCGAGCGGTTTGTCGACCACTGTGGCAATCCCCAGAATGTTCAGCCCAAGTTTACCAGTCATCGTGAACTACGAGGGATTGGCGTTCCGATGATCACAATCGCAACGGCTCAGGAGTTGCGTCGGTCGATTGCGTACGTGAAAGCGAATCCATTGATTGATGAGGCGATTGCGACGATTGAAAAATACCATGTCAAACATGATCGACGAGTCGTCATGGAAGTCGTCGAACGGGACGGTTCGATAAGTGACCATTTTGACGGTAGGACGTTGAATCCAGGACATGCAATCGAAGCCGCTTGGTTCATCTTGTGGGAGGCCAAAGTGCGCGACGAACCGCGGTTGGTTGAATTGGGATGCAAAATTCTCGATTACATGTGGGAACGCGGCTGGGACAACAAGTACGGCGGTTTATTCTATTTTGTCGACATCGATGGCAAGCCGGTTCAAGAGTATTGGCACGATATGAAATTCTGGTGGCCGCACAACGAAGCCATCATCGCGACTTTGCTTGCCTATCAGTTGACGGGGCTGGATCGCTATGCGGAATGGCATGCGTTAGTCCACAATTGGGCTCATGAGTACTTCGCAGACGCCGAATTTGGGGAGTGGTACGGTTATCTTCACCGAGACGGATCGCCTTCAGTTCGACTGAAAGGGAATCTTTGGAAAGGCCCGTTTCATATGCCTCGAATGCAGTTAATCTGTTGGAAGCTGCTTGAGTCTCATCGACAGTGAGTTATCAGAATCCTTAGACACGAACAGGTACTGAAATGCGATTACTAGCCGCAATCTTGATGGCGTTGTTCCTCGGCAGTTCCGTTCTTGGGCAATCCCAACCCAACATCGTGTTTATTCTCGCCGACGATCTGGGATATGGGGAATTGGGTTGTTATGGTCAGCAAAAGATTCTGACGCCTAATATTGACGCGCTGGCAGCGCAAGGAATCCGGTTTACTCAACACTATACCGGGGCACCTGTTTGCGCTCCGGCACGCTGCACGCTGATGACGGGACAGAATCTGGCGCATGCTGAGATCCGTGGTAACCGCGACTCGGGCAACGGTCGTATCTTTCCAGGGCAATGGCCGATCACTGAAGGAATCGTCACCATCGCAGAGGTGTTGAACGAAGCAGGGTATGCGACGGGCGCTTTCGGAAAGTGGGGATTGGGGCCGTCGAACACGACGGGTTCGCCAATGAAACAAGGCTTCGATCGCTACTTTGGTTACAATTGCCAACGAAATGCGCATAGCTACTACCCGGCGTTTCTGGATCGCAACGAGAAAGAAGTCCGCATCAACAAGTACCCGATTCCGGGGCATGACAAACAACCCGAAGGCGATGTCCTTGCGGAAACGTATCGCGATAAGGTTTATGCGCCCGACCGCATCTTGAACGAGGCGCTAAAGTTTCTTGACAATCACAAGGACGAACCGTTCTTCCTCTACCTTCCGTTTGTAGAGCCGCATGTTGCGATGCAGCCGCCGCAGGAGTGGTTGGATAAGTATCCGCAGGAGTGGGACGCGGAAAATGGTGAATACCGCGGCGAAAACGGGTACTTGCCGCACCCGCGCCCTCGAGCCGCCTACGCCTCGATGATCTCCGATCTGGATGAGCATGTTGGCACGATTCTCAAGCGGCTTGAACGTCATGGGCTGACCGAGAATACGCTGGTTGTCTTTACCTCAGACAATGGGCCAACGCACGGTGGGCGAGACAAACGCTTCCATATCGGGGGAGCCGCATGCTCCTTCTTCAATTCCAACGATGGCTTGAAAGGTTATAAGGGCAGCTGCTACGAAGGTGGTATTCGCGTCCCCTGCGTCGTGCGTTGGCCTGGCAAAGTCGCCGAGGGAACGACGACTGATCTTGCGTCGTACTTTCCTGACTGGTTTCCGACGCTCGCAGCGATTTCGGGCGGATCGCTTCCTGCGCAACATCTCGACGGAATTAATTTAGCCAACGTGATTCGTGGCGAAGCGGCACCCGAACGCGAGCATCCGATGGTTTGGGAATTTGCCGGTTACGGCGGGATCGTCGCTGTTCGTGATGGTGATTGGAAAGCCGTGCGTCGTTCACTCAATCGCAAAAAGCCGCTGGATTGGGAGCTTTACAATTTGAAAGACGACCGGAATGAAACGCAGGATATTGCTGCGCAACATTCTGAAATCGTTCAACGTATCGAAAAGATGTTCATCGGGACTCGTACGATTGAGTCTGATTTTCCCAATCGTACGTACGATAAGTAAGCCGGGGTGTGTACTTCGAGTCGATAACTAGACGTCGGCTACCGTCACTTGTTGCTGCTCACCCAGTCCGTCAATGCCCAATCGCATTGTTTGTCCCACCTTCAAGTAGGTTGGTGGGTCGAGGCCCAGACCAACACCCGGTGGAGTCCCCGTGGAGATCACGTCACCAGGATGAAGCGACATAAACTGACTGAGGTAAGAGACGACATGAGCAACGCCGTACACCAT
>CAYYHV010000126.1:0-2176 GCA_964471695.1 uncultured Pirellulaceae bacterium
GGTTGGGGCGTTACAGCAGCGACGGAACAATTGTGGCTGGTGAAGACAATCTTGAGGCGGGTGTGCGAGTCTTTGGCGACAACAACGTAATTGGCGGCTCGACCTCGGCGGATCGAAACGTGATTCACGATTACAATTACTTCGGTGGCGTGATGTTGGATGGCGCTTCAGCAACCAACAATACGATCGCCGGAAATTATTTCGGAACCACGATTGATGGTAATGCAGCCGTCGAAGGTACTGGGAACTACGCGGGCTATGGTGTCTTTTCCTTCAATGGAGCCAACACCAATACGATCGGTGGAGCCACGGACGATCACGGCAACCTCTTCGGCGGAGTCTGGGAGGGTGTCGGGCTCTACCACGAAGACGGTGACGGTTACACGATTCAGAATAACCGGTTTGGACTGGGGGCTGACGGGGAGTCCATTATCCACAACGAAGTCGCCGGCGTGCGTGTTGACGACGCTGACGACACGATCATCACGGAAAACGTTTTTGTGGGAGCGACTTGGGGGCAAGGTGTTCGGCTTGATAGTGGCGCCGACGACTCGATCATTCAGGGGAATTTCTTTGGTACCGATAAGGGCGAGTCGATCGTCGCGGGTAACTGGAATGCAATAGACATTACCGGCACGGTCACGGGAACGGTCATCGGCGGAACGGCAGTCGGTGAAGGCAATGTCATTGCCAATAGCACTGACAATGCCATCGAAGCCTCGACCTTCTCCAATGCAACGATGATTCGTGGTAACAGCTTCTATTCCACGGAAGGACTTGCGATTGATCTCGGCGACGATAGCCTGAATCCCAATGACCCGGGAGATGGCGATACGGGGGCCAACAATTTACAGAACTGGGCGATTCTGACATCGGCTGAGATCGCGGATGACGGCACGTTCAGTTACTCCCTTGATACGAGCACGCTTCAGGATCGGGCCTACTACGTCGACTTTTATGCCAGCTCGGATCGCAACGGTGGCAATGTCGAAGGGGGACGATATCTGGGAACGTGGTCGGGAATCACCGATGGGAGTGCCGAAGCAGGAACGCTGACTGGAATTACGCTCAGTCCCGGGGAATACATCACAACCACGACAACGGACGTCTTCAATTCGGAGACTTCGGAGTTTTCGAATTACACCGTCGCCACCGACAGCGATCTGGGAGGTGCCGACCCATCGGACCTGCAAGCGACTGCGACAACGGATGCGGGACTCAGTCTGAATCAGGATGGCGGAAACGATGTCTATCTTGAAATGGATTCGGCCAACATTCTGAATGGCCTGACGGAGTTGACTATCGAAGCTCAGTTGAGCATCGCCGCAACGCCAGCAAATCCCCATATCCTGGACCTTGTTCATGATCAGTATCAGTCCAGTGAGCTGTCCGTGTTGATGTCTGGTAATTCGGTGCAAGTTAATCTTGCCGATGTGAATTACGCTTTCACAGGTGACTACTCCGTTTTGCGTGATGGCGGTGTCCATGCGATCGGCATCAGTTGGGCGAATACTGGCGACCTGCGATTGTATGTCGATGGACAGTTTCAGGAGCAGCTCACGGGAGTTGCGGTTGGCCACGATATCGAAAACGGTGGCGTCCTGACGATTGGAAACGATCAAGATGTCTACGGTGGTGGATTCTCGACCACCCAGTATCTCGAAGGAACCATTCGCGACATCCGCATTTTCAGCGATGTCCGATCAGATCAAGAGATCGCTTCCAGCTACCGCAGCGACTTGCCTTTCGATGAAGCGAATCTGGTCGCGAACTGGAAGTTCGATCAGCTTTCAAGGGATGGAGTCATTGTCGACGCCGTTAACGGCAACAACCTGACGGTAAGACACGCAACGGGAAGTGGCTTTACGGCGAGCGAAGCGGTTCTGGAATTCTCACTCGATGAGTTCGCACTCGATGGCTCGGTGGTCGGTCAGGTTTCTGGAGTCGATGCTGAACGTGATGCACAAATTGCGTTGTTGCTATCGTTGAATCCCAATCTGCACTACAGCGCAGAGACGGGCAAGTTTTATGAGTACGTTGGCACCGGAATGGACTGGGCGTCGGCGTACGCAAACGCAACGAGTTCCGATCTCAACGGCGCATCCGGTAGCCTGATTGCGATTCAGTCTGCGACTGAAAACCAAATCGCCGTGGACATTCTGACGTACCATGGGGG
>CAYYHV010000126.1:2186-14559 GCA_964471695.1 uncultured Pirellulaceae bacterium
AAGCCGCGGAAGGCGAGTGGCGCTGGTATGACTGGGGGGCAGTCGGCGAATTGTTCTGGAAAGGTGACGGCGACGGCTACAACGTTGATCGAGCCTATGAGAATTGGGATGCGTCCAATCCGAACAACCACTTGGGCAACCAGGACTATGCCAAGATATTCGCGTCCATGGGGACTTGGGATGATGTTGATGGTTCTGGATCGCAAAAGTCGATTATTGAGTACGATGCCGACGCGGTACTCGACGCCACGCAGCCGCTGAATTATTCCATTAGCTCGCAAACCGTCTCCGGAGCATTCGCGATTGATACCAGCACAGGCAACATCACCGTTGCCGATGGATCGCTTCTGGATTTCGAGAGCCAATCGGCTCACACGTTGACCGTTCGCACCACCGACGTTGACGGTAACACTTATGACGAAGCCTTCACCGTAGCGCTGAATGACTTGGCTGAAAGCAATAACGCGCCGGCTGATCTGTCGAGCGGCATCGAGCTAAATGCCGATGGTGGAAATGATGCGTATTTCAGGGCAGTGACGGCTGATACGGTGTTCGGAAACGCAACGGAGTTGACGGTCGAACTCTCGGTTCAGTTGGAGAACGCAGACGGTACCGCTCCGCATTTGATCAGTTATGCCACGGCCAGCGAAGATGAAGAATTCAAAGTCTATCTTAGCACGGCCGATCAATTAGCCGTCACAATTGGTGGAACGACATTCACAGGCAACGCACATCCTGAACTCCGCGACGGTGGCATTCATCAAGTAAGCGTGAGCTGGGACAACACCCATGGTGACATCGCGATCTACGTCGACGGCGAATTGTCCAGTTCAGGGAATGTGGGAGCCGGGTACACGCTTGGACCGACAGGCACCCTCGTGCTGGGGCAAGGCCAGCCCAATGTTGGCATGGTTGCCGTTCAAGCTATGGAGGGAACTTTCTACGACGTGCGGGTTTGGGACGAAGTCCGCAGCGAAGCTGAAATAGCGTTCAACTACCAGCAGAAGCTTGATGCGGGCAGTTTACCATCAGGCTTGATTGCCAACTGGCAATTCGATGGATTGGATGGAGCCGGAGAAGTTGCCGATATCGTTTCTGGCTACAATAGCTTGAGCGTTCAGCACAACGCGGCGATTCCGTTGGACTCCTTCAGCACGGTTGGGGGTGTGACGGCAACCGAGAATACAATCATTCTCGACTCTGCGACTGCACCTTCCTCGTACAGTTCTCAGTTCAATTCGGAGCTGTTTTCGTCACTCGGTTTCACGGACGACTACACCGTTTCTTTTACCCTGGATGAAGTCAATCCATTCAACTTCATGGTTGGGCTGGGCGTTACAGACAGCGGTACGGCGCCCACCGACATCGACCATGGGTTTTACTTCCTGCCAGACGGAAATGTCTTTTCGTATCAAAACGGCGCGGGGCCTCAGGTTGTAAGTGGTGTTGCTGCTGGCGATGAGTTTTCATTGCATGTCAACGGAACCACATTGGAATACCGGCACAACGGATCCACGGTGCACACGGAGACGATCACAGCCAACTCCGACTGGTATCTGGACTCGTCCTTCACTAGCGAAGCAGACGTTTCGCTGAGTAATATCCGCGTTTTCTACGGGAACACGGAGAACACCGCTTTTACTTACAGTGACTCGCCCGTCGAAGATTTGCACGTCGATGAAAATGCGAGCAATGGAACGAGCGTTGGGTTTGTCATACCAACCGATCCGGATTCACCAGTCGATGTCGTAAGCGATGGGCTGTTCCGGGAGGAAGAACCGTTTGGATATAGTACCTATTCCTCTGGGCAGTCTTTTGGGGGGTGGACGGTTGAATCGGGCGAAGTGGTACTCAACGACGAGACAATATTTTCGCCATCACCGTTAGGCGGCTACGTGGTTGAACTTGGTACGTCCGCCGCCGGAGGTGCGATTTCACAAACCTTGACCACAGAAGCCGGGCGGCAGTATCAGGTTGTCTTCGAGGCGTCGGCCGACTGGAGCTCGGGTTCGTTCGCCAGATCATTGCGAGCCAGCGCAGGAGGCACAATTCACGATGTAACGGTTGAAGTACCGGCCAACTGGGCGTCTCAAAACGTCGGCTGGGAGCCGCAAAGTTTTGCGTTTACCGCAGACTCAACTTCAACCGTTCTATCCTTCGCTTCACTGGAAGGAGCCCTTTCAAGCTCCCCATTGATTGGTGACGTTCGCGTCATCGAAATACCTGAGGCCGTGCAGACAATCCTCAACGATGATCCATCGCTGTCGTACAACGCTTCGACGGGTAAGTTCTACCGAATCGTCGATGCAACCGAAACTTGGGATGCGGCGCAGACAGCAGCGATCGAAGCCACGCTTAACGGCGTATCGGGGCAGTTAGCGGTCGTACGGTCGGCACATGAGAGCGATTTTCTTCATGGCATCGGAAGAGCCAACACAAGTAACGACCTTTGGCTTGGCGGTTCTGATTCGGGAGTAGAAGGAACATTTCGCTGGTATGACGGTACAGTCGAGGGAGAGCACTTCTCAACTGGTAGTACTGCGGAGACAGGATTCTATACGAACTGGGATGCGGGTGAGCCTTCCAACGGCTTGGGAACCGAACATTACCTAGAACTGAAAATCGACGATGGTAAATGGAACGACGTAAGTATTGGAATTGCTCAGTCCTATGTCGTTGAATGGGACGCGAGCCAAGTCCTTTCCAGTTTCACGTTCAACCTGACCGACGACGCCGGCGGACGTTTCGCAATCGACAGCAGCACCGGCGAAATCACAGTCGCCGACGGTTATCAACTGGACTTCGAAACTGCCACGTCTCACAACGTGACCGTCGAAGTCACCGATGCATCTGGCAACACATACAGCGAAGCGATGGCAATCGCCATCGGTGACACAATTGAATTAGATTCAGCTCCGACTGATCTTACCAGCGGCATCGAGCTGAATACTGACGGTGGCAATGATGCGTACTTGGAAGCAGCTGACGGAAGCGCCGTTTTCAACAATCTGACAGAGATCACTTTTGAAACGGTTTTTCAAATTGAAAATCCTAACGTTTCAGACAATTCGATCATCTCATACTCCAACGGTCTGCAGCACAACGAGTTTTTCCTGACGATCAACAATGATGGTCAGCTTTGGTTGGGGGTTGATTCGATCGGTGTAGAAGAACTGGGATCTGTTGGACGTTACACTGAACTTCTTGATGGTGAAATACATCACCTGGCCGTTTCGTGGGACAGTAACAATGGCGCCGTTTCTTTTTATGTCGATGGAGAATTGGCTGAGGCTCCCCTGACATACAAACAGGGAGCCACGATTGGCTCCGGTGGCACGCTTCAATTTGGTCAAGATCAAGACTTGTCAGGCTACGAAGCTGATCAGGCTTTTTCGGGAACCTTCTACGATCTGCGTATCTGGAATGAGGTCCGTAGCCAAACGGAAGTCGCGCTAAACTACCAGCACAAATTTGACAGCAGTAGCTTACCCAGCGGTTTGATTGCCAATTGGCAAATGGACGGCTTTGACGGTTCAAACGAAGTCGTCGATGTCGTTAGTGGCAACAACTTGAGCGTCGGGCACGCCACTGGCGCTGACTTTACCGCCAGTACACCAGTCGATGATTTACACGTCGATGAGAACGCAAACCATGGAACGAGCGTTGGTTTCGTCGTGCCCACGGATCCGGATTCGCCTCAGGATGTCGTGAGCGATGGTTTGTTCCTCGAAGGCTCCGATCCGGGCGCGTTCACTGCCTACTCGGCAGGGCAGGCAATTGGCGATTGGACGGCAGGGACTGGAGGTGCAACCCTCGTGGGTACACTCTGGGAGGAATCACCGCTGGGGGGACGAAGCATTCACTTGTCCAACGGTGGGGCAGCTGGGACGATTGCTCAGTCGCTCAATGTTGAAGCTGGACGACAATACCAGATTGTCTACTCGGTCTCCGGAAATTTTGCCGGTGGCGACACGTCCTTTGACTACCGCGTATCGACTGCTGGCCAGAGTGTCGACATGGTCGTCGACCAACCCGACAACTGGTCAACCGGCAACATGATGTGGGAACAACGCTCGATTAACTTCACGGCAGACGACGCGACCGCTGACCTGATCTTTGAGGCTGCAGAAACTGGCAACGCAGCGGTGATTGCCGACGTTCGAGTCATCGAAATCCCACAAGCGATCAGTACGATCTTGAGCAACGATTCGGCGCTGTCGTACGATGCGGCAACCGGCAAGTTCTATAAGGTCAGCAATCCATTAGCCGCCTCTACCTACGGCGATGCACAATCGATTGCCAGTAGTACCCAGATCAATGGAGTCGGGGGACAATTGGTAACCATTCGTTCTGCTTATGAGAATGAACTGGTTCGCGACTTGGTGGGAGAAGTCGGATTGGGAGCCGCACGAATTGGTGGAACCGATTCGACTAGCGAAGGTACTTGGAATTGGGTCGAGAATGGTGTCGAAGCCGACACCTTCTATTCCGGAGGAGCAGCGACTGCCTACAGTAATTTTGCGTCGGGCCAGCCGGACGATGGCGGCGGCGTTGAGGACCACCTCGCAATCCTCACCAGCACCGGGCTTTGGATTGACAATGACGGCACTCAGGCCCAACAGTATGTCATGGAGTGGGATGCCAGCGAAGTTCTTTCCAGCTTCACATTCAACCTGACAGACGACGCGAGCGGACGTTTTGCAATCGACAGTAGCACCGGCGAAATCACAGTCTCCGACGGTTCCCAGCTTGACTATGAAACTGACACGTCCCACAACGTGACCGTCGAAGTCACGGATGCCGCAGGCAACACCTATAGCGAGGCCATGTCGATCTCGATTGATGACGCATACGAGATCAGCCAATCACTCCCCGGTGCACAGACAGTCACGCAGGACACGCCTCTCACCTTTGCCGGTGCTAACGCAATCACGGTCAGCGATGGATTGGCAACGGGAGATTCACGACTACAAGTCTACATTTCAACGAACTTCAATGGCACGCTGAACCTGTCGCAAACAACCGGCCTGTATATTGGCGGCGGCAGCAATGGCGGCACGTTCATGACGATTCAAGGTACCGAATCGGATATCAACGCTGCTTTCGACGGCATGACGTTTACGCCTGCCAGCGGTTACTCCGGTCCCGTTACTATCAACATGACAACGTCGCTGGGCGCCGACTTGGAGGGCTACTACGAGTTTGAAGGGGACGCCAACGATACGGGGCTAGGACTCGTTCAGAATGGCACATTCAACGGCAATGCCACGACCGTTACCGACGGGACCCGCGGAGAAGTCCTCAGCCTTGACGGTAGTGGTGACTCCGTCGAAATCTCCGGATTGTTCGGGGAACCAGCTAATGTGACCCTGGCGGCGTGGATCAATACGTCGACTGGCTCGAATCGGGAAGTAATTTCGCTTGGTGACAATATTGCCCTCCGTGTAGACAACGATGGCACACTGCGAGGCTTCTACTACGATGCAAGTGGACTTCAGATTTTCGACACCAATGTGAATGTGGAAGGAAGTTGGAACCACGTTGCGTTGACGTTTGACGACTCAGCCAATTCGGTTTCCGTCTTCGTTAACGGAGAATTGGTTCACACCGAAACCGCAGCGAATTCCATTGTTTATGGTCGAGGTGCCAATACCGTAATCGGAGCCCATGGTTTTGGCAGCGGAAGCTTTGACTTTGATGGAATGATTGACGATGCCCGCGTGTACGATCGAGCCCTCGCCGCCGGTGAGATTGCCGCATTGGCAGCGGATCAAACCCAGGTCAGTGATACTATCGCTATTACGGTTACAGAAACTTCAGTGCCAGTCGCTGTGGCTGACGCCGAAAATACGAACGAAGACACATCAGTTGTAATTGACCCGACGTCAAACGACACGGACGCCGACGGGCACGCGATCAGCATCGTCGAGTTTAGTCAGCCAGCCAATGGGGCGGTGACTGACAACGGCGATGGCACACTGACCTACTCGCCTGACGCAAACTATTCAGGAGTCGACTCGTTCGACTATGTCGCGGCAGACAGCGGTTTAGGCCTGCAGCATTATTGGGGACTGGATGGCAATGCGGTAGACGCGGTCGGTAGCGTTGACGGCGTCGTGACGGGGGCAAGTTCAACGCCAGGTGAGTTTGGAAACGGACTTGATTTCGACGAAGTCAACGACTACGTCACGATTCCTGATGTGACCTACAACAATGAATTCTCGATCTCATTTGAATTCAAAGTAGATGAAACGGACGGCAGTTTGTTTCAATACCTGTACAGTCATGGTGACATCAACAATACCAACAGTATCAATGTCTTCATTAACGAAGGTTCGCATGGATCTGATCCCAATGTCCTGAGGACCGTTGTGCGGGATGGCAATGACACGCTCGATAATGCCGCCTTGCAAGTCAACATTGCCAGTATCGTAGGCGATGGGGAATTTCATACGTATACGATGACCGCCGACTCATCTGGCGTAAACGTCTATCTTGACGGCGGACTCGTGGCGAGTGACGCAACACGAGGCAGTGACGGTATCAATCCAGCCGGCGATCTCTATCTAGGTGCACGACAAGACTTGGATGCAGATCGTCGCTTTGGTGGCGTGATGGATTCCGTTCAAGTCTTTGCCAAGGCCTTAAGTACGACTCAAATTGCGGACCTTGAATCGCTCGTTAATCGTGAAACCGTCAATGTCACGGTCGGAGATGTCAACGACGCACCAACGTTTTTTGCAGGTGACGGTTCGACGGTTACATCCCTTGCGACTCAGTACGATTCTGCTACCGATGTTGTCATCCAGCCAGACGGGAAGTATCTGGTGGCGAGTTCGGTGAATACCGCGACATCTGGCCAAGACATCGACTTTGCCATATCCCGCTACAACCGTGACGGTTCGCTCGACACGAGTTTTGGAACCGATGGAACCGTTATTACTGCTGTGAATTCAGGCAATGAAGCGCCAAGTCGAATGGCGCTTCAGGACGACGGGAAAATTGTCGTGGTCGGAGGATACGATGGCGGTGGAGTGGATTCCATTGTCCTGCGCTACAACAATGACGGAACGCTGGATAACACATTCAGTGGCGACGGCATGCAGGAAGTCGATTTTTCATCATCCTCGAGCGACTATTTCGATGACCTCGTGATTCAATCAGATGGCAAGATTGTTGCGGTAGGTTACGGGAATTTCAGTGGCCTGGAGCAGATGACTATCGCTCGATTCAACACGGACGGATCGCTCGACAGTACCTTTGGCACGAGCGGGCAAGTCACGCTGGCTGTTGATGTTGACGACGAGCGCGCAAACGCGGTTGCTCTGCAATCCGATGGCAAAATTGTCATCGCCGGACAAAGCAACAACGGCAGCAATATCGACATTGCCGTGCGTCGATTGAACACGGACGGTTCACTCGACACGACATTTGGGGCTTCCGGAATCGTCGGGATCGATATCGCGTCCAGTGGCGATGCGGGCACAGCGATCCTTGTCGATGATGTGGACAATATTGTTGTCGCCGGAACGGGCAATCAGGATTCTGTCGTTTTGCGTTTGGATAGTAGTGGCAGTCTGGACGCGAGTTTTGGCACCGCCGGAATTCAAACCGTCGCGATGGGCAGTCCATTTGAATCCGTCAACGACTTGAAAATGCAAACGGACGGTAAGCTTGTCGTCGTTGGCGATGCGTACAACGGTTCGAACAATGATGTTTCGGTGTTCCGTTTGAATACCGACGGAAGCCTTGATGGGACTTTCGGTTCGGGTGGTACGTTGACTACCGCAATCGGCGCTGCCACCGATTCTGCCAGTGCGGTCGCCGTTGACAGTGACGGAAATCTAATCGTTGTTGGACGTTCTGACGACGCGAGTGGCGATTCGTTTATCGCTCGCTACGACAACTCCGGCAACCTCGATACGCGATTCGATTCAGTGAATACGCTTGATGGTAACCCGACGTTTACCGACGGTGGTTCGCCGGTTGTTCTGGATGCCGACGCTCAGGTGTTTGATCAGGAACTCACCGGTATCGACGACTTTGGCGGTGCCACGCTGACGCTCATTCGCAATGGCGGCGCTAGCGCCGAGGATGTATTCAGTGCCGAGAATTCGATGGCCTTTAATGGTGGCATTGTCGAATTAAGTTCGATAGCAGTGGGCACCTATACCAACTCGGGTGGTACCCTGACGGTCACCTTTGATTCCGGCACAACGAATGCCCAAGTCAACGAAGTGATGCAGTCCATTGCCTATGAGAACATCAGTTCGAGTCCGCCGACGAACGTGCAGCTTGAATGGACGTTTGATGATGGTAACTCTGGCACGCAAGGTGCTGGCGGAGCGCTTCAGACAATGGGAAGCACGACCGTCAATATTCTGGATCCTAGCGAACTGGATATTACGGCACCAGCGACTTCGACAACCAGTGAAGACACAGCATTCGTCTTTGCTGGTGCCAACGCTATTCAGATCGACGACGGCCTAGCCGCAGATTCGCCCCTGCAAGTCACGCTTTCGGTAAGCAACGGGACTTTGGTCTTGGCGAATCAAACTGGGATTACAATCGTCGAAGGCGCCGATGGAAGTGGCGCGATGGTGATCGAAGGTTTGGAAAGCGATCTGAATGCTGCGTTGGATGGACTGACCTTCAGTCCCAACGCGAACTACGCTGGCGGCGACACGCTGAACATCACCACGGCGGTTGCGGCTGATCTGGCCGGTCAATATACCTTCGATGGCGGAAGTGCGAACGATCAATCAGCGGGTGAGGTCAACAACGGGACGTTCAATGGAGATGCCACGACCATTATCGACGGGACTCGCGGAGAGGTGTTGAGACTGGACGGCACGGACGACTTTGTGCAGATCGATAGCACATTCGGAAATCCGGTATCCGCAACAATTGGAGGATGGGTCAACTTTACGGGAGCCGGACGAAGTGAATTTATCTCGATCGACGATCGACTACATCTGAAGCTGGACGAAGCAGGCACAGGCATTGCGGGCTCGATTCAAACGGCGCCGGGTGTTTGGAATGACCTTGATTCTGGCGAATTTGTATCGGGCACGGGCTGGCATCATGTAATGTATGTCTTTGATGATGCGAATGACGTCCACAGTCTATACCTTGATGGAGCACTGATCGCGTCGGAGACCATCACGGACTCGATTGACTGGGCGGGGGCAGTCACTACTTACATTGGACAGCACCCGTCGGGGACAAGTGATTACACCGGTCTGATCGACGACGCTCGCATCTACAGCCGGGCCCTCTCCGCCGAAGAAATCGCTGCCCTCGCCACCGATCAAGCCGAGACCAACGAGAACGTTGCGATCACGATCACAGCTGACAACGATGCACCCACGTTTGAGCTGCCTGGCGAATCGGTGTTCACGCTGGGGGATTGGGGCTACGGCCAAAATCAAGAAACGCATGTGCTGTCGGACGGTCGTATGCTGATCACGCCGTACGACAGTGGCGGGGACTCGGTGCTGGTGAAACTGAACGTAGATGGCACCATTGACACTTCGTTTGGCACCAATGGATTTGCGGACAACTCATCGGTTGGATTTGGGTATATCCAGTCGGTTACCGAGCAGGCGGATGGAAAGTTGTTGGTCGCAGGCGCGGATGGCGGAGACATCTTCATCGCTCGCTACAACGCCGACGGAACGATGGATAACGGGTTTGGGGCCGGCGGTATTACTACGCTGACGAGCGGTACGTCCGACGAAGGAGTAGACGTTGCGGTTCAGTCTGACGGGAGCATCATTCTGGTTGGCGAATATGGTGACGATTCGATCATCACTCGATTCACCAGCTCCGGAATCCAAGACGGGACATTTGGTAGCGGCGGAACGACAATGGTGAATCTGGGCGGAAGCTTTGAAAAGCTGAGCTCCGTCGTAGTCCTCGCTGATGACTCGATCATCGCGGTGGGGGAAACTTCAGTCGTAAGACTGGACGGCAACGGCAATCTCGATTCAAGTTTTGACAGCGATGGCATTCTTGATCTTGGCGATAGTGTCTTTGGGGTTGAAGTTCAATCCAACGGGCAGTTCGTGGTCACCGGCGGTACAGGTTCGGCAATCTTCGTCACACGATTCAATGCCGATGGGAGCATCGATGCGGACTTTGGGACCAACGGGACCGCCACCTGGTCGGGCTCTGCTGCAATGGGCTACTCGATCGCGCAACAGTCTGATGGAAAATTGGTGGTCGCCGGTTTTACGGACGCTTACCCAACTCAATGGGTGACTGTTCGATTTAACGTCGACGGTTCGCTTGATGCGTCTTTCGCCAGCGGCGGCGCTTGGGTAATGGATAGCAGCACTGATTACAGCGAAGCGTATTCGGTATCACTTTTCAACGACGGTATCAGCGAAAAGATCGTCATCGGCGGTTATACAACCAGAGACGGCTTTGATGACAGTTCCTACTCCACAATGATTCGCCTGAATCATGACGGAACGCTCGACACTTCGCTGGGCACAAACACACTCGATGGCAACCCAACCTATGTCGAAGGTGGTTTTGTGAATGCCGTCCAGCTTGATGCTGACGTGCAGATTTTTGATGCGGAACTCAGTGCGATAGATGACTTTGGCGGTGCGACGCTGACTTTGCAGCGGGTTGGCGGGCAAAACTCAGAAGACATCTATCGACCAATCAATGGAATGGTCTTCAATGGCGATGGAACCTTCCGACTCTCTGGAGTCGTCAAAGGGACCTACTCCAGCCTATCTGGCTTATTGCAATTTACCTTCGATCCTGGTGTCACCAACGCCGAAGTCAATCAGGTGATGCAGTCCATCAGCTATTGGAACGCGAGCGACAATCCCCCAGCCAATGTCGATATCGAATGGACATTTAGTGATGGCAATGCTGGATCGCAGGGCAGCGGTGTCGACCTGAATGTTATCGGCATGACGACTGTGAATATTACGGCAGTGAACGACGCACCTGTCGTGACGGCTCCCGGTTCGGCGTATGACTTCACGGAACAAGGCAGCCTGAACATTCATGGATCAGGGTTCAGTGTTGCCGATCCGGACGACAACGGTGGGATTTTGACAGCAACCTTTAGCGTCGGTGAAGGACGCGTGCTGATCGACGCGGGCGACTCAGGGGTGCTTGTTCAGTCAGGTGACCGTTTCACCTCGGGCAATAGCACCGACACGGTGACCTTTACCGGCACAGAAGCCCAGTTGAATGCTCTGTTGTCGGGTTCCAGTACCGGGACGATCATTTACACTCACGATCAAACTGCAGCCAGCGATACGCCATCAGCATCAACGTCGATTACTTTGACTGTCAACGATCAAGGCAACACAGGCCTTGACCCCGGCGATACGGCTGATGCCGGCAGCGAAGCAGATTCGGCTTCACAAACGATCGATATCACGTCCGTCAACGATGGTCCGAAGCTGCTTGGAAGCAATCTGATTACCAACGGCGACTTTGCAACGGACCTCAGCGGTTGGACGACGAGCGGACAAGTCTCGTTTTCGGCTGGGGGAGCCCGATTTGGCTCGGGGAATGTCGTCGGGCCGCATACCTTGTCGCAAACAGTCGCGACATCAGTTGGCGAGACCTATGTGCTGGAGTTCGACTATAGAGATGATACGGCGACTTGGAATCAGCAATTGCAAGTGACTGTCGACGGCGCGGGTAATCTCTTGACCACCGAGCAGATCCTGTCAGATGTCGATGGCACCACTTTTGTTCGTTACCAGTATACGTTTGTCGCGGACTCCGCCTCCGCAACGTTGACGTTCACGGACACTTCGGATGACGTGGGTTCGCAAAGCGCTGAAAGTGGCGGCGTCGACGGCTATCTGGATAACATCTCGGTCAAACAATCTGGAGGCCAGCTTGGCACAGCCGCCTTTGTCGAAGGTGGTTCGGCGGTCGTTCTCGATTCCAATACGATTCTCATTGATGCCGAACTCAGTGATATTGACGACTTTGGCGGAGCCACGCTCATTCTTGCCCGAAACGGTGGCAGCAACGCTGAAGATGTATTCTCTGGCAGCGGCAACCTAACCTTTAACGGAACAACTCTGGAATTATCCAGCGTCGCGATCGGTAATGTGCTGCAGCTGAACGGAAACTTGGTCATCGGATTCAATGCCGGCGTGACGAACGCCCAAGTCAACGAAGTCATGCAGTCGATTGCCTACGAAAACACAGGAGATGATCCCGCGCCGAACGTCCAAATCGACTGGACTTTTGATGATGGAAACACAGCGACGGCTCAAGGAAGTGGCGGAGCCCTGACGTCTATCGGCTCGACTCTGATCGACATCACTCCTGTCGAAGACGCGCCGACGATTATTGACTTAGCCGGGGATACGCTGACCTATAC
>CAYYHV010000126.1:14569-17444 GCA_964471695.1 uncultured Pirellulaceae bacterium
ATACCGAGGGTGACGGGCAGCAGCGAATCGACCAGAATCAGACGGACTCAGTATCTGTATTCGATCCGGATTCGACTGATTTCGACGGTGGAACATTGACCGTTTCTTTCGCAGCCGGAAGCGATAGTGCCGAAGACGTGTTGTCCATCATTCATGCTGGATCAGGAATCGCCGAAATCGGTGTCAGTGGCAGCAATGTCACGTTCGAAGGCGCTTTGATCGGCACCTTCACCGGCGGAAGCGGAGGCAGTGATCTGGTCATCACGCTAAACGCAAACGCCGATCACCAAGCTACTCGCGCTCTACTCCACGCAATCAGCTACGAGAACACCGACACCGACAACCCGACCGAAGGCGATCGGACCGTTCGTTTTGCCTTGACGGATGGCGATGGTGGGACGAGCAGCGACTACGACACGACCGTCAGTGTTTCGAGTGTGAACGATGCCCCGACCATCGTCAACTTGAGCGGTGACACACTAAACTATAGCGAAGGCGACGGGGCACAGCTCATTGAGCAAGGCGCGAATGCCGTCATTAGTGACGTGGACTCAGCCGACTTTGACGCGGGAACGCTAACTGTCGGTTTCTCAGCCGGCAACGATCCTGCTGAAGACATTCTTTCGATTCGCAATCAAGGCACGGGTGCCGGTCAAATAGGAGTCAGTGGAAGTTCCGTAACGTTTGGCGGGGTAAACATCGGAACGTTGACCGGCGGCGGGGGCGGTGCGGATCTGGTTGTCACCTTCAATTCAAACGCAAGTTCCGTCGCGGTGACCTTGGTGATGCAGAATATCACGTACTAAAACGCGGACACGACGGCACCAACGACAGGTGTGCGCACCGTGGACTTTGTTGTGACGGACGGGGATGGAGGGACGAGCCTTGCGCATTCAACAACCGTAATTGTTGCGGCCGAAAATGATGATCCGGTTTTGACGCTCTCAGTCGGCGGAGGCACCTACAATGAAGGAACTCCAGGCGTGTTCGTCGACGCCAGTGCCACCGTTTCTGACGCCGACAACGTCGATTTTGATGGTGGCACACTCACCACGACCATTTCGGGAAATGGCGAAAGCGATGATCGACTGGTTGTACTTCACGAAGGCACGGGGGCTGGGCAAGTCCAAGTCGCTGGCACGAACATCTTGATCGACTCAGTCATCGTCGCCAGTTTCACCGGTGGCACGGGCGCTGCCGATCCACTGGTCATCACGTTCAATGCCAATGCCGATGCAAATGACGTGGAGGCCGTTGCCCAGCGAGTCGCATTTAACAGCGTCTCCGAGAATCCATCCGAGCTTCAACGTACGGTAACGATGCAGCTGACCGATGGCGATGGTGGAACAAGCGGCTTGGAATCGCGAACCGAAAACGTGATTGCTCACAACGACACGCCAAATGCAACGGGGCCCGTCTCGCTTGTTGCAACCGAGCAAATCTCGCTCGAATTGACTGGTACGGGACTGAGTGTCTCCGATCCAGACAGTTTCGATGGTTCCGCCAGCACAACTGTGACGCTCGAAGTGGGTGAAGGGATACTGGTCGGCTCGTCAGGGAACTCTGGAGTCGCCATTGTTGGTTTCGGCTCCAGCACCGCAACGTTGACGGGAACCTTCAATCAGATTAACGACTTGCTGGTAGGAACTTCGACCGGTTCGATCACGTACTTGAATTCCTCAAATGATCCGTCGCCCAGCACGAACCTCACGATGACGATCAATGACGGAGGGAACTATGGAGTCGACCCGGGAACAACTGGCGACGGTAGCTACGAGGAAGATCAGAGTGTAACAACGATCAACATCACGCCGGTGAACGATGCACCATTTACGGGGTCATCGAATACGACCGGTAGCGAAGACGCATCGTCCGTGTCCATTACGCTCGGTGGCAACGATCCGGATGGTACGATCGAGCACTTTGTCGTCTCCAGCCTGCCGTCGAATGGAACTCTCTATACGGATGCAGCCAAAACAAATCCCGTAACCACCGGGACTGACATTGCAGCCACGGGGGGCACGCTCACGCTGTACTTCGAACCCGATGCGGATTGGAATGGCTCGACGACATTTGAGTACGCAGCCAAAGACGATGCCGGAATGGTTGACCCGACAGTCGCTACCGGCACGATCACGATTAATCCAGTCAACGATGCACCGACGATCGCAACGAACAATACGCTCAACGTCATCGAGGGCAGTACTTCACAAGTCATTGGTAGCTCGCTGCTGAACGAAGGCGATGTCGATGACGACGGAGCCGACGTTAGCTATCGTGTGGTGATTGGACCTGCGAACGGAACGCTAAGGTTGAATGGCGTTGCTCTCGGCGCTACCGACACGTTTACTCAAGACGATGTCGACAACAACCGCGTGACTTACGATCACGATGGCAGTGAAACGTCGAGTGATAGCTTCCTGTTTGATGTTCTGGACGGCGGAGAAAACGGTGCGGCGCCGCTGCTCAATCAAACGTTCGATATCTCCGTTGCCCTGCAAAACGAGGACCCGTTCAACGCCGGTAGCCTACCGTCGTCGGCAACCGTTGACGAAGATGTAACAACGGCAATTGACTTTAGCGGAATAGATTTGCAAGACCCGGACGCGTCGGGCAATCTTACAATGACGTTTCGCACTTCAAGTGGCGGATCGCTCGCCGCGACATCTGCAGGCGGTGTTGCCGTCGGCGGGAGCGGTGGAATCTTGACGTTGACGGGCACGCAATCCGACCTCAACACGTTCCTCAACAACACGTCGAACATCCAGTTCCAGAGTGCCGCGAATGTGAACGGCGTCGCGTCAGATTCGATTCAAGTTGAAGTGACCGACAACGGCAACGTGGGAGCTGGCGGCGGCGGGACAATCAATCTTGG
>CAYYHV010000127.1:0-7458 GCA_964471695.1 uncultured Pirellulaceae bacterium
CGCTTCTCGGGTGGCTGGTGAATGCCGTCATCTTGTGGCCTAGGGCGCCAAAGGAAACCACTCCCGAGACACACTGGAAATATAATGGACTCGCGGTACTTGAAGCGGCCATCATCCAGGCGACTATCATCCTCGGGGCGACGATTGCAAAAGCCAACGTGGCTCGCGATGCTATCCAAGGAATCCCTTTCTGGATGCTCGGTCCTGTGATCCTGGCCTTCGGAGTGGGATTTTACTGGTTCGCCAACGGTAAGATTTCCGACGAGAGTGGAGTCAACTAGCTAACGCAGAATTGGCTATGTCGTAGTTACAACCAAGATTCGTTAAGCCGAGTTGAAATAGAAGTGTTTTCGACTAAGTCATCGACACTTGCGACAACTTTCAACGACCGCTAGTTAGGCGACGAGGTTGTATGGAGCCGACGGTGGCCTCGTTCTTTTACCATCTTGATGACTTTTCGTAGCTCGCGAACCTTCTCAGGGTGGCTGAGGTAAACGTTGTTGCTTTCGCCGGGGTCGTTTGCCAAGTCGTAAAGTTGGCCACGCGGACCGCCCTTCGTCGGCTTAACACGTTTAGGTTTGGAGAATCCGCCAGATCCCAAGCCATCAATGAACTTCCACTTCCCAGACCGAACCGTCATAAGGCCGCTGCCGGACTCGATAACCAATCCCGTTCGAACGGGATGATCTGGAGCCTGACTGCCGAGGAGCACTTTAGAAAAATCAAAGCTGTCAGGACCATCGTCGTCCTTCAATTCGTAACCGGTTAAGCTGGCAAACGTCGCCAGCAAGTCGGTGAAACAAATGGTTTGCTGGCTGGTCGATCCCGCGGCGACTTTTCCGGGCCAGCGTACGATGAAGGGCATGCGATGCCCCGCCTCCCATGCGTCGGCTTTCATCCCGCGAAGGCCTCCCGAGGAATCGTGCCCAAGTCGCTCGACATCGGCTTCGTACCAAACGGGTCCGTTGTCAGAACTGAAAATAACAAGTGTATCGTTGGTCATCCCGGCAGATTGGAGTGCCGCCAAGACGCGGCCAATCTCCGCGTCCACCATTTCGGTAAAATCGCCATAGAGTGACGCTTTGCTGCGTCCTTGAAAGTCTTTTGATGGCAACCAAGGCGTGTGGGGAGCCGGATACGCTAGGTAGAGCATCAACGGCGATTCCCCCGCGGATTGGTCGGTTGAAGTGTGGTCGTTTATCACGTCGATCGCTTCATTGGTGAACCGGGGTAGTACGTCGTCCAGTCGCAGGTCCGGCGCGATCTTTCCTTGTCGCCAGAAGGCACCCTGAATCGGCGACCAGCCCTCAGTCGCGTTGGCGTCAATATCGTCGGTCGGCGGCATGACGGCTCGGTTGCCGCGAATGTAGAAGTAGGGGGGAATATCGGTGGAGGCACGAATTCCAAAATACGACTGGAATCCACGATCAACAGGACCGCCGGGCAGCGGACGCTCGTATCCGTTTTCTTCAAATCCCAAGTGCCACTTCCCGACCATCGCCGTACGGTAACCCTGCCCTTTCAGCATCGAGGCAATTGTCGTTCGTCCTTCTTTGATGACGGGATGTTTGCGCCAATTAAAAGTCGCTCGAAAGGGATAGCGGCCTGTCATCAAACCGTAGCGTGACAAATGGCACAGTGGCCCGGAGGCATGGGCGTCGGTGAAACGCATTCCGTCACGCGCCAAGGAATCAATATGCGGAGTCGAAATTTTCGAATCCGGATTAAAACATCCTGCGTCCCCATATCCCATATCGTCGACAAGGATGACCACAATGTTGGGATTCGATGCTCGTGCAGAAACACCAAACAGGATACACGACACGAATGCGGCTAACGCCATCTTGGGGATTGGCATGGAGTACTCCTGAGACAACTATTGCTTCTTGAGACTGTAAAGCCGCTGAGAGGTGCGAAGGATCAGGCGGTCGCCAGTGATCGCCGGAGTCGCCATGCCCATATCGTCATCTTCCAGTCGATTGGGTTCGAGTTGTTTGAACTCTTTGCCCGCCTGAAAGACATGGGTGACGCCGTTTTCATCCAGGCAGAATATCTTGTCGTTATAAGCCCAGGGAGACGATGTGAATCCGCCAGCCTTTTTGATGCGTTTCTTGCCGAACAGCTCGGTGCCGTCGGCTGCATTGTAGGCGGCGAGGAATCCGAAATCGTGGAGCACGTAGAGAATGCCCTTGTATGTGATCGTTGATGGGTTGTACGGCGCAGCCGTGGGGCGACTCCAGACGATCCAGTCGTTGGTCGAGTCGTCGCCAGTTAGGGAAATGTCGTCCACTCCGCCGGGTCGGATAGCGTACACCGGGCGGGACTTGTCGCCAACGTAACCTGACGTTATGTAAAGCAAGCCCTCATGGTCGTAAGGTGTGGCGATCGTAATACTCGACATGCCTTCCAACCACCATAGAAGTTTGCCGTCGACATCGTACGATCGGACTTGGTCGGTTCCTGTCGTGACAATTTCAGTCCGCTGGTCGTTCTGCCAAATAAAAGGCGTCGACCAATTGCTATCTTCATCTCGTTCGACTTTCCAAACTTCTTTGCCAGTGGCCGAATCCAAAGCAACAAGATAAGACTGGTCGTCATTGTCGTTCTGAAAGTAGACGCGCCCGTTATGAACGATCGGCGATGCGGCATAGCCCCAGCCGTAGCGCGTCTTGGTGGGCTGCATTTCGTATTTCCAAAGCGGTTTACCCTCAAGCGTAAAGGCGTAAATTCCCAAGCCGCCGAAAGCTACGTACAAACGCTTGCCGTCGGTGACAGGTGTTTCCGAGGCGAAGCTGTTTTTGACGTGGATCGGAGTTTTGGGTTTCGCTTCGTGGACTTTCTCTTCCCACTCAATTTTGCCAGTTTCCACATTCAGACAATAAACCATCCAACGGTGAATGGACTCGGGTGGCTTAGGGCGATTGCCGCCGAAGTACAGTCCTTTCTTTGGGAATTCCGATTCCTCCTCATTGATAACCGACGTCAGGAAGATTCGCTTGCCTCAGACGACTGGCGAAGACCAACCTCGGCCAGGTAGATCCGTCTTCCATTCGACATTTTCTGTGGCGGACCAAGTCTCCGGAAGCTTGTCGTTATCCGCAACGGCGCCAGTCGAATCAGGGCCTCGGAATTGAGGCCAATTTGATTCAGCGAAAGCCGTGTTCGCCATGATGGATATCGCCATCGCGGTGCAAGCGAGAGTAAATGTCGGTGGCTGGAACATGTTGAGTCCTTTCCGTTGCCTTGATCGTTATTCGGTTACGACGGCTGCTGACGATGTCGATACGCGATGACTAATAGGTTGTCGGAATATCAGTATCATTCGGGAGAAGTTCAAATTGAGTGGCGACAAAGCGACCATCCACGACGTCCCCCGAAACTTTGGCTCGGCGAATACAATTGCACATGCCCTCGTCGCCATGGGCATCACCGTGATCATCCAGCCCGGTTCCGTCAACAAAGTATGACGTGTCACCAATCCGAACGGCCAGGCTGCATCCTTCTCCATCAAGTCCCAATTGGCACTGCCCACAGGAAGCTTCGACAATGTTTCCGTCGACGGCTATCGTCGAAACTCTCTTGGTCACAGGCGGAACCGGAGCCGTTGCTCGACCACAACCGCTCATGCAAAAGAGTAGTACGACGTACCCGATTCGTCGATGCAGTTGTCGAGGGTTCATCGGAGCTCCTTATCGAGGTTGAGATTCCTTACTTGGCACGGTGGAGCAAATCGGAAACGGAAAGGTGTCCATGAGCGGCAAGGCACCAGTCGCCGTTAGGCGCGAACTCCACCGGTGGCCAGCATCTTGCCGCCCACGGTTGTTTCACGGGATCTGGAAGCCTAGCCTAACGTCCCAACCGACGACTTTGAACCCAACGAAAGTTCTGAGTCTTTACCAATAGATGTGCTGCAGGAAAGTTTCTCGGTCGACCGGGTCCAGCTGGTCAATATCTGGCACCACAAAACGGTTGTCGTCCGTATCAATCAGCAGTTTACCATTATCACCAAAGGCCAACGCCTTACTCTGAGTCCAACGGCTTGTGAACTTTTGTCTTCCCGTGTTGGTTTCGACATCAAACTCGAGGAAACCAAAATCCAGTTTCAGGCTGTGGATTTTCTCAATGCGACGTAAAAGATAACGGCGATTGAGGGCGTCGTTCAGTCGCTCTTTGACGACGTCGTCCCAATCCTCCAACTTTCGGACGATACCAAGTTCATCATCGTCGCCTCCGTCATTCCACGTGCGAACGCTGATAAATGAATCTGGATGAGTCGCCGGAAACGTGCGAATCAGGAAGACGCGTAGAGGCTGGTCATCTTCCGAGCGTTGCAGCGACAGATGCCCCTCGTCGAAACGGAAAACGTCGCTTTCTGGATCAAGCCATCGGATCATCGGTCGAGGTTCGGTGACGTGCGGTTCCGTCGATATTGGGTCATCGTCTGAACCATTCGTCGGTTCGAGCACGGTCGTTGTGCTACCAGCGGCCATCGAAGTCGACGTCTCAGATGGCGATTGTGATTTTGCAGCCGCCTTGGAACGCGGGGTGCTGCTTGCGGTAACGTTTTCCTCTTTGAAGTCCTCATGATGGACCAGATTGTCCACGTTGGGGTCCTTGGTCACCTGCGTTTGAATGCGCACCAGCCTCGCATACACACCATCGTCCATGGCGAGAAGTTTTGCATGCGTCCCCTGCTCTACCAGTCTCCCGCGGTCAAAAACAAGAATTCGGTCGGCATTGCGAAGGGTGGACAACCGGTGGGCAATGGCAATCGTTGTGCGACCCTGAACAAGAACTTCGAGGGCTTCTTGGATACTCTTTTCCGATTCGGCGTCAATATTGCTCGTCGCTTCATCCAGAATCAGAACCTTGGGGTCGTAAAGCAAGGTGCGGGCGATCGACAGTCGCTGTTGCTCACCGCCGGACAATCCCGAGCCCCGTTGTCCAAGAAATGTCTCGTAGCTGAGCGGTTTGCGACAGATGTAATCGTGGGCTCCGGCGGCTTTGGCTGCTTCCAGCCCGGCTTCGATGGAAACATTCGGACTGCCGTAAGACAGGTTCTTCCAGATCGTTCCGCGGAAGAGGAATGAGTCTTGGAAGACAATTCCAAGTCGCTCGCGCAGCTCGTTGACGGAGATGTCTCGCAAGTCGATGCCGTCGATTCTGATGCAACCTTCTTGAGGATCGTAGAAGCGTCCCATGAGGTTCACCAAAGTCGACTTGCCCGAGCCGCTACGTCCGACGATGCCGATCATTTCACCGGCTGCAACGTTGAAGGAAATGTCGTGCAGTACGGGCGTGTTACGGTCGTATCCGAATGTTACCTTGTCAAATTCGATTTCACCTCGCTGGTTGTCCCACGGCTTTGGGTTGTCTGGTTCGTCAACATCCAATGGCGTATCCAGCAATTCAAGGACTCGTTTGCTTCCCGAGAGAAAGCTCGTCAGCCAAGTCGTAAAATTCGAAAGCGCCCCCAGCGGAGCATAGAACATCGAAAGATAAGCCAGATAGGCGACGAGCTTACCAAGCGTCATGCCTTTGCCGCCAATCATGTCCAGCCCGCCGATATACCAGACAATCAATCCTCCGAGACTGAAGACGATCTGCATAACGGCTGAGTAGCGGGCGTTGGCATACTCAACCCACAAACGCCAGTCGCGCAGATGGGTGGCTGCGTTCTCAAAACGGTTGTACTCGCGATCCTCCTGCGCAAACGATTTGACGACGCGAATACCGTGCAGCATGCCACTGAGGGCTGACATCTGTTTCGATGACGCATCCCACAAACGGTAATAGCGAGGGTAAACTTTTTGCCAGAAGAACCAGGTACCATAAAGCACCAGCGGTACAGGGATCAGCGTGAACATCGCAAGTTTGGGATTCAACCAGAATAGCATGGCGCCCACGCCAAGTAGTTTGACAATCTGCATCAGAAAACCACCGGTAATCTGATTCATCAAACCATGCAGGACTTCGCTATCATGAGCCACGCGGCTGATCATCGAGCCAACATGGTGCCGATCGTAGTACGACACCGCAAGCTTTTGAAGCTTTTGCACCATCTCCAAACGCAAGTTGCAGGTGATTCCGGAACCGATAACGGAAGAAAGTCGTCCTTTGATGACTCCCACGATGGAGAGCATGATGCGCGAGGCCGCGAGGGCCAGCACGAGCACGAGCAAAGTCGTTTTCATGTTGGGGGCGGTGAGCGGATTAAATGGCTGACCGTCGACTTGTTTGAGAATGCCGTCGACGAGCTTCATTTGCAGGTAGGGCGGAACCAGCTCGGCCGCGACTCCCACAGCCGTCAGAAAAGCCAGGAACAATCCGCCTCGCCAATGGGGACGCAGGACTTGCCAAACCCGCTGCATAATCTGCCCTCGCTGCAGACAGCGGGGACACGAGACTTCTTTCTTGCCAAGTCGTAAATTACATGTCGGACACTTTGGCGGATCAAGTGACGACTCGTCCTCTTGAAGCGATTTCTCGACTGTTTCGTCGCTCAGAAGCTCTTCATTGGCCCAATCGTCAAGCCGCCGAGAGACGCGATGGAATCGATGGGCGCGCGCATTAGAGAATCGCAGGAAATCGATCCAGTTTTCCGCGGCTTTGACCTGAAGAATACCCGAGCCAACACCCGTGACGGTGCGAACTTCGTCGATATCTTCCCAACCAAGCGTTGCCACCACGCGCTTTTGATCGGGATCAACGACGGAAAGCGCCGCTCGATTTGCGACCAGCCAAACGGGTCGGTCCTCGCCAGCGAGTGTTACATCCGTGTCGGTTGACATCCAAGTTGGTTCAAGAGCCAACCCATGTTTTGCCAGAACCCCGCGAACTGCCTGCGGCAGCACCGTTTCCTCACTCAAGATTTATCCCGTTCCCTGCGTGCCGCAAACACGCCGAATCATCTCTCGAATCACCTTGCCCATGCAGCGTAATTAAGGCGAGGTGCCAATGAAATTCAAGGGTTGCGTGGATGAACCAGAGCTGCAGGTTTCTATTTCTTTCGGAACTTCAATAGATAGATTTCCTTGAAGTCAGCGATCTTGACTTCTTCCGCGAACTGAAATCCTGCTTTTACGATTTCAGCCCGAAAAACTTCTTTTCCGGCCCGGACATGTCCCAAAATGAACTCTCGCGATTTGCCGGGTATGCGTTCAAAGTCGATCAAGACATAAGTGCCACCGGGTTTGATCGCCTTGTAATTTGAGGCTAGCGTTTCCTGGTGATACTCAAAATGATGATAGGTATCACAAACAAATACCACATCGACCGATTCGGGGGGCAGCAAAATCGACCGGTCCGTGCAGAGAACGCTGGTAATATTCCCAACCTCGTTCTTTTGCGATTGCTTGTTGATGTGCTCAAGAAACCGAGGTGAAATATCGACTGCGAAAACCCAACCGGATTGGCCGACGGTGGAAGAAAACAGTCGACTGTAGAAACCCGTACCGG
>CAYYHV010000127.1:7468-17322 GCA_964471695.1 uncultured Pirellulaceae bacterium
CTTTCATCCCCGGCACGATGCCCGTGGCTTTGAGGACTTTTTCACGCGCCGCATAGACTTCGCGACTCTCGATCTCAAAACGCCCCAACCATTCACTTACGTCTAATTTGGGATCGAGGAACCGATCATTGATACCCGACTTGGTTTGGGATTCCTTCTTCGGTTTCGCGACCTCATCGGCGAGCAGTTGCGACCCGTTCCATACCGCAAGAAAAAGAAACACGCGAATGAAAAAGCTTCTCGTTGGCTTCATGATTTCCATTCTCAAGAAATAGTTTGTAGTACCGCATTTATGCGGAATGTTGACGATGCGGAATGTTGACGATGCGGAATGTTGACGATGCGGAATGCTGACGAGTCAAAAAATCCCAATCGGTTCAGACTCAAAGAGATTCTAACGCGCACTTCACGCACATCAGTAGTCCTGAATCAACCAAATCTATTCCAGGCTATTCGCGGGAGAAGCGAACGACAACCGAACAGCGCAGACTTCACCTCACTCGCTCGACAAACTCCAATAAAAAATGGGAGGCGGCCAAGCCACCTCCCATGGGGAATCATTTCAATAAAGATTCAGATACTCCGCGTCGGCGACTGATCTCGAATACCATCAAGCTGTGTAGCTAAAACAAAGCGACTCCACTCGGTTCTGGCACAGCCGCTGCGGCTGAATCAGATGACGTAAACTTATTGGCGTTCCACAAACCGAAATCACCGACGTCAACCTGCGAGTCGCCGTTGAAGTTGCCGGCACACCAGGCGGAGTTGTTGGTGAAGCGGTTCGCATTCCAAAGATTGAAGTCGGCTACGTCGACTCCACCGTCAAGATTGGCATCACCAGGCAAGTAAGCTGAGCCGGGGCTCAAGTTGTTTCCGCCGGCATCCGACAGCCACTGGGATTGGTCGCCCAGGTCAACGTTGCCGTCTCCGTTCAGGTCGAAGTCTGAATCGTTAGCGCCGGAAGCGATGGCAGCGGTTAGCGCGTCGATATCCGCACAGTCGTAAACGCCGTCGTCATTGAAGTCAGCATCGACATTGTTAACCAACGCATCAAATTCCAGCACGTACAACCCATCGCGGATGTCACTAACGATGACTTTACCATTGTCAAAGTAGGGGTAGACAGACCATGCGTCCGAGGTGTCGAAGAAGCCTGCCCGTGTGAACTCCGCGTTGGCGATGTCGTCGATCTCAAGAATCTGGAGACCACTATTGTAGTTTGCCTCAAAGACATAGTCGCCTTTGACGTAGAGGTTGTGATCAATGGAAGTCGTCGAGTGCTCGTAAAATCCTACGTACTGGGGATTGTCCAGATTGCGGACATCCATGACGTGAGTTCTCGTTTGGTTAGTGAATGAAAACTCGTCGGCTTCGTCGTTAAAGATGAAGTACTGTTGATCTTCAGTCAGCCATCCTTGATGCGTATATCCGGATTCGGGATATCCGCGTCGTCCGAGTTGAGTCGGATTGCTTTTGTTCGTCACGTCAACAATCGTGATCGTGTCTTCGTTTGACGCAAAGACAATTTCGCGTCCGGCGTGAGTGGAATCGGGCCCATTGTAGATCACGGCTTGGGCGTCATGCGTATAACCGTCATCCGTAAACTCACCCACGTACGTTGGATTGGTCGGATTGGACAAATCCAACATATGGAGTCCACCACCAGAGATGCCGGCTCCCACGATGAAAGCAGTCCCCGAGTCTTCGTTGATCGCGATGTTATGCGCGGAGCGAAGGTTGCGCCGGTTGTAAAAAGCTGTGTTGCTGAACGTCTGAGGAGTCGTCACGTCGCGGAGTTGAGTCAGATCAAAGATCTGCATGCCGTGAGGACCGTTGTTGTCCGATACGATATAGGCGTGATTGTTGTAGACTTTCATGTCGCGCCAAAACGAGCTGTCCGTTTGGGTGGGCAAATTTCCCAGATAAACCGGATTCCGTCCGTCGGTTACGTCCACGAAAGCCGTTCCATTAGAGCGACCCATGATCGCGATTTCTTGTCCCGTGACTGGGTCTTGCCACCCCCAGATGTCGCTGCCAGTGCCGCCGCCCATTCTGTTCAGGCTCATGCGGCTGAGAAAAGTGACATTTTCGGACTGTGCCAAGCTTTGTCCGACCAGCATCAACGTTACCAGTGCGATTGCGCACCCTTGCCTCTTGGTCATATTGGTTTCCCCGTTTTCTGTTCCCCGTTTCCCAATTCTCCACAATAGATCAAACCTACTGGATTGGTAGAGAATTGCCGTTCACCAAAAAATCTGGTGAGTTCCCTCACTCTGAACTTGGCACGTTTTCGCAAATAACTCCATGCCCAAATTTTTTGACCACATCGTAAGACGGTTGATGGTATCGCTAGTTTAGCGTTATGTATGGGGGAACACCCCTAACCAAGTGTTGCATGGCCCTGCGAAATAAGAGGGTGAGCGGCGAGGCGCCAGCCGCCGGTTGGTGATGGCTCGTTATTGCGAACCCATAGAATCAGCGTATGGAAACCAGGAACGGGTTCGTCCGCTGAACCGAATCGGAAGGTTGCAATCGTTGGACGTTCAACGGGCGTAGTGAACGCGACGAACCGTCGGCTAGCGCTTTGACGTTCACCAATTCGGGCTGTGGCGTTCATTCAATCTGATGCACACCACGGGATCGCCCCTGGGCGATCCGTTATCGCCAGGGACGTTGGTTACTACTTCGAGAAAGAAATCGTCGAGTCGATCGCCAGCTTGGTGATAGCCTTGCTGAGTTCATCAGGATCGAACCCGCGAGGCCCTTTGTCTCCGGCGAACGCAATCTTGCCATCCTTGCCGACAAGATACAGCCGATCAGGAAGTGCCTTGTAAGCCGTACTGACTTTGTCATCGACTTCATCCAGCAGTACCGGGATGTCCATCTTAAAGTCAACAACGAACTTGGCGGCCAGCTTGCGCCGGTCATCGTTCGTCACCGGCGTCTTTACGTCGAAACGAGGATTCGGTTTGGGGCCGTCCGTTGCGTGGGCTTCTTTGATGTAAACGAAGAAGAACTGCACGTCTTTGCCAAACGTTTCATAGAGTTTGCTCAACTGACCAGTTGATCTGATGAAAGGCGGTCACGTACAGCTACCAAAGATCAAGGCCACCGGTTTCTTGCCTGCGAAGCTCGAAAGCTTGGCTCGCTTTGCCGGTTCTTTGACATAACTCAGATCAAAATCCGGAGCTACATGGCCTACCTTGGGGGCCGCTGCGGCTTCTGATCCGCCGTCACGAGTTGGACGATCGCCCGGTCGCCCGCGTCCGGCAAAGTTGGGGCGTATTTCTGAGCTCTCGAGTTTGCCGTCTTTGTTGGCGTCAATCGTATTGAGCGACTCCGCGGCATCGGCGAGCTCTTGCTCGGACAGTTCACCGTCTCCGTTCTTGTCGAGCGCGCGCATGATCGGCAATCGCGATAGCATTTGAGCGCGGCGCGAACCTCGTGAGCGTTGAGCGCGGCTATTCGGGTTTGGAGAATCAGTTTGCGCAAACGCGCAGACTGGGATGATCAATCCCAAGAGGATCGGGATTCGAAAGCAAGTGAGCCTCATGTGCTAGTGCTCCACGCGTAGTCGTTGATTCCGTGAATGCGATGCGTTTGACGGTGCGAACTGAGTCGTCCAGCCAAAAAAATCGTCGCAACAGTCGTACAACCCCTGCTAACGCAATGGGTTCCGCGGAACCTAGACGACTTTTCAGATTGGACTTGCTCTCATTTTTCAACGAATGGAGACTTTTTGCGGATGTACGGAGATTCCGCGACACGATTGGGCGATCGTGGGGTTCAGATGTTAGGTAAGCAACAGAGGCATCGTAGAGAGTTAAGCCATGCGTGATCTCAGTTCAAAATTCTCGTGGTTACTTATATTACTGTCGGTCCATTCGGCTTGGGGACAGGTGGAATCGATTACGGACGAACAATCTCAATTTTTTGAGAAACACATTCGTCCCGCGTTATCGAACTACTGTTACGAATGCCATTCCATCAAGACTGGACGTACAAGCGGCGGGTTACTGGTGGACAGTCGTGAAGGATTGCTTCAGGGTGGTGATAGCGGTCCGGCAATCGAACCAGGCAATCTTGATGAAAGCGTGCTGTGGGGCGCCATCACTTGGTCGGATTACGAAATGCCGCCAAAGCAGAAGATGCCAGCCGATGTCATCGCCAACTTCAAACGCTGGATACAAATGGGGGCTCCGGATCCTCGAGTCCGCGAGTCGATTCATATCGATACGACGATCAATATTGAAGAAGGCCGCAAACATTGGGCTTTTCAAAAGCCGGTTGGCCATGCGTCCGACGAGATTGACCAGTTTATCAACAAGCAGTTGGCCGCATCGGGGTTGAACCCCGTCAATTCTGCGAGCCCGACGACTCTGCTACGTCGATTGAATTTTGATCTTATTGGATTGCCGCCGTCCCCCGAAGACGTTACCAAGTTTTACAAGGCATGGAAGAAAGATCGCCACGCAGCCATCGAATCCAAAGTCGACGAGTTGCTTGCCAGTCCTCAGTTTGGTGAACGGTGGGGAAGGTACTGGTTGGATGTGGCTCGGTACGCCGAATCGTCTGGAAAGGAAACGAATTTTACATTCCCCCATGCGTGGCGTTATCGCGATTATGTCATCGCGGCTTTCAATGACGACAAGCCCTACGATGAATTTATTGCCGAGCAGATTGCTGGCGATCTCCTGCCCTACAAGTCGCTGGACGAGCAACAGGAGCACCTGATCGCCACGGGCTTTCTTGCGATTGGCAGCAAGTCACTTAACGAACGCAACCCTCGCCAATTTCGCATGGACGTTGTCGACGAGCAGATCGATACGACGACTCAGGCAATTCTGGGGATTACCGTGGCTTGTGCGAGGTGCCACGATCATAAGTTCGATCCTATTCCAACAGCCGACTATTATTCGATGGCTGGGATTTTCCTCAGCACGGATACGCGCTACGGAACCGTCGCGGGACTTCAGAATCGACGCCCAGGAGAACTGGTCGAGTTACCGATGGCGGATGCGACGCCGTTGACGAAGTCTTACACCGACCAGGAAATCCAGGAAATGCGCACGCAGGCCCGTGAGCTGCAAGCCGAAATGCGGCAAGAGCGCATCAATGCCCGGCGAGGGGGCAAGCAAGTCGAGCAGCGAAAAATCATCGTGACTCGTAATCGAATTGCACAGATCAATGGACTGCTCAGTACCCTCGACCGCAATGGCTCGCCAAAAACGGTTGCCATGGGGGTTCAGGAAGAGCGCCGCCCGCGCGATGCCAACGTGCTGGTGCGAGGTGAAGTCGAAAAGCCAGCTCAAGTCGTGCCTCGGGGATTTCTACAAGTCATGGATGGAATCGAGTCCTCACCGATACCGAAGGATAGTAGCGGACGCTTGCAGTTGGCGGAGTGGCTGACCTCGTACGACAATCCACAGACGGCTCGAGTGTTTGCCAATCGTGTCTGGATGCATCTCTTCGGAGAGGGACTGGTTCGTTCACCCAACAATTGGGGTACGACGGGCGAGTCGCCGACGCATCCCGAACTGCTGGATCATTTGGCTGTTCGGTTTATGGCTCATCAATGGTCGATCAAGTCCTTAATTCGCGACATTGTGCTTACTGATGCTTATCAGCGTAGCTCTGATTTTGACGACGCCAACTATGAGATTGACGCGGAGAACAAGTTGTTATGGCGAGCGAGCCCTCGTCAGCTTGACGCCGAGGCGCTGCGTGATGCCATGCTGGCCGTAAGTGGAAAGCTGAATCTTAAGCAACCACTGGCTTCGGTCGTAACGACGGTCGGAGATAAACGCGTCGGCCGACAACTCGATCAGAATGTCTTTGATCCAGAAGACCCGTATCGGTCGATCTATCTTCCTGTGCTTCGAAATCTGGTGCCCGACTCCCTAGCTGTGTTCAACTTTCCCGATTCTCAGGTGACAACCGCCAAACGCGAGGAGACTAATGTGCCGTCGCAGGCGTTGTATCTGATGAACAGCCAGTTTGTGACGGATCGTTCACGCGACATGGCGCGTCGTTTGGCAAAAGAAAACGCTTCAACGAATGATCGCATCAAAGCCGCGTTTCTCGAAGCCTACGGTCGACGTCCTACGTCGACGGAGCTGCGGGTAAGCACGCGTTTCTTCGCTCGCTTCGATTCTTTCACAGACAACGAGGAAGAGCCGCAGCGGGAGAACGTCCGAGACCTGATCCGCAAGCGTGCGGCATCTCGGCGAGGCGGAAATCGCAATGGAGCGAGGTCCAATCAAGGCGCGAATCGCAATCGTCAGCGAGGCGATTCGATGCAAGGTGACTCGATGATGGATGAAGGCATGGCGGGCGGCGGCGGAAACTATGCACGTTTCCGTTTTCAACGAAACGCGGCTCCCAAGCTGACGGGTGACGAGCTGAAGCTGATGTTGTTCTGCCAAAGCCTGTTGGCAAGCGCGGAATTCAGAATCCTGAACTGAGTGTTGCTGTACGATCCAACGGAACGAAAACCAAAGAGGTAAACCATGACATTCTCGACTGATCGTCGGACGGCGATGCGAACGATGGCCACCAGCCTCGGTGGAATTGCGTTGGCGGCCATGACCACCGAGTCGGCTCGAGCCGAAGAGGAGAAGGTGAATCCGCTGGCTCCCAAGAGTCCACATTTTGCGGCCCGAGCCAAGCATGTCATCTTTCTTTCCATGCGTGGCGCGCCCTCACATGTTGACACCTTCGATTACAAACCACAACTTACCAAGGACACCGGCAAAGTTGGCAAGTACCGTGGTCGAGGTGGTGCAACGCTGTTGGGCTCGCCGTGGGAGTTCAAGCAGCATGGCGAGGGTGGATTATGGATGTCCAGTCTGTTTCCTCACCTTGCTAAACAAGCCGACGAACTCTGCTTGTTGAATGGCATGCACTGTGACGCACCGAACCACCCGCAAGCCACAACGGAAGCGCACACCGGTACCTTTCAATTCGTACGACCTTCGCTCGGTGCCTGGACGTTGTACGGGTTGGGCACCAAGAATACCGACTTGCCCGGCTTCATTGTGTTGAACAATTCGGGTGGCGTGCAGAATTTTGGCAGCGCGTTTTTACCGGACATCTATCAAGGAACACCAGTCGGAACGACGGGCGGCGGCGCAGCCCGCAGGCGGCGAGGCGGTACGTCGGGAGCCCCACAAGTCGCCAACATTAAGAATCCGCAATTGGATTTGAATGCGCAACGAGTTCAATTAGATTTGATCCAACAGTTGAATCGAAACAAACTTCGCAAGGATGAACATCAACCGCAAGTCGAGGGCATTATTCAATCGTTCGAGTTGGCGTATCGGATGCAATCCACAATGCCCCAATTGGTCGACATTGCTGATGAAACGCAAACCACAAAGGATCTCTATGGGATCGACGATCAACTGACGGGCAACTTTGGCCGCCAGTGTTTGCTGGCTCGTCGCATGATAGAAGCCGGCGTGCGTTTCATCGAACTGACGAACACAGGTTGGGATCACCATCGCAACTTGCGGGCTGAGATGGAGGACCATTGCCCGCGAATTGACAAGCCGATTGCTGGCTTGATTGCCGATCTCAAGCAACGAGACTTGTTGAAAGATACGCTGATCATTTGGGCGGGAGAATTCGGCCGTACGCCGCATGGACAAGGTGGCGATGGTCGCGACCATAACAATAAAGGCTACACAACGTGGATGGCTGGCGGCGGCGTCAAAGGTGGATTCTCCTATGGTGCGACGGACGAGCATGGTTACGAAGCCGTCGATGGACGGATGCATACGCACGATTGGCATGCGACGATTCTCCATCTATTGGGATTGGATCATACGCGACTTACCTACCGCTACGCCGGTCGCGATTTTCGTTTGACGGATGTACATGGCAATGTCGCGAAAGAGATTCTCGCCTGAGTCGATTTGTTGCCGACCAACCTTCTAGATACCACTGCGATGGCGTATAATCGGCGACGAAGCGTTTCAAGCGACGTCGACTTGCCCGTTTCGGCCAATTTGGCCGAACGCTCCACGGTGGTGAAGGAAGTACATTGAAGAATGCAGTCGATTGGCGACATTGGATACGGATTCATTCCAACGAACCTGCATTTCTTTTGAAGATGTGCCTTGGTATCACCATTGCAGGTGGTGTCCTCGGTATGCTGACTCGCTTACTGCCGAGCGGAGCGACTCGTCTGCGAGACAAGATTGTGGCTGCGTCGATCAGTCAAAATGGCGATCGGATGTTGGATGTCTTTGAGCGCTACTCCAGTTCCGATTTGTCGACTCGCGAAGAAATGATGGATGCGATCGTCTACCTTGCCGATTGGAAGCCAATGGAAACTGAGACGGTTTCGTTGTCCGCAGCTCCGATTTCTAAGGAGCAGTTCGAAGACACGTGTAGCGCTTTGGGGGTTGATGGAAAAGCCAAAGCGACAATGCTTGAGTTGTGGGAATCTACGCGTGCCAAGAAACCCTCGAAGGGGCTACTGGAACTTGCGGACAAAGAGGATGCAGCCCTGTTGGCGAACTACGCCGTCGCGACGCTTCAACACTACCTTGACAACGCAGCCGAAGCGGCTGAGTATTATCTTCGAGAAGCCGAGTTGCACGGATCGGAAGAGTCGCGTAGTCGGGCGATAGCGTTGTTGGGGCACACCGGACAATTTAAGAAGATTCAAGAGTTGGGGAAGGACCCGAGTTTTCAGCCATACATTACGCCACGGATACGGCTAAAGTCACTGATTTATCAACAGCGCTGGTGGTCTGTGTTTTGCGCCATCCCGTCGATCTTGCTGGAACGACTGACGCCGGCTGCTGCTTCGCTGGCATTACTCACAGGATTCGGATGGTACGCTTTCCTGATTCAGGCGGGCCAATGGTGGGAGCCAAAAAGAACACGTTGGTGGTTGTGTTTACTCGGAGTCGGATTGGGGATACTGAGTATCTGGCCCACCGACTTTCTGATCGTCTGGCAGGAACATTATTGGGGCTTGGAAGATTCGCAGGATGTGGCAGGTGGGCTGAAATACTATCTGCTCGGTGTCGGGTTCCGCGAGGAGTTTAGCAAGCTACTGCTTCTCTTGCCGTTGATGCCACTGATTGTTCGTCGGGGCTCGGAACTCGAGGCCTTGATGGTAAGTGCCAGCGTGGGCTTGGGTTTTGCAGTGCTGGAAAATGCCGGCTACTTCTCGTCCTCGATGGATTCCACCGCGGGGCGTTTCCTGACGGCAAATTTTGCGCACATGGCGCTTACGGGATTGACCGGGTTGGCCGTAGCCCGTGCGTTCTGGCATGGCGGGCAATTCATCATGGAAGCCTTCGCATACTTTGGTTTGGCAATTTTCGTGCATGCTTGGTACGACGCCCTGATTTCGTTGCCCGGTTTGGCGGAATACAGTTTTGGTACCACGATCCTCTTCATCCTGTTGGCTTATCAGTTCTTCCATGAACTGCGTTCAATGCGAAAGCCCGGCCCCGAGCCGATCAGCCTGACCGCAGTATTTCTGGCTTGCCTGTCACTCCTCGTCTCCGCAACCTTTGTCTATTTTGCTTATGAGGTTGGCGTTTTTGTCGCGACGGCAGTGATGTTAACGCAAGGCATTTCGATGGCCTTGATGGTGTACATGTTTCTGCGCGAGATGCCCAATTCGATCATCTCGGTTTGATTCACGGCTGTGTTGCGAATCGCCTATGTATGTTCGTTGTGTTGGCATCTAAATGTGACTCCTCGAATAGCTGGTCGTCTAGTTGTGACGCCACTTTTCCCGTCGAACCAAAGTCGCTCGTGGCGAAATGGCACATGCGTTCAGTCTTTGACGATCGGCAGGACATTAATCGGGGACATCCACACTTCTGGAG
>CAYYHV010000128.1:0-3314 GCA_964471695.1 uncultured Pirellulaceae bacterium
GTTAAGAACAACGTCGATGACGCCATCATATTACGGCGTGTCATTGAGTAATTGGGGCGCAAGACGAGACAGTAGCTGCAATATCAGCATGTGAGGCAAATGTGAAATCTAATCCAGAATCACCAGCAACTAAGGTTGTGCGTGCGGCACGCAAAGGTGTGACCTTGATTGAGATGCTTATCTCAGTCACGTTGACGCTGTTGGTCGTTTTTGCGCTTGTCCAGATCTTTCAAGTGTTGGGCGACACTGTAAGTTTGGGGCGAGCCACAATTGAGTTGTCTGGGCAATTGCGTTCTGTCGCACATCGACTTCAAGCGGATTTGGACAACACAACCTGCGCCATTATGCCGCGTCAGGATCCTGGTGCTTCGCCTGGGTACTTTTTGTACATTGAAGGTGCTGCTAGCGATTCGATCAACCTAAGTGGAGCAACATGGGATCAGCAGGCTCAATTCGGTGACAATGATGACCTCTTGGCGATGACTGTTCGCAGTACGGGGAAACCATTTAAGGGAAGCTATTGGGGACTTGTAGGTGGTACCGCAACGTTGCTTGGAGCCGAATCTCCTGTTGCTGAAGTCGTTTGGTGGATTGCGACAATTGATTCCAATGGTAATGGTATAGCCGACGTTGGTGAGACTCGTGTGCTCATGCGACGCCAGTTCCTTGTGTCACCCGTGAGTTCTGTGGATCAATCGCAAATCGTGGCGTCCGCCGTTATCGACCCACAAACGCTGGTAAGTGGAGCTTTAACTGAAGCTTACTACACTACCGAGATCGCTCTCCATCTGGATGCATCTGGTTCTATGGCGTTGAGCTCGTTAAGCGACCTTTCAAAACCGGGTTCTCGAGCTCTTTCATATTACGGATTATCCAGAATGGCAGCGCCCTACATTGCTGGCACTGAGCCGCCAGGTGTACCGCAGGGAGGAAGGTTGCCGGTAAATTACCAAAGTGCCGGAAACTTGGCGCTTGGCGTTGGCTTTCATCCAGGGTTTCCGTCACTCATCGGACCGGATGACTTTGGGAGCTATGATAGCGATCCTGACGGGGTCCCAGACCTCGGAGAGTATGTGAATTCTGTCGTGGCGACTGATATCGCGGCGTTTGACGTGCGTATATTCGATCCAAGGGCGCCTGTATTGCAGTCGGACGCGACACCAGGAAATCGGCATTTACCAGCGTCGCCAGGTGATCCCTATTTTGCTCTCGCGCAGAGCAGCGGAGATCTCAAGACTATGGTTTTGACCAACTCTCGAAATCAAACTACTGGACAAATCCCTCAGCCGCTAAACCCTCACGTTGTTGGGCGTGGTGCCTATGTTGATCTGGGGTACATGGTGAATCGCCGGCAACTCTTCAGCGCAACTCTGTCCGAGATCGCAAGTATCGGATTCGATTTGTCAACTGCTCAGCCGGGTGGTCGTGTTTCTACGTTTTCTGGATTGCCTGCATTTGTCGATGATGGAAATGGCATATTGGAGTCTGGTGAGAACTTCTTTTATCCATCACTTCCCTTAAGCGGGGTAGCGGGAGGCGCGTATCAAATGGGAGTCGACGACGGAAATACAACAGTGGATACGGATGAGCACTTGTTGCTCGCCTACGATACTTGGTCAGTTAGCTTTGAATCGGATGGAGTTGATCAGGACGGTGACAGTGTTATTGACCAAGCTTCAGACGGCATCGATAACGATGGTGTCAATGGCGTGGACGATGTTGGTGAACTTGAGTCGCCAGCTCCGTATGATATGCCGCTTAATGGCATGGAAGTTAAGATTCGTATGTGGCATGTGGGGACAGGGCAAGTCCGACAGGTTAGCGTTGTCACCGATTTTTCATCGGCTCCTTAGTCGTGACTGCGTCCCTCAACATTAGGCTTAGGCGGCAGTGAGTACTGCCGCTTTTCTTTTGATTGAAGTCGTTCGTGGCAAGCTAGTCGCTGGTCTTCGCGACTTGCTCGTTGATGCCCCAGTCGTATTTTTGGTAGGTCACTTTGAAGCGGCCTTGGGCGATGGCTGATTGGGCGCCGGCGGGCAAGTATTGGGCCAGTCGCTGGAGCTGCTTGGTGGGTGTGGCCGCAAAGTCGGTGCCGTACCATTTCAGGATCGACGAAAGGTAGACTCGGTTCTTCGTGGCGTCGTAACGGAAGTTGGTCGGTAACGAGAAAAAGTAGCGGGCGTTTTCGGCAAGCTGCTTTTCGAGTGTCGCGGCTGTGAAGGCGCGATTGAGCAGTCGGGGACAACTCTTCGATGCACAGACGACTGCGAAGTGTATCCGCGGCTCGTCCATCTTACGTAGCACCGCGTGTTCCATATCGTCCAGCGAGTAGGGCTTGCCGTCCACTACCAATTTGAAATGCTTCCAGATGTTGTAGCCGCCCAGGTTGGAAACGTGGTTCTTGATACTGGTGGTTGGGTATTCTCTCAAGATGCCACGCAACGTTACGGCGTTGTAGGCATTGATCCAAAATGAAAGTTTCGATTCCCTTGATGCTGGGGCGCTCACGCTGGCTGAAGCGAGATGGTTGAGATAATCATCCAACGCCGTCATCGAGGCAGTATCGGATCGCCAAGCCTTGTAGTTTACGTCGCCTCGGACGTCGACATACTTCTGAAGCAGTTTGTCGAAACTCGTGTGGTCAATGCGATCCATCGAGATAGCTTGGGATGAACTGGGACGGCCGACCGTTACGACTTGGGCATTGCTGATTCCCGCCAGACAGGCGAAGGTGAATGCGCTACTGGCCAAGATGTCGCGGAGTGTTTTGAGTCGCAGGAGATGATTCATGATTTATTTGGGTGCTAAGTGAGATACTGATAGTTCGTGGCATTCGTGCCGGTGCGTTGTTCGGAAATAACGGCCGCTAGCGCCTTGCCGCTCATATGATTTTGTTGTATTCCGTCCGAAGGCAGTACTACGAACAACATGGTAAGGTGTGAGCGTTGTGTCTGTGTGGTTTGATACTCATGGGAGGATTCGATGTTACGAATTCAGTGCTGTCACCCAAAGTTGTTGATGGGTTTCTTGGTGTTGGTTGGATGGATACTGTGCCCCGTCGGATCAGTGTTTTCCGAAGAGCTCCCGACACAAGCTCCAGCCGCAACTCGCGACGAAAAGCCCGCGGAAACGGAATCAGCCGCGACTGAATCCAAAGCCCCCACCACCAAGTTGCGGTCGGTGGAATTGGTTATTGATTACGGTGACGGAGTCCAGAAGCGATTCCTTACAATCCCGTGGCGGGAAAAAATGACGGTACAGCAAGCAATGGAATATGCCGGAAAACACAAGCGAGGGGTCAAATATGATGTTCG
>CAYYHV010000128.1:3324-6903 GCA_964471695.1 uncultured Pirellulaceae bacterium
CTTGTGGAAGATCGACGACCTCAAAAACGAGGGAATGAAGGGCCTAAACTGGATTTTTCGGGTAAATAAGAAGCTCGGAGATCGTAGCTTTGCAGTCTCGTCAATTGAGGCTGGGGACACTATCTTGTGGAAGTTCGATAAGTACAAGTAAGATCGAGTCTTAGCGGAGCCGATGGTTATAACCCGACGCGTGAGCAAGGGGTGATCGCGGGCAATTCGCGAGATGAAGGCGGTGCCTCGTTCCCAAGTCGGACGGGATGAGCCGACTGGTTCCGGCCAATGCCGGGACCACTGAACATGCGGTTTAACTTTAAACGGAGAGTGTCACGCGATGAAACGCGAAACGATTAACCAGCTTGTTGTGTTTGCTTTGCTTGTTTTTGCTGGTGTGGCACTACGGCTGTACTTCCAATACCTGCCGAACTTCGCGCCTGTTGCCGCTTTGGCTTTGTTCGCTGGCTACTATTTTCGCTCCTCGGCGCTGGCACTTGCGACTCCGTTGTTGGTGATGCTCATCTCCGATCAGTTGATTGGTGGGTACGAAGGGCCCGTCATGTTGGCTGTGTACGGCATGCTGGCTTTGCCCGTTGCGATGCGATCGTTGTTGCGTCGTCGAGTCAACCTTGTTCCTGAGAACTGGCGGGACGGATTGGGATCAGCCGCGACATTGTTGGGTTGCAGTCTCTTTGCCTCGATCGCATTCTTCGTCGTCACGAACTTGATGACATGGTGGGCAACTGAGTTGTATGCGAACACGCTACCTGAGTTGGTGCGTTGTTACGTGCAGGCCTTGCCGTTCTTCCGTTATACGTTGACGGGTGACTTGGCGTTTGGAGCCGTCTTGTTCGGTGGATACGCCGTTTGCTTGCGAGCCGCTGGGGAATCCGTCTTGGTTTCGAGTGGCGAGGCTGCCTAGGGATTGGGTGAGGATCGCCGGGCGATCTATGTGGCTTCTTCTTATCCGCTTTTCTAACGCGTTGGCCAGAACGAGGTCGACGGACTGCCAAAACAGTGCAATCGCTTCGTTAGGTAAACGTCGCATTGTGGTTTCGCGTGAAGATGCGCCCAAAGTCCAGAGTGAACGCCGGTTGCTTGTTGCTGGCCTAAAAACTCCAGAACGGCGAATGTGGTAAGCGCGGCTTAACGGCGGCGATCTTCAATGACCTTTTCTTCGCGAGCCTTCTTGCGGAGGTCTTCGCTATTCCAGCCATGACGTTGGGCTAGAGCAAGAAGCTTGCGTTGGCCTTTGTCAGACAGTCGTGCGACGGAGGCGTGTGAGGACCACGAGAGGTTGGGGTTGCGATTCTGTGGTGGGACACGACGCGCCACGGACTCGTAGCGTTGAAGTTGATCGGCCGAAACGTATCCTTCGCAGGCTTGAGAAAAGGCCTCGCCGAAAACGGCATCGCCTGCGTTGAGCATGTCACCGATCCACCAAGGGCTGGCTTTTTGACACCAGATGGCGAACTTCAGCGGTCCCATCCATTCTTCGATGGGTGGGCGTCCGTTGATTTTGACGGATGACGGCAGGAACTGGAATTTGCCTAGCGAGATCTTCGGTTCGTCGTTAGCCACGTGTACCATCCTGCACGTTCGAATCGCGAGCGCCCCTCCATGGGGATGCTTCATTCATATCTTACCGGATTCGATGGGGCAGGCGAGGTCGTGTAGGGGGGCGGAATGACGGCTGAACGAATACTCGCGGCTCGGTTTACGGCATTTGCGTAGTTCCATTCGAGTTGGTTGCCCTATGATAGGGTATGCATAAAATCTTCCTGACGATCGTGGGTCTGCTTTATCTTTCGCTGGCCCTATGGTGCAGTTTCTCTCCCGGCACGACTTCTCAAGTCGTAGGTTTCGAGTTGATACCTGGCGCTGGACAGTCTGAGTTTCTCGCGGTGTACGGTGGGCTTGAGTTTGGCATGGCATTACTCTTTCTGGCTCCGTGGGTACGGCCGGAGACTCTTAAGCACTCGTTGTGGGCGTGTATCCTGTTGCATTTGGGGATTGTCGTCTTCAGGACGATCGGATTTTTGCAGTATGGGGCAATGGAAGGCGCAACGATGAAACTGGCCGCTGGTGAATGGGTGATTCTGTTGGTGGCTTCGTGGCTTGCATCGTGGGACAGCTAGCTTCGGGTTCGTGCGGAATCACATTTCATGATTCTACGCATCGTGATTTCAACGGGTATGGTCTGCTCGGATTCTTCGACGGATAAATGACTTCTCAGAGGGCAGCCGGTTCCGTACCCTTTTGGCAATGTCATTTGCAAGTTTCTCTTAATGCATGATGCGTCGCCATGAACTGGGTCTCACCGATCATTCGTCACCTTGGAACCATCAATCAGTGGGGCTACCATTTCGGTGGCCCGAGCGCGTCGGAGCCGGCGGCTTACACGGCACTGGCCTTGTTGGCGTACGCTCGCCCGGCAGCCGCACAGGCTGTCTTGGATTGGTTGGCCGAAGTGCAAACGAGTACCGGATCAGTCGGGGTAACTATTGAGCAAGCCAAACCGCAGTGGCCAACAAGTTTGGCGGTGTTAGCTTGGAATCACTACGCTCGCGTGACGGGAAAGTCGCGTTTTCTCAAACAGTCGAAGCTTGGCGTCGAGTCGTTGTTGTCCATCGTCAGCTATACGTCCGAGCGTACGGCAAATGTGGCTCATGATACGACGTTGGAGGGATGGCCGTGGGCGGAAGGAACGCATGCCTGGATCGAGCCAACGGCATTTGGATTAATGGCGCTCAAATCCAGTCGCTTGAGCGTCCATCAACGAGCCACCGACGCCGAACGCCTGTTGATTGATCGGCAGTTGCCTCGCGGTGGCTGCAATTATGGGAACACATTCGTTCTCGGTCAGCAGCTGTTGCCGCACCTGCAACCTACGGGCCTGGCGGCGCTGGCGTTGGCTGGACACGACGGCGATCCACGGCTGGTCAAATCGCTACGTTATCTCGAAGCCTTCTGGCGGCAAGGCAGTGGGACGGCTTCACGCGCATTCGCCGTTATGGGGTTAGCGGCTCACGACCGCACGCCGGACGATCTCTCGAAACGATTCGAGGCACCATCACTCAAGCTGCTCGAAGAGGGCTCGGGGGCCTATCGGTTGGCACTGGTATCGCTGGCCGTGCTCGGTGCGAAGAACCCGTTGATTCTGGAGCAAGTACCGAGTCCCGTGAGCAAGCCGGTTGTTCAGGAGTCGGCTTGATGGACGAGCTAGAGTCTCAGGATAACTTGGAAGCGGAAAGCGATTTTGGGTTGGAGCCAGAGCCCATATCTCGCCGCAAACTGATCATTGCCGGCAGCCTCACAGCAGCCGCGGTGGCTGGCGGTCCTACGTATCGGCATGTTACGGCTCAGCGAGCCCCGGTCTTTGTTGCCCGCAACCAGCGGTATGACCGAGCCCTGCCACAGACGATTCGCGAGGGGCTCATGACGACGGGCATCGAAACGGATCGCCTGAAGGGTAAGCTGGTTTTGCTCAAACCGAATCTGGTCGAGCCGTCGCGCGAGATTCCCCACATGACGACCCCCCCTGCCATGATTGTTGCGGCAGCCGAAGTCTTTCAGCAGTGGGGG
>CAYYHV010000128.1:6913-17210 GCA_964471695.1 uncultured Pirellulaceae bacterium
CGCCCGGGCATGTGCGAGATTCAGAAATGGTGCTGGTCGAATCCGGAGTCGCGTATGCTCTGACGGATGCCAAGCTGAAGTTTGCCGATTTGAATTACGAGTCGGTGACTTGGGTTCCCAATCGCAGTCGCGTTTCGTCGCTGGATGGAATTTATCTGCCAGAGAGTGTGATCAAAGCCGACCTGGTGGTGTCGATGCCCAAAATGAAAACGCACCACTGGGTTGGCGTGACGGCCAGCATGAAGAATCTTTACGGTGTCCTGCCGGGGATCAAGTATGGTTGGCCCAAGAATGTTCTGCATCACGCGGGTATTCCGCAAACCGTTGTCGATATCAACGCCGCCCTGCCCTCGCTGCTGACGATCGTCGACGGTATTGAATGCATGGAGGGCGACGGGCCGATTCTGGGAACCGCCAAGCACATGGGGTTGGTGTTGGTCGGCCGCAACTTGCCGGCGGTGGACGCCACGATGGCGCGGATCATGGGGTTGAAGCCCGAAGCGATCAACTATCTGCAACTGGCCCGCCAGCGACTGGGGCCAATTCATGACGGCTATATTGAGCAGCGGGGCGAGTCGTGGGAATCTGTCGTCAGCCCGTTTAAGGTGATGGATCGCGATCATCTGCGGAACCTCGTCACCGATCCGTCGGTTTTGCTGACTTAGGCTCAGCCCATCGGCCAGTCTTCATCCGCCTTGAATCGGATCTTGGCCAGCATTGAGCCGTCGGGGCCGGCGGTTTTGGGTTGGTATTCTCCCGAGGCTGTTCTAAGCTGTTCGTTTCAAATTCACCTCCATAGTATGATTGTTAAGGTTCCATGGAAGCAGGCATTGTTGGATTGCCCAACGTCGGCAAGAGTACACTCTTCAACGCGCTGACTTGTTCCCAGTCGGCTCAGAGCGAAAATTACCCGTTCTGCACGATCGAGCCCAATGAGGGAATCGTACAGGTTCCCGATGGGCGGCTGGAAAAGATTACCGAGTATATCGTCCCGCAGAAGGTCATCCCGGCGGTAATCAAGTTGGTCGATATCGCGGGCATCGTCAAAGGTGCCAGTCAGGGCGAAGGGTTGGGGAATAAATTCCTCAGCCACATTCGTGAAGTCGACGCGATCATTCAGGTTGTCCGTTGTTTTGAAGATCCGGACGTAACCCATGTGGCTGGTTCTGTTGATCCCCTGGCGGACATCGAGGTTATCGAAACGGAGTTGATGTTGGCTGATATTCAGACGCTTGAGAATGCGTTGAACAAAGCCAAGAAGACTGCCAAGAGTGGTGACAAAGACGCCAAACTGTTGGTGGCCACGATCGAAAAGATGAACGCGCACCTGGCGGAAGACAAGCCGCTTCGCACGATGACTTTTACCGAACCGGAATTGAAAGGCATCAGTAGTTTTGGGTTGATGACTGCTAAGCCGATTTTGTTGGTGGCCAATGTTGACGAAAACGACTTGGAGGGCAAAGGCGACTTGGTGAACAAAGTTCGAGAGTATGCCGCCAAAAATGGAGCGGGGCTGGTGCCGGTGTGTGCAAAGGTTGAGGCTGAGTTGGCCGAGCTGGATGAGGCCGAGCGATTGGAAATGCTCGAGGCCTTGGGGCTGACGGAACCAGCGCTAGGTGCGCTGGCTCGTGAAGCGTACAAGACGTTGGGGCTGCAAAGCTACTTTACAGCGGGTGAAAAAGAAGTCCGGGCGTGGACCGTTCCCATTGGCGCCACGGCTCCTCAGGCTGCCGGGGTAATCCACACGGATTTTGAACGTGGGTTTATTCGGGCTGAGGTTTATGCGCTGGCGGACCTCGAAGAGTATAAGACGGAGAAGGAAATTCGAGGCGCGGGGAAGCTACGCGTTGAGGGCAAGGCGTATGTGATGCAGGATGGCGATATCTGCCATTTCCTGTTTAATGTGTAGGCCTGACCAAGACGGCCTCAGAGGCTTCGCTCCGATGCGTCGCTGTTCCACATCGCTTCGCCGAAGACGTTGCCTGCGGCAATACTCTACTCGCAGAGAGTCACGCGACCGGTCGATTCGTTCAGGATGCCGCCAACAATCTTGAGTTCGCCATTGGCGATTTGCTGACTCAGTTGAGGTAGCTCGGCGAGGTGATCGACTGCCCAACGCACATTGTGCTCAACGCCCGCAGTCATTTCGGTATCTCCGTCCACGATCGGAGCGGCTCGAAGCAAAACGGACTGTGTCGCAAGGAGCTTGGCGGAATCTTCTGAATCAACCAAATCGCGTACAATTGAGCATTGCTCATGTCCTAACACAACGATCAACTTGATACCCATGCGGCTGGTTGCATAGTCGATGCCTTCGACAACAGCTGGGCTGAGCAAGTTACCGGCGACTTGGATGTTGAAAAGATTCTTGGATCGCATGTCAAAGATTGAGCCGTTCGGGATCGGGCAATCGGCACAGCTCAGAACGACGACGCGAGGCGTCGACGATTCACCAGGTTTGGATTGCGGAGTGCGAACGGTTCCTGCAACGAATCGCTCGTTGCCACGCAGCATTTCGCCGAGCAATTGTCGTGAACTCGAACCGCCATTGTTGTTGCCGTTGCCAATTACCGCCCAAAAGTCGTCGGATTCCGTCGTTGAAAAATCGACTTCGTTGCTGGCAAACAATGCGACTTCGGCCGTAGATTGTTGCCCGTACGTTTCCAGTGGCAAATGCTCGACCAATACCGTGGAAGCAGTTGTAACGGTGGCCAGAATCGCGAATATCTTGAAATTGCTCAACGCACAAACCTCAGTGGGATAACTTTAGCCGCGGAGGTCGGAGACAGTCCGCACGTCAGAAAGAGTAGGTCACGGCGTGACAGGCTTTAAGTCACTGAGCCGAGATGGCTAGTGCAAACTGGGAGGGGTTTCGCTAAACGGCCCGTATAACCGCTACAGCCGGTCGTGGGACGCTCCGTTCGGGATCGACTCCGTTGGCCAGCCCATTCAAGAAGTTACTTCGCACGGCAATGGGTGAGCACGATGCGATGGTCGGAGTTGAGCGATCCGACGTGCGCGCACTTGCTCAACTCGACTCGATCGTTGAACCAGATGTGATCCAGTTGGAGGACAGGCAGCGGATACGGCCACGTGTTAGCGTAGCCTTCGCCAGCCGATTCGAATGCGTGGGTAAGTCCCGCGTCGCGAAGTAGATCGAAGTGTACCGAGTCCCGGGGGGTATTGAAGTCGCCGACAACAAGTAGCGGTTCGTGACGATGTTGTTCAACGAGCTTGACGACTTCCTCCATGCCTCGTCTGCGCGACATCAACGGGTTGCTTTCCAGGTCAATGATTAAGACGCGATAGCCCTGTCCGTTGGCTTCGACCCACGACGACATGTACTTGCCACGCCGGTCTTCAAAGGGACGATGAACCACCTGCTCGACTTTGCCCTTCGCCATAATGGCCAAGCCCATGTGGAGTTCGCTGATTTGGTATTCAGGAAAGCGGTTTTGGTATCGCTCCAATTCCAAGTGTCCACCGCCTTCAACAATCGCAGCAATCGGCGGTTGGACTTGCTCGATACGAGTCATAACGCCTTCCCATCCTGAATCGCCGTTGCGAATATTCCACAGCATGAAAGATTGGTGGGAAGGATCGGCACTCACGGATCGAAAAGCGAAGTCTTGTTGAAGTGTCCAGCCCGCCCAAAACAGAAAGGCGATGGTGCCGAGGGCGACCCAATGCGTTCGTTTTTTGCGCCAGGCGATGCATGTGAGTCCGAATGCCAAAGCCGTCAAAACGGCTGGAGGAGTCGCGTAGAACAGCGTCGAGAGGATGGGGAATTGGTCAGCAACGGTCCATCGTAAAACGGAGCCGAACGCCAGCGTGATGGCGGCAAGTCGTATGGCTCGGTGGAAGAAGCGACTTAAAATTCCTCCGTTGGCGGGGGCCACAGGCGATTCGACTTGAGTGGACTCGATAGCAGTAGTGGCTTCGACAGCAGTCATCAATGGTTCACAAATGTTAGGCGGGGAGAGAGGCGGGATTTAGGTTCTGTGTTGTGGCTTCATATTACGTCGCCAGCACCGTGGATGTTTGCCATAAAACGAAGAAAAGTCCATTAAAAATATCATTCAGCTCCCAAGCCACGGCTTCGGATTTAGCATTCAACCAACATTGGTGCCAAAGTCGATACGAATGTATCTAATGAAGATAGCGATACGACTTTACGCCGTTTTGTATTTGCGGGAATACCAGGAGAACTGACGAAATGTCTGCCCAGACGATTACGCTTTCATGGCCCGAACCCGACATTGCCTTGCTCACCTTCGACATGCCGGGCAAAGGTGCGAACGTCCTTTCTGAATCCGTGCTGTTCGAGCTGTCCGACCGATTGGACGAGTTGGAAAAACGTGACGACATCGCGGGGGTCATATTCATCTCCGGGAAGCCCGGACAGTTTATTGCCGGAGCCGACTTGCGAGAGTTCGCCAGCTCCATTGACATCGGTCCGGAGAAGACGGCCGAGATGTGCCAGAAAGGACAAAACCTCTTCAAGCGTTTGTCCCGTGGCAATTGGGGCTCGGTCGCCGCGAGCGAAGGCATTTGCGGGGGGGGCGGAGCCGAGTTGGCTGCGGGGTGCGAGCGTCGCATCAGGAGTGACCATAAGAAAACGGAGTTCGGTTTTCCCGAAGTCAAACTGGGACTGTTCCCAGGATGGGGTGGTACGGTTCGCGCGCCACGCATCGTTGGACTGAGTAACGCCGTAGAAATGATTACGGGCGGTGCGTCGATTTCGGCGGCGGAATCCTACGCGATGGGTTGGGCGAGCGATGTGGTCCCTTCGGATGATCTATTAGCTGCCGCGATGAACCTTGTTCGAGTCGAACGGGGATCGGGCAACTATCTGAAAGATCGGGAAATCTGGAACGGCAAGATCGACATCAGCGAGCAAGAGCTTGGATTTCTCGGAGCCACGGCTTCGGCGCTGATCCAGCAGCACTCCAAGGGGCACTACCCTGCCCCGGTCGCGGCGCTTGAGCAGATGATGAGCGGGTCGATGACCGACAGCGATGCGGCTTGTGTGACAGAAGCCACGGGTATGTCGCAGTTGTTTGGCTCGCCGATAAACAAGTCGCTGCTGAACATTTTCTTCCTGACGGATCGCAACAAGAAGGATACGGGCGTATCCTCGACTTCACTGACTCCTGCCGATATCAAATCGTGCGGCGTGATCGGTGCTGGAATTATGGGGGCAGGAATTGCCGCCGCCAACGTGAAGCGAAAAATCTCCGCGACGATTACGGATACGCGTGAAGAGGCGTTGGCGAAGGGAGTTCAGGGAGTCCTGAACGAAGTCTCATTCGATCGAGCCACCAAGAAGAAAGACCTTGATCGCGCGATCGAGTTTGCTCCCTTGGTTAACGGCACGACGTCGTCCGCAGAGCTGGCTGGGTGCGATCTGGTCATCGAAGCCGTGATTGAGAACCTTGAGATCAAGCAACAAGTCTATGCTAATCTCGAGTCGCTGATGCGAGACGATGCGATCCTCGCCAGCAACACATCGACGATTCCGATTACCCAATTGGCATCGGGTTTGAAGCGTCCCAACCGCTTCTGCGGCATTCACTTCTTTAATCCGGTTCGCAAAATGAAACTGGTTGAAGCCATCCGCGGTGCGGAAACGAGCGACCAGACGGTCGCGACGGCGGTGGCTTATGCCAAGCGTATTGGGAAAATGCCAATCGTCGTGAACGATGGTCCTGGATTCCTGGTCAACCGACTGTTGTTGCCTTACATGAACGAGGCGCTCGAGTTGATCCACGAAGGTGCCGAGATCAAAGACATTGAAAAAGCCGCCAAGAAATTCGGTATGCCCATGGGGCCGATCGAGTTGTACGACATGGTGGGACTGGATACGGCAGTCTACGCCGGCAAAGTGCTGGTCGACGCTTTCCCAGATCGTTTTAGTGGCAATCCGATTTTGCCAGAACTTGTCAAAGCCGGACGGCTGGGGCAAAAATCTGGCAGTGGGTTTTATTCCTACAACAATCGTAAGAAAAAGAAACAACCGGATCCCGAATTAGCCGGCTTCCTAGCTCCACACGTCAAGGAGCCACGAGCTTCCTTCAAGAGTAAGGAGCTTGCGGATCGACTGTTCCTCCCATTGATCAATGAGGCTTCGCGCATTTTGGAAGAGAAACTGGTTCGGGATGCACGCGACATTGATCTCGGTATGATCTTTGGCACTGGGTTCCCGCCGTTCAAGGGGGGCCCAATGTTCTGGGCTGACTCGGTCGGCCTGGATGCCATCGCAGAGAAGATGAAACCATACGAGTCGCTGGGCAAACGGTACCAGCCGACGGATCTAATAAGTGATCTCGCCAAGAATGGCGGCAAGTTTTATGGCGAAACAGCGGTCCCGGCGGCTTAAGCCTCGATCGTTGTTGTTTGAACTTGAAATCAAAACGAACCCACAGAACTAACCATTTACGGTGAATGCGATGAATAATGCCGTTGTTGTCGATTGTGTCCGCACAGCTATCGGACGAGCCCACAAGGAAAAGGGCTTCTTTCGAAATGTGCGCAGTGATGATCTGGCAGTCGCCTGCGTGAAGGCTTTGATCGAGCGCACAGAAATCGACCCAAATGAAATCGAAGACGTGTTGATGGGCAACACGAATCAAACCAAGGAGCAGGGTTTGAATGTTGGACGCAACATCGCCTTGATGGCAGGACTGCCTGTTCACGCAGGTGGCGCTACCGTCAATCGACTGTGCGGCAGCAGCCTCCAGGCGTTGAATCAAGCATGTCACGCGGTGATGGCAGGATTTGAGAACGTCCAGATCGTCGGTGGTTTGGAGCACATGCACCACTTGCCGATGGATCATGGATTAGATTTGAATCCCCGGTTGTTTCATCGAACATCCAAAGGGGCGTTGTTGATGGGCGTGACGGCTGAGTTTCTGGCTCAGACGCAAGGCATCTCGCGGGAACAGCAGGATCAGTTTGCGCTTCGCAGTCACCAGTTGGCTGCCAAGTCGCATGCGAATGGTGATTTCAAGAAAGAGATTGTTCCTGTCGAGGGCAACGACGAAGACGGTCGCCGCATGATGGTGACGCGAGATCAATGTGTTCGTGAGGATTCCAGCATGGAATCGTTGGGTGAACTCAAGCCAGCGTTTATGCCGGTGATGGGTACGGTGACGGCTGGTAATAGCTCGCCGCTCAACGACGGTGCATCGGGCATGCTGATCATGTCGGAGGAAAAAGCCAAACTGTTGGGGCTGGATCCTTTAGTTCGCATTCGAGCCACGGCGGTTGCTGGAGTCGAGCCGTCGGTGATGGGGACGGGCCCCGTGCCAGCGACGAACAAAGCCCTGGAGCGCGCCGGGATGACGATTGGTGATATCGACGTCATTGAATTGAATGAGGCCTTTGCGGCCCAAGCCATCGCCTGCATGCGAATGCTGGAACTGGATGAAGCCAAGGTGAATGTTCGCGGCGGTTCCATCGCGATTGGGCACCCACTCGGTGCGAGCGGATCGAGAATCGCGACCACGCTGATTCATACGATGATTGATCAGGACGCAAGCGTTGGATTGGCGACGATGTGTATCGGCGTCGGCCAAGGAATCGCAACGATATTTGAGCGAGTCTAACGGCGAAACGGCACCTGCAAGTGTCGGGATTTTTGCGGCTTGATTTTTTCGCGGTATCGGGCGGGTTCGCATCGGTACTCGCGTGCGGGGCGAGTTGCCCGTTATACTCTCGTCAGAGGCAATCTGACGGGAGTTTCAAATGCCGACTGCACCAACATCTCAGCAAACGCTGGCATCCATGTTCTTTACTCAGGCCAATCGACGGCCTGAGACTGCCGCAATGTTAACGGCGGGGTCTGACGGCAAGTTCCATGAGCGCACATGGCGACAAGTCAGCGACGATGTTTATCGCTGGATAGCCGTATTGCGACGATTTGGCATCTCAGCCGGTGATCCCGTTGCACAGTGGTCAGAGAACAGCTACGAGTGGATTCTAGCGGACTTGGCCATTCAGGCTTTGCACGCGATCCATGTTCCGATCCATGCGTCCCTTTCGCCTTCTCAAGCCGCGGCTCAAGTTGCTCATTGTGGAGCCAAGTTTGGTTTGGTCGACGATTCGGCAAAAGTCGACGCGTTGGTGCAGCACCAGCAATTACCCGACCGCAGCCTCAAAACGCTTTGCTACAAAAAGCCATCGGAGCAGGATAAATCCGCCTTATCACATTCCATTGTCGATCATGTCAATGCGGTGACGGTCGAAGAAGGCCAGCAGATTGTGAAAGAGTTGGAATCGCATGGTGACTCGCAGGACGTCGCGACCATTCTTTATACGTCAGGGACAACTGGGGCTCCGAAGGGGATCGCGTTGACACACGCCAATCTGGTTTCCAACGCGACGGCTGTTGTGAATACTTTTGGAGAACGAGAATCAGATGTGCGACTTTGCATTCTTCCGCTCAGTCATATTTTTGCTCGCACATGTGACTTGTACGGTTGGATCGCCGTTGGTTCCTTGTTAGCTTTGTCGCGATCACGGGAAACGGTCATTGAGGATTGTGGTATCGTTCGCCCGACGCTGATGAACGGCGTACCGTATTTTTATCAGCGCGTATGTCGTCGCCTTGGTGAAATGGGCTTGCTCGACGAACCGACAGGTCTGAAGGCGGTCCTTGGTGGAGAGATTCGCGCCTGTGCATCGGGTGGTGCGGCTTTGGATACGGAAACCTACGAGACTTTCTCCGAACGCGGCGTCCCGTTGCTTCAAGGTTATGGGTTGAGCGAGGCCTCGCCAGTTATCGCAATGTCGACTCTTGACGCAACCAAGCCTGGGGCAGTCGGAAAGCCACTTCCGGGTGTCGACGTTCGCATTGCCGAGGACGGCGAGATACTGGCTCGCGGTCCAAACATTATGCACGGCTATTGGGCAGACGATGAAGCCACCGCAGAAATCATAGACGACGAAGGGTGGTTAAGAACCGGAGACCTTGGCGAGTTGGATGAGGATGGCTTTCTCAAGATTACTGGGCGAAAGAAAGAGATCATTGTCACGGCAACGGGGAAGAACGTGGCTCCGACACAGTTGGAGAACCTGCTCTGCCGCAGCCCGCTGATTGATCAAGCGATGGTGGTAGGGGACGACGAGAAATACCTTGCGGCGCTGATCGTACCCGACGAAGCGGCTTTGACGGCCATGATTCAAGAGCATCGTATTTGGGTGTGGAGCCGCAAGTCCGTGCGTCGCAACAAACGAGTCCGTTCGATTTTTGCGGAGGCAGTTGCCGCCAGTCTCAAGAAGCTCTCGCGTCACGAACAAGTTCGCGAATTTGTACTGCTCGACCGTCCCTTCTCGGTGGAGCGCGGAGAGATGACGGCTAAACTCAGTCTTTGTCGGCCCGTGATCTACGACCACTACGATCGCGAAATCAGATCGTTGTTTCCTAAAACACGTTGAAGTCGCTCATCTCTTCGCGTCTGACGTGATTCATGTGCTTACGGAAACCCCTCACTGTCGCGTTGCGCATGGTCGAGAGCTAGCGTCATATTTCCTGACTGCTTGCACCTGACCCCTTCGGTTCGTGCGAATCGTGCATCCGCCTTCTGCGGTGTTCCCGCAAAGACTGCAGTCATGCCCGTGTCATGTCTCTTATGTCAGGGCCGTTGTGCGCAGTTGTCTTGTATCACCGATTTTTTGGGCTGTTGCCATCCTGCTTGTGTTGGGGATGCAGGCTCAATCGCAAGCACAAGTGCTTGATCTCATTCGAAGTGGAGTCCGTACACCTGGCTCGGGGCGCGAAACGGATCGGTCGGATGGTCGTCGGAGCAATGGTGACGATGGCGAAGTTGATTGGGGCGGCAACGACCTATTCGTAAGGCTGGTTGGTTACGTCTTTGCGGCACCGTTTGTCGTTCCACGTGTTCTGGCCGATGACGATGGCGAACGTGGTTGCTTTTTAGAGTATCCATTTCAACAGTCGGGATATGGAGTCGTTGATGTTGAGCGATACGACTCGACGGTTGCTGAATTACCTCGGATGGCCTGGCTGCGCCGCACGCAGATTGAATACGGTTCGGACTTCGACGACTTATCCCGATTCGGTGGGCAGCTGCTGATTGATTCGGCTTGGCGCTTCGGCATCGACACGACGGCAAATTTTCATCGCGAGAATTTTCGTTCCGTTGGGGACGACAATCTCTGGTTGGGCGATTTTAACTTTGTCTACCGATTCATGCAGACGTCAAACTTTCAACTGAGAAGCGGATTGGGCGTCAACTGGTTGCACGATGAACTGGACACGAATGCTGGTATCAAC
>CAYYHV010000129.1:0-17057 GCA_964471695.1 uncultured Pirellulaceae bacterium
GCTCCGCACACCGTGCATTGTCTGGCCGACGGCAACATCATGATTTCGATGCTGGGCGATGCCGCAGGGAACGGCCCCGGTGGATTTCTGATGATCAACGATGAGTTTGAGGTCACGGGGCGTTGGGAACATGCGGCTGAGGGCATGAAGTACAACTATGATTTCTGGTATCAACCGCGGCACAACGCGATGATCAGCAGCGAATGGGCCGCGCCAAATACCGTATCGCAGGGATTCAAACTGGAACACGTGAAGGCTGGGATGTATGGACAGCAACTTCACTTTTGGGATTGGAAGGCTCGTGAGATCAAGCAGACGGTTGATCTGGGGGAAACGGGAATGATCCCATTAGAAGTCCGCTTCCATCATGATCCGAACAGTACGCATGGTTTTGTGGGAGCCGCGTTGAGTAGCACCATGTGGCATTGGCATAAATCCAATGAACGATGGGAAGTCAAGAAAGTCATTTCCGTTGATTCAGTCGAGACTGAGGGTTGGCCATTTCCCGTGCCTGGATTGATCACTGACCTCGTATTGTCGATGGATGATCGGTATCTCTACTTTTCCAACTGGCTGCATGGTGACATCCGTCAATACGACGTGAGCGACCCAGCGGGTCCGAAACTTACGGGGCAAGTCTGGTTGGGCGGAGTCATCGGCCACAAGGCAGATACCGATCGCAAGCTTACGGGCGGGCCTCAGATGTTGCAGCTCAGTCTGGATGGCAAACGGCTGTATGTGACCAATTCGCTTTACAGTCCCTGGGACAATCAGTTTTATCCCGAGATGGCTGAGAAGGGTTCGTACATGATGCAGATTGATTGTGATACGAAATCGGGCGGACTGTCGATCAATGAAAAGTTCTTTGTCGATTTTGGCAAGGAGCCCGGTGGGGCTGCCCGCGCTCATGAGATGCGTTTTCCGGGCGGCGATTGTACTTCGGACATTTGGGTTTAGACGAGTTTAGGCGACTATGGCAACTAAGATTCTGATTGCGGATAAGATTTCCGATGCGGCGAGGGTGGAACTCGAATCTCAAGGATTTGAAGTTGCCTTTTCGCCCGAATTGACCGCCGACGACTTGGTGCAGTCGGTGGGTGACACGGAGATACTGGTCGTCCGATCAACGAAGGTCACAAACGTAGCAATTGAAGCGGCTCCCAAGTTGGGACTGATTGTCCGCGCCGGGTCGGGCTACAACACGATTGACGTTGCAGCAGCGAGTGATCGCGGGATTCACGTTGCCAACTGCCCTGGCAAAAATGCCGATGCCGTCGCGGAGCTGGCAATGGGATTGTTGATTGCGGCTGATCGGCAGATCGTGAATGCAACCGTCGACTTGCGCAATGGCAGATGGCGCAAGAAACACTACGCACGCGCGTCTGGTTTAAAAGGCCGTACGTTAGGCCTGATAGGTTTCGGTGCGATTGGTCGCGGCGTGGCTAAACGAGCCCAGGGAATGGCGATGAACGTGGTCGCGTGGTCGCGATCGCTAACTCCGGAGGCGGCTGCAGAGTTTGGAATCGAGTGTGCCCCGTCGCCTATGCACATTGCGGAAACGTGCGATGCCGTCAGTATTCACCTACCGCTGACCGACGACACTCATCATTTTGTGAACGAAGCTTTCCTCGCGGCTCGACCGGATGATTCGATTCTGATCAATACGTCGCGTGGCGAGTTGGTGGATACGGCAGCCTTGGCAAAAGCCATTGAAGCGAAGCGGCTTCGAGTCGGACTGGATGTGTTCGAAGACGAGCCGTCGGGTGGTGATGCCGAATTCGGTCAGGGACCACTTGCGAGATTGGTAACTTGTACGCCGCACGTGGGAGCGTCGACGGATCAGACATCGGAAGCCATCGCTGCAGAAGTCGTTCGTATTGTATCAACCTATTGTGCGACTGGGCGTCCACCGGGTGCGGTCAATCTTGCGGAATCGGGCGATACTTCCCAACAGCTCGTCGTGCGACACTTGAATCAAGTCGGTGTGCTGGCATCGGTGCTGGATGGCCTTAAGGGCGAGCAGATTAACGTCGCCGAAATGGAGAATACAATCTTTGCGGGTGGCAAAGCGGCTTCCTGTTCACTGCGATTAGATGGTTGCCCATCCGAGTCGCTGCTTGCCGACTTGCGATCGCGTGAGGCAATACTCCACATCGCAACGACCTGATTTGTCGAGAATTTGAAAGTTTGCGGCTTTCATGCGATGCTATTCCCTGGCTTGGCGATCGCGCCAGGACGGGCAACATGGGAAAAGGGGAGTTGATATGAATAGGACTGTGATCATCAGCCTGCTACTCGGATTGGGCATCATCGTGGGACAATCGCATGCTCAGGTCTGTCCGCCATCCATGGCGGGTGGCAATGCTCCGGTGGGGACGCCGAATGTGAATCCGCCGGCCAGTCTAAGTGGTCTAAGTTCGCCCGCCAGTCCTGCGGGCAATTTCAACTCAGCGCCATTCGTCAGTGCGAGATCGAACGCCGGCTACAACCCGATGGGCAATTATTCGATGTCGTTTTCACCAACCGGTCCAACGGCTCAGCAAATCATGCAGACGACGGTGGCTCAACGAGCCGCTGCAGTGGCTCGCAATCAGCAGCAATTTTCCAAGACTCAGATGAGTGCATCACGCAAACAATCCATTGCGTCGACTCATGCGAATCGCGCCTTGGCGATTGCTCGTGCGGCTGAATCTGTGGGCAAGTCGTCGACGGCCGTTCGGTATTATCAGCGAGCCGCCAAAGCCGGAGCTGGTAGCGAAGCTCAGGCAGGTTTGGATCGCCTTCGAAGCCGTCGCTCGTATCCTTACCGATAACCAAAATCTGGCGATTTGTTTTCGAGGGAGTCGATGGAAGACGATTTGTTGTCGACTCCTTCGGGACAGTTCAGTCTCTCCGGTCTGTTCTGGCTGACCACCGCTGTGGCTGCCTTCATACTGCCACTTGTCTACTGGGGGGTATTCGGCGCTCCAGTCTCAGTGGCATTCGTGGGTATTCTCCGGTTGTTGTACAAGCGGATGTTTGTCGCGGCCACCATTTGCCTCGCTTTAATAGGTTGCGTTGTATTGGCGTTGGCCGGTGTTACGACACCAGCGAGTGTCAGTCGCGAATTGCAGTGTCGCAATAATGGCAAGAGAATTGGCTTGGCGATTTTGAATTACGAATCAGTAAACGGTCATCTTCCGCCGGCGTACAGTCGTGACGAATCTGGAAATCCACTTCACAGTTGGCGGGTATTAATCCTTCCGTTTCTTGATGAAGAGGTCCTTTACAATGCGATCGACCTGACGAAGCCCTGGTATCACCCGGACAATCTGGCGTTGGCTGATCAGATGCCTGATTGGTACCGGTGCCCGTCCTATGAGACGCCAGGCAACGATGTGACGACTCCCTATATCGCCTTTGTTGGTAACCAAACGGTCTGGCCCCGCGATGAGTATGTAAAGTTGTCGTTGAGATACCCAAGGAGCAAGACCGCGTTGGTCGTCGAGTCTGAACGGTATCGTCTGCATTGGATGTCGACGGGGGACCCTGGGATCGAATCCTTAGGTCCGCCGGGGAACAAGTTGCAGACTTCGCCAGTCGCGACGATGCACGACCATGGCCTTTGCGTTCTTTGCGACGGTGCTATCGAAGGCATCGAAGCTGGAGTAGATCACGAGTCGCTTCGAGAATTGTTGACGATTGAGAAGGAGTAGCCAAGTTGTGTGCATAACTCGGCGACACCGACTGACTAGAGTGATTCAAACGCTGAAAATGGGTCCGTCCCCTGCTCTTCTACGACAGGTTCTTGAGCGAAGACGCGATCGCGAAGTTCTGTTCGAGTCGAGGACTTTCGCCTCCATGGCGTAGGAGTCTGCGTGAAACCACTGACCGCACGCTCTTGCTGCAGGGCCACCGAAACCGATTCGGATTGAGCAACCGAGCTCTCGCTGGATTGAGGCATGGCGAGAGCAATCGGTGCAGCTGCGCTAGTAAATTTGTTGGCATTCCAAACATTGAAGTCCAGAACGTCGACGACTCCGTCGCAATTAAAATCTGCTCGCGAGTAGAGGCTTTCGGTTGTGAACTTATTAGCATTCCAAATATTGAAATCACCTACATCCACAACTCCGTCGAGATTCGCGTCGCCGGGAAGCGAACCGATTCGATCGAGCATGTACTCGATGTCCGCTGCGTCCAAGGTATCGTCGAAATTGACGTCGAAGACCAGATCGCCCGTGCCAAATTCAGAACAGAGCTGATCTAAATCAGAGTCGTTAATGACGCCGTTGAGGTTGTAGTCGCCAACGGTCCAGCGTTCGACATAACCATCAGCGCTGAGGTCGCGGCCAGCCAAGCCGGCATAATCGGCTTGGTAAGTTCTTGATTTGAACAATGGTCCACCGCCAACGCTACTGCCTTGTCCGCGAATCGAGCCGGCGTCTGGATTGCGGTAACGCCAAACCAATTCACCGGATGGAGAGTACTGGTCAATTTCGCCATCCAGCGCATAGCTCGCCACCGTGTTTCCGTTCGGAAGTCGCTGCGTACCACTCATGATGGGAGAATTGATCCCCGTGAATATCGACCAAGTTGGATCGGCAGGTTCGAAGGCCGTTGTGCTTGGGACGGTGTAGTTGCCCATGCCGTCATCCGGCAAGTCGACTTCGACAAGTTGTGCGGATGCTCCAAAGCCACCGTTGTTAAACACAAGGATGTTGCCTTCGCCCGGCAAGCCTGTATCAATCCATTCGGCGTCGTGTCGGCCGTCCAGTCGTCGTGTAGCGTTCGAGCCTCGATCGTACGTCTGAGGGTTGCCCCAGCGATACAAAAGGTCGCCACCTTTGCCCGAGTTGCCGCCGGAGCTTGTGGCGGCTTCGGCGGTTGTGGTGCTGTGATCAATGATCCAAAACTCATCGAAATCACGCACGCTGACGACGATCTGGTCCAATTCAGGACTGTAGTCGAGTCCGTTGGAGTGCAACCAATCCGAATCACCAACGCCATAGTTGATGTCAACCAATTCAGGATGGTCAGCTACCACACCAAAGTTTGGGAGGCTGGAATCAAAGTCCTGAACGAGATGATCGGTGACATTCCATTCCCACACGATATCGGCAGTTGTCGGACCTGTGGGTTCGATTTCAATGATGCGCAGACCATACAACCCGGAACTGGGAGCTTCGACCGGGTCCCTACCCAGAGCAATGGTGTCCGCTCGAGATGTTCGCGCCCAAGCGATGGCCAGAATGTTGCCATTGGGCATGACTTCAAAGTCGTGATGTAGTCGATAATCGTTCGTTGAATAAGTCCATTGCCACGTCAGGTTGCCGTCCCAATCCTGCATGTACAACTCGCCCGTCGCGCCTGCACCATTGATTGGTTGGTTTTGTAGCGTACGGGAACTCACGAGCGATCCGTCCGGCCCCAGATAGGCAGCAAAGCGACTGCCGTTGGGTCCGCCCGACCAGGAATTGACTGACCTGCCATACTCATCGACAAGATGCGTGCGAGAAGTACTGAGTGGAGCGACCAGCGTATAACCCGTGCTGGCGTTTTCCGTGCATTCGACCAGCCCCAGTGTGAAATCGTCGCGAACACTGGAACAGCCTGCCAACATGCGTCGGTGCTCGAGCGTTTCGACTTGAAGATGCTTCGATTGTCGCAGACCATTATCCCGTGACTTTGCCATCGCTACTCCTCTTGTGCCCGTTCGTTCGTATGTGCCGTCAAAGGCGCAGGATCTAAAGCTCGTCCAAGTCGCCGAATACTTGATCCACAATTTCAACGGAAGGTCGAATCATTCGCTGAGTCGACGTGCGTTTTACACTAGACGCCAGCTTGCGAGCAAATCCACCCGAGTTGCTGGTTAAGTTGCCGGTCGACTGGACAAGTGGTGCTTCGGACGCGGGCTGCAACGCTTGCGTCGGTTCGGCGCTCACCACCAATTGCGATGTCCGGGTTGGGCGTGCGCTATCAAGCGTCGTCACCGAGGTCGCCTGCAGGGGCGCTGCTGAATCTGCGGAGGTGAATCGGTTTGCATTCCAGATATTAAAGTCCAGAACGTCGGTGTTACCGTCACAGTTAAAGTCGGCAGTCGACCAACCCGTACCCGTCGTAAACTTGTTCGCATTCCAGAGATTGAAATCCAGAACATCCACCAACCCATTGAAGTCTGCGTCGCCCGGTAAGCTGCCCGCCAGCGACAACATTTGTGCAAGATCGGCTTGGTCGACAACGTCGTCGAGGTTGAGGTCAAAGACTCGATCTCCCGTCCCGAAACTTTCACACATTCGATTGACGTCAGCCAATTCAAACCGTTGATTCAAATCAAAGTCGCCGGCTCGCCATGTTTCGACATAACCCGTAGGCGACAAGTCTCGACCGGCAAAGCCCGAAAAATCTGAACCGAACTTACGCGCTTTGAATGTGTTGGTAGCGGGAGGGGCTGCACCTTGGCTGACGGCACCATCCGCGGTCACTGCGCTGGTGTAGTTCCAGACCAAGTCGCCGGCTGGTGTGAATTCGAGCAGTCGAGCAGCCGGGCCATGTGTGACCAGCGTGTTTCCATTGGCTTGTCGATGGGCACCACTGATAAAACCTGCGTTGACTCCAGTATCAAGAGTCACGCTGGGGGCGGCAGGGCCATAAGCCTGTCCGGAGGTGAGTGGGTAGTTGCCGGACGCGTCAACCGGAGTCTCGATTTCGATCACCGTCGATGTTGGCATTGCCTGGTTGTTAAAAACCATAATGTTGCCGGCGCCAGGCAGGCCTTCGTCAATCCACTGAACGTCGTGTTGGTTGAAGATCTGGCGATCACCTGGCGCGTCGTAGTTCGTTGGGTTGCCCCAGCGATACAAGATGTCTCCACCCTTTCCGCTGTTTCCGCCGCTGCTGGTTGCGGCTTCCGCAGTCGTCGTGCTGTGGTCAATGACCCAGAATTCTCCAACGAATGGTGAGCTGACAACAATCTGGTCAAGCTCCGCGTTATAGTCGATCGAATTGAAGTGAACCCAGTCTTCGACGACCGCGCCGGAGTTGCCACCGACATTAATATCGAATCGTCCCGGGTTGTCTCCGACGACGCCAAAACCCGGCTTGTTGCTGTCGACATCCTGAACAAGATGGTCAATCAAGTTCCATTCCCAGACGATGTTGGCGCTGTCAGATCCGACAGGCTCAATTTCCATGATGCGTTCGCCCCACAGCCCACCTTCCGGGATCGTCGCTGGGTCGCGTCCTAGCGCCTCGAGTTCTGCCGGCGTGTGGCGAACCCAAGCGAACGCCAGGATGTTTCCGTTCGGCATGACTTCGAGGTCATGATGCAAGTTGTAGTCAGGGGACGCGTATTCCCAAGACCAACGAAGTGCGCCGTCCCAGTCCTGAATGTAGAGGGCTCCGGTGACTCCCAGCCCGGGAAGCGGCGGGTTGGTAACCGGGCCACTGCTCACGAGAGCTCCATCGGCAGCCAGCCGGGCTCCACGACGACCGGCGTAGGGGGCGCCACTCCACTCGTGAACGACACGCCCATGGACATCAACAAGGAAGGCTTCGTCAGTCGTATTTGCTGCGAGAAGCGTATAACCTTCCGCAGCCTCCGCCGTACAATCGAGCAATCCGACTGTAAAGTCGTCTCGTCCCGCTGAGCAGACGGCCGTCAACATTTGTCGCGGCTCAAGCGTTTCGACAGATAATTGACTTCGACTTCGATTGTGACGTTTCACGACTGGTATCCCCTTCTAGTGTTCGTAAACCCATACTTTGCCATCTCCAGCTTAATGACAGTTGAATTTGATGCGACCGATAATCAGGATTTTGTGCTCAAGGTAAAAAAGTAGAAAATGGCTTTTATTTGCGGCGCATCTGAAGGGTGTTTGCGTCGATACAATTTGAAACGTTCGCTGTCCCCCTATTTTGATCGCACTCCGATCACGAACGACAGGAAATAACCTTGCGCGTTGTTGTCATCAGCCGCGGCGATTTTGTCCATACACTCCCGTTTCTTGAAGATATGCAGGAACGAGGGTGGGATGTGCATTTTGCCGAGCTTTCGCCGTTGACAGTTAAGGTTGGGGAAGGTGTTACGGCACATCGTTGCTATCTGGGAGATCAGTATCCCAAGCTGCTTAATTATGTTGCGGCGAGCCGTCATGTCCGACGAGTTTGCAAAAAAATCCAGCCGGACTTGTTGTGGGGGCATTATGTATCGTCGGCGGGCACCGTCGCCTGGTTATCGGGTTTCCGGCCTTATGCATTGACGGTTCATGGCAGCGACGTCCTTTATGAATCACAGAAATGGTCGATTCGGCAACTATTGAAGCGTATGTTTCGCAGCGCAGCCTTGATTCACACGGTCAGCCCGCAGATTGACGATCGCATTGTGGAGTTGGGGACGGCGCGGACGAAACTTCGTTGTCTGCCATTCGGAATCGATGTGGATGCCATTCAGATGAAGGTGCGTGACGAACCTTTCGGTGCACCACTCCGTTTGGTGTGTACGCGTTCGATCCAGAATTTTGTCTATGACATGCCGACGATTATCCGGGCGATGGCTGAATTGAAACGTCGGAATGTGGCGGCTCAACTGACCTTCAGCGGAACAGGCGCTTTAGAGCAGGAATGCAAAGATCTGGCGATACAACTCGGGTTAGATGACTGCATCACATTTATGGGTGGGTATACGTCGGATCAGCTGAATGGCATTTTGCACGATCACGACATCTACGTTTCGGCTTCGCTTTCCGATGGGGCCAGTTTGTCGCTTTTGGAAGCCATGGCATCGGGCATTTATCCCGTCGTTTCTGATATCCCTGCGAACCGAGTCTGGTTGGAGGATGTGCGAGCCGGCTTTTTCCCACCAGGAGACGCAATTGCGCTAGCCGACAGGATCGAGGGAATTGCCAGCCAAGGGCAGTTGCCAACGGACGGACGGCAGAATCGGGCTCATGTCGAGGCGTCAGGGAACCGAACTCAGAACATGAGCCGGGTATTAGATTCTCTCGAAACGGTTGTTAACCGGTCGAAAACTGTCTAACGACTTTGGCTGGAGTCGATAGGGAGCGGATTCGAATATCGGGAATTTGGGCGAGTTGCTTGTAACTTCTAGACGTATCTTGGTTGCAGGGCACGATTTATCAGGGATTGCCACCACCCATTGTGGCAAGGTATCTTGATGGATTCGGCAGTGCCAGCGTAGCTTCAATTGGCAGAGCACCGCATTCGTAATGCGGGGGTTGCGGGTTCGAATCCCGCCGCTGGCTCTTTATATTCGGCACTACCTGCGTTTGACGAGTATCATGCGCAACAACAGTGTACCCCAAGACCCGCCGCGGAGATTGACCGTCTATGTCCATCGTGGAAGTCAACGTTCGTGATTTAATCGTTTCGAACGGATCGTTCGGCCCTGGTGAAATCAAGCAAATCCAGAATGCCATCGCCGATGACTATCGCAAGTTTTCGGAACTCAAAGAAGCCGTCCAGGTTTTGGAATCGCAGAGTGATACTCTGACGCCAGCCAGTTCGGTTCGCTTGGGTGTCGGGCTGTATCTGCTAGGCAAGTATGAGCAGGCCGCCAAAACGCTGGCTAGCGCCGACGGAGGAGCCTTGGCATATTTCTATCGTGGACGCAGTCTCTACGAGTTGAAGGATTATGCCGAAGCCATCAATAGCTACAACTCGGCCAAGATGGGTGGCTACAATCCGGATGAAAGTGCGTTGGCTGTTTGCGAATCACAACGCCGGTCTGGTGATATTCAGACGGCTTTGTCGACACTCGACGCACTGTCGGGCGCCGTCGAACAGACGGCTGAGTATCTTTATCAACGAGCCTGTACGGTATCATCGCTTAGTGGTGATCCCAACGAAGTCACGGCTTTGTTGGAACGTTCCGTCCAAGCAGATGGGCTGCACCCAGGTGCGCTGTTCGGATTGGCTCTCGAGAATGATCGCCATGGCAATGACGAAATTGCGATGGATTGTTACAAGCGTGCCGCCAGTCGTTTCCCAGCCCACATTGGATCGCTGTTGAATCTTGGCATTATCTACGAAGATTATGGCGAGTACGAAAAAGCCCAGCAGTGTTACCAACGCATCCTCGACGTCTTCCCGAATCACGATCGGGCTCGTTTGTTCCTCGTTGACGCTCAGGCTGCCAGTGATCAATTCTATGACGAAGAAGCACAAAAGCGTCGCGATCGCTTGACTCAAGTGCTCAGCATTCCTGTCACCGATTTCGAGTTGTCGGTTCGAAGCCGCAATTGCCTGCAGAAGATGGGGATCTACACGCTTGGCGATTTGGCGCGTTGCTCCGAGCAAGAGTTGTTGAGCAGCAAGAACTTTGGTGAGACTTCGCTCGACGAAATTCGCGACATGCTCACTTCGAAGGGATTGCAGCTTGGTCAGTTTGCTCATGAGAAGAGCGAACCGGAACCCGATATCGACATGTCCAGCTTGTCGCCTGATGAGAAGGCACTGCTTGAGCGTCCGATTGCCGATCTCAATCTGTCAGTTCGTGCACGGAAGTGTATGGTCCGATTGGGGCTGAATACGATTGGCGAATTGCTTCGCAAGACCGGTGACGACTTGCTCGAATGCAAGAACTTCGGCGTAACCAGTTTGACGGAAGTTCGCGAAAAGCTGACTCCGCTTGGATTGAAGCTGCGAGGCGATTGATCCGACGGATGAATTGCGTCGCGCTGATTATCTTTCAGCGTGGCCGCGGAACTGAGAACCCACTATCCCGGCTTTGGACGAAGCCGGGATATTTTTTATGGTGATCCACATGGCCTTTCAATTGCATTCTACGGATCCGACAGGTGCCCGTCGTGGTACGTTAACGACGCGTCGCGGCACGATCGAGACGCCGACGTTCATGCCGGTGGGTACGCTCGGTACGGTCAAAGGATTGATGATCGAACACGTTGTGGGGACTGGAGCCGAAATCATCCTCGGCAACACGTACCACCTTGCCTTGCGACCGGGGGAAGAGGTGGTTGCCGAGCTTGGGGGCTTGCATGAATTCTCCGGATGGAAGGGACCGATCCTGACCGATAGCGGCGGCTTCCAGATTTTCAGTCTGGCTCAGATGACCAAGATCACGGAGGAGGGCGCCGTATTCCAAGCCCACACGGACGGCAGTCGCTTGGAGATGACGCCGGAGCGATCGGTGCAGATTCAGGAAACGCTCGGTAGTGATATCGCCATGGTGTTGGACCACGTGATTGCCTTGCCCGGCGAGTTGCCATCCGTGAAAGATGCGAGCGATCGATCCGTGCGGTGGGCGGCTCGCTGCAAAGAAGCCCACAAGGATGCGAGCCAGCTTCAATTTGCCATTGTCCAGGGTGGACTGGATGAAGGGTTGCGAGTCCGTTGTGCTGAGCAACTCGTCGAAATCGGCTTTCCCGGGTATGCCGTCGGCGGACTAAGTGTGGGGGAAGAGCCGCCGGAGATGTATCGCTGTTTGGAATATACCTGTCCGGTATTGCCGGTTGATCGACCTCGCTACCTGATGGGGGTAGGCCGCCCAGAGGATTTGCTCGAAGGGATTCGCCGCGGGATTGATATGTTCGATTGCGTTATGCCGACTCGAAACGGTCGAAATGCGCATGCATTCACCGACGAAGGCCCGTTGAAGATGCGAAATCAAAAGCACCAGCGTGATACACGTCCACTCGAAGAGGACTGCCCGTGTCCCGCCTGCCAGCATTCGCGGGGATATATTCGCCACTTGTTCATTGCCAAGGAGATGCTGGGTCCGATTCTGCTGACAGTCCATAATCTGACTTATTACCAGCGCCTGATGGCCGGAGCTCGAGCCGCCATCGAAGCCGATGAATTTGACGCGTTTCACCAAGCGAAGCTTGCTGGATGGGCCACAGAGTCGAGCTAGTGCAGTTTGCGGTCTGCGAATTAATCATGCGTAGGATTAGTCCAACGCGGCTTTCTTTACCCTGCCCTGATTTCCCGTCGATTCGCAAATTGCCTGAAACCCGAAGATTCACGTCAGGATGTACGTTAAATCGCTACCGCTCTTGTGGGTTTTTCGGGCGAACTTTATCATAACGTGCTTGTTTTCAGCGGCTATTGAACAGTGGGTGAGGACATTGGCGGCGGTGCCAATGTTGAACCCTCACTCCCATTCTTTTGGCGTATCGACGCATGTTTCTCACGCAGCCTTGCATCCTCCAGGATCTGATACTCCTTGCACAAGGAGTGGCCCCGGGGGCTGGCGCAGGACCCGCAGGGATGTTGCAGCAGTTTCTGCTACCGTTTGCGGTGGTGGCGTTCATGTATTATTTCATGGTCGTACGTCCAGAGAAAACGAATCGCGATCAGCACAAAGAGCTGCTTGAGAATCTGAAGAAAAATGACCACGTCGTTACTGCGGGTGGAATTCATGGAACAGTCGTAAATGCTGACCAGGGATCACCCAAGGTTGTGATAAGAATCGACGAGAATACAAACACCAAGCTTCATGTAAACCGCAGCTCGATTGCTCGAGTCGTCACGGATTCGGATTCGTCCGAGTCGACGGCTTCGTAGGTCGACGTGCTAAGAAGCCTGTAGATAGAAAACACCCAAACTGGATTTAGACATGAGTGCGCTTACACAGACCGCCATTATTCTTGGCTCGGCGATTGTTGCCTTCATCCTCGGCAACGTGTTCGGCAATTCGATGAAGATGAAGGACTATGGTTGGAAGCTGGGAGTCATCCTGGGCACGCTGGCCTTGGGGACTTCTCTAGTTTGTCTACGCCCCGTCAAGCAAGGTATCGACTTGAGCGGCGGCGTGATTCTGATCTACGAAGTCGACGAAGAATCAACAAGAGATCAAGTGGAAGCACGTGGCGGCGATGCGATGGACGAATCGGAAACCGCGATACGTATGCCCGATCTGATTACTGCGTTATCGCGACGTATCAATCCGGGGGGTGTGCGAGAAATTGTGATTCGGCCTTATGGGAAGAACCAAGTAGAGATTATTGTCCCGGATGTTTCCGATGCCGAGAAAAGAGACATCAAGAAGAGCATCGTCGATACGGGGCTGTTGAAGTTTCGTATCGTAGCGAATCCAACGCGTAATCCTTACGAATGGGAAACTGCCGTTGCTTCGCTGGCAGATCCTGACGTGAGAAATTTACGCTTTGTAAGAAGCGCTGATGGCCAGATCATTGGCGAGTGGATCAAGCTTGGACGCGAGGAAGTAAAGGTCAAAGACGGCCAAGTCGCTCCTCTGCGATTTGATGATGAGCAAGTCGCCGGCATGCTGACGCGTGAACTGGTTCCCAACGAAATCGAAGCTTTCTGTTTGGTTGACCCGATGTTTAACATTGAAGGTCGTCACCTTCGCCGGGTGTCTGGGGATATTGATCAAAACGGTCAACCAAGTATCGCATTCCAAATGACGACTGAAGGGTCAGTCCTTTTCGGCGGACTTACCAGTAGCAACCTTCCGACTGCAAACGGTACGCGAGCGCAGTTGGGTATCGTCATGAACAACGAGATGTTGTCTGCGCCGGGGATCAAGAGCACGATCACCAACAACGGTGTGATCGAAGGGAAATTCACTCGATCCGAAGTCGATTATCTCGTCGGTATTTTGCGAGCTGGAAAGTTGCCAGCCGTTTTGAAAAAAGAAGCGATTAGTGACAACGCAATCAGTTCTCTGCTGGGTGCCGATACGATTCGTAAAGGCAAGTTGGCGATCACGGCTTCGTTGATCGCGGTCTTGCTGTTCATGTTGATCTACTACCGCTTCGCTGGCGTGGTTGCCTGTTTGGCGTTGATTACCAACCTGATTCTCATTGTTGCCTTAATGATTGTGGTTCAGGCAGCATTTACTTTACCTGGATTGGCTGGTTTGGTGCTTACGGTCGGTATGTCGGTGGACGCCAATGTGCTGATTTTTGAACGTATCCGCGAAGAACTGAACAAAGGGGCAACGCTCCGAATGGCGATTCGCAACGGCTTCAGTCGTGCGACATCAACCATTGTCGATGCGAATGTGACCACGTTGATTACGGCAATCGTGCTGTATGTCGTTGGTACCGAGACAATTAAGGGATTCGCCATCACACTCATCTTGGGCATCTTGATGAGTATGTATACCGCCATCTTCTGTTCGCGGGTGATCTTCGACATCGCAGAACGCAAACGATGGATCACCTCGCTCAATATGAGCCAGGCACTCGGAGCAACCAAGATTGATTTCCTCGGCATGGGACGCATGGCAGCTGTTGTTTCCATCGCATGTGTCCTGCTGGGGTTGGGAGCCGTCGCGGTTCGAGGTACAGATATTCTCGATATTGATTTTACGGGTGGTACTTCAGTGCAAGTGCTGTTGAATAAGCCCGTGCCAATTGGGGATGTTCGCAGTCGGCTTGCCGAAGCGAAAATCGCCGACAATATTGGGATCACTGAGGTCAAGCCTGATGATCAGGAACCGAATACTGTTTACAAGATTGATACGTCTCTGCAGACTGAGAAAGAGTTGCAGGACGCAATGGTCAAGGTCTTTGCGGAAGGTGACTCCAGCTTACTTGCGACGCATAAAATGGAGTTTACGCCACCCGTCGACATTGGGTCGACCGGGAAGATTCAACGGCGACGTTCGCTTGACGGAATGTTGCTCGCCTATGCATCACCTCAAGACGACGACGCCGGAGGCGATGCCACCTCGGCCACCGCAACAGATGCTACAACGGATTTAACGACACCGGACACGACACCGGACTCCGCAGTCGACGTCGGTTCGATCGGAGAAGGCAGTGGATCGCCGCCCGCCTCAACGGGGTTAGTGTTCAAGTCCAAGTCGACTTTGACGTTTGACGAAACGAATGCAGCCGTCAGCGTGACTCGCTATATCGAAGCGGCGGCAGCCGAATTGGGTCTTGCTGCGCCACGCGTCGGTTTGAAAACGGAAGGCTGGGATGGTACCTCACAAAAAGGCTTTAAAACCTGGGATGTGCAGTTAACATCCTCTGCGAGTGATTCCGAACGAATTCTCAGTATGGTGCAAGAGGACATCAATACGGCGCCCGTATGGCTGTCTTCGAGCAAGATTGGCGGTGCAGTCGCTGGCAACATGACGACCGCAGCCTTCTCGGCAATCGTAGTCAGCCTGCTGGGGATTGTTGGATACATTTGGGTTCGATTCCAACACGTCGGTTTTGGTCTCGCCGCTGTATTGGCTCTGGTTCACGATGTCGCCATCACACTGGGAGCCGTGGCCGTGAGTGCCTGGTTGGCAAGTGCTTTCGGATTCTTGTTGATCGACAAGTTCAAGATCAGCCTGCCGATGGTGGCAGCCTTCCTGACAATTATTGGTTACTCGCTCAACGATACGATTGTGGTGTTTGACCGGATTCGTGAAGTCAAAGGTAAGAGTCCTGATCTTACTGCGGAAATGGTCAACACGAGTATCAACCAGACTCTCAGCCGAACGTTGTTGACGTCGATTACCACCTTCATCGTGGTGATCATCCTTTACGCGTTTGGCGGTCAAGGGATTCACGGCTTTGCTTTTGCTTTGCTGATTGGTGTACTCGTCGGTACCTATTCGTCGATCTTTGTCGCCAGTCCAGCACTGCTCTGGTTGGTTGGCAAGTCGAAGCAGGGGCGAGCGACATCATCTGCCGGAATGCGAAAAGCCAAAGCGGCAAGTTAATAAAGTTCGTTGCGGAAATTAACAATGGATTGTTAATGCATTCCGTCGAGGATTGGGCGAGAATCCGACTCGACGGATACCGTGTTCCATGAAGGGTAAACGATGACTTTGTCAAAGCTCAGCTCTGTCGCGCTGCTGATTTTCGTGGTTGCGGGGTGTCAGGTTTCTGACTACCAACAACCTGTGTCAACCACCTCCGCTGCTGCGCAAGTGAATAGCGATACGGTGAAAGTCACCGATCAGAGTTTCGTGGACATCGTTGCTCAATCCGATCAGCCTGTATTGATCGACTTTTGGGCGCCTTGGTGTGGCCCTTGTCGGCAATTGGGGCCAACCATCGAAAATCTGGCAACGCGCTACAAGGGGCGAGTCATCGTGGGCAAGTTGGACGTCGACGAAGCCCCGACGGTTTCGTCTGAGTACGGCATAAGCTCGATTCCAACCATTCTGTTCTTCGAACGTGGAGAAGAGGTGCAGCGTGTGACTGGGGTCCGTTCCGAGGCGCAGCTCGCCTCAATCGTCGATTCGCTCTTAGAAAACTGAGCGTTTCAGATACATGTTCACGGCATTCCGGGAAGTCGCAGATCGGCTTGTTTCGGTATCCAACTGGCGGCTTTTGCCAACCATCAAGAACCACGTATAGTGCGTCGAGTCGATTTTTCGATCGGTGGATTCTTTGCTTGGGCGTCTCCGATTTCAGCGCAACTTTGAATGTGGCTTGAGCTTGTGTTAAACCATACATAGACACTCAAGAATCTTCGGCATTAATACAGGTCTTTCCATGTCTCGATACGTTTGCTTTCTCGCATTGGTTGCTGGTTCAAGTCTTTGGGCGCAGATTGACGAAAAACCGACCGCCAGGCAGTGGCGACAACAATCGGAAGTGCAGCGAACGTCATTTGATGAGGCAGTTGTTGCCGACCGTTCCGAACTCATGGAGGGGATTTCTCGTAAGGAATTTGATGCGGGACCGAATCCGAATTGGATTTGGGGCCCTGATATGGATGCCCGCTATAATTTGGAAAAGACTTTCGAATCGCGCAAGATAAAATCGGCTTTTCTCAAAGCTTCTTGTGACAACGTCGGGCGAATCTTCCTCAACGGCGAACGCGTTGCCGTTGGGCGGAACTGGCAAACGCCGATTGCTGTCGACGTCACTCCCAATATCGTCGAGGGGCAGAATAAGCTGGTTGCCAAAGTCAACAACGACGGCGGAATGGCTGGCTTTGTGTGCAAGTTGATTTTGAAGGATACATCCGGAAAGGTCACGTACATCGTGAGCGGTTCGGATTGGAAGGTGGAGGGAAAAGAGAATTCTACGGTCAAAGCCAGTTACGGAGATGCTCCTTGGGGAAAAGCGTTTGATAACGAGTCCGATCGGGATCGAGCGATGGAGCCGTTCAATGTCTTGCCT
>CAYYHV010000130.1:0-15408 GCA_964471695.1 uncultured Pirellulaceae bacterium
GATCGGATTGCCCCACCGTCAGCGGAACCTGTAGCGGCACCACCAGTCAGCAACAATTTCCGAATCTCGACGTCATGACCCGTCGCATTGGTTCCGTCGCCAATGTTAAAGATGCGAGAATTGCCTCCAGCATCAATCTTCAGGGTGTCGGCGCCGGGACCATCTATCAGCAAGGGTTGTGTGATCAACATTTCGCCAAGGGATAAGTTGATCGTACCGTTCAAAGAGCTGTCGAAAACGATCGTATCGGGACCCGGGTTGGATTCGGACAGTAAGATCGCCTCACGCAATGAAACGTCTCCATTTGAAGTGTTTCCATCGTTTTCATCCGTGAGTTGATCGACGGTGATCTGAGTGGGCGAGAAAATGTCAAACTCGACCAGCAGATTGGCGGTGTCCGAGGAGGCGTAGTCGTTCGCGAAGATCGTGACATAGAACAAGTCGCCTGGAGCAACGCCAGACGTGGTGACTTGTTCATTCGTGTTGTTTCCGAATAGATCGCTTCGGTCCAGTTGATTGCCATCGGCGTCCCAAAGCACGACGACTGCGTCAAGTCCATTTCCGGGATTCACGGATAGGTTCAAGTCTCCGTAGGCTCCGCTGGGAGCCACAAAACGGTATGCGTCAACGTCGCCGGAGCCGATGAATGGCGTTGCGAAGGCTTGACCATTTGAGGCGACAAATAGATCGGAAACGGTCATCGTCGAGTCCGTTTCGACACGAAGCCTGATACTCCCGGCGTTGTTGGCTCCAACGTCTCCGGTGGCGATGACGTACCGTTGGAATGCATTGAGGTTGATCGTAAGTTCCGCGTCATCGCCGGGACCACTATCGTTGTCGATGCCGAGTTGCTGGCCTGTTGTCGCATCGTAAATCGCAACGATCGGGTTGACTCCGCTCCCATTGGTGTTGGAGACTTTGATCGTATGCTGTCCATCATTTTGCGGTGAAAAGTAGACGGAGTCGACGTCCGAGCCGAAACCGATGAACATGTTTCGCTCGGTAGTATTGTCGACAATGTCACCCGTGTCGGCAGGGAAAGCGTATGCGTATCCCTGTTCGGCTGTGGTGAGCGTTTCCGGTAAAGCCGAGTTCGAGAATTCGACATCTAAGCTATAGGAACCCGAAGTCGCATAGTCACTGGCAAATACGGTAACTATATATTCATCGCCAGGGTTGGTTCCGCCAATCGTGATTACCTCATTGGCTCCGACTCCCGGATTGTCCTGCCTCATGATTTCGTTGCCATTGGTGTCCCAGAGTACGAGAACGGAATCTAGTGTGAAGTTCGCATTCATTTGAACACGCATGGTACCAGTCGAATCGTTGGGAGTGACAACTCGATGTGCTTCCATCTCGCCAGCGGATAGAATTCCGTTGAAGGTGCCCTGAAGATTTGCATTGATGTTCATTGTGGTGATGGAAGTCGTTCCAGGGCTGGTAACTTCCAGTACCAGATCGCCCGTTTTATCGCTTTGCAGGTCACCGCCGGCAATGATGTAGTTCTGGCCAGCGTTCAGAGAAACGCTGAGTTTGGCGTCCAGAGTGCTGCTTCCATAGTCAAAGGCGAGTTTGGCTCCGCTGGCTGCGTCATAAAGCCCGAGGACCGGCTCGATGGCGTCCATCGAGCTGAGTTCGATGGTGTGGACTCCGGTGAACTGAGGCGTGAAGAAAGTCGTGTCGACATCCGAAGGGAAGTTGACGTTCATGTCGCCCGAAAGCGTGTCAGAAACGATGTTGCCGTTTGATGCTGGGAAGGCATAGGCATACCCCACGTCGGTAACCGATGCATTAAAGGGTAGGGTTGCATCGTGGGTTCCTACGGATGCCTCTAATTGATCTATGTGTCGTTGCGTCACCCCGGCGGCTTGAGAGTTCTGTCCTGAGATGGAAAATTCGTTGTCCACAATGTTGTCTTGATTCGGTGAGTCAATGGCGCCGGTTGCCATGACTGGGGGCAGTCCTGTGGGCGTGCTGACTCCGGCCGTATCAATGTGTAGCAGCGATAGTGCGTGTCCAATTTCATGAGCCGTTGTGTTAGCAATTGCTGTGGCTGAGAACGCAAGGTTGCCTGTCGTCAACGCGTTTGAGGGAGTCAGAAAACCCATGCCTTGGATGGTATCCGTGAACACGGAGCCAAAAACGGAACCGATGGGCGCTAAGGGAATGCCAAGCGGATTTCTGGCCGCACCAATGGCGGCTTGACCGAGAAAGCCTGTGTTGTTTACGTCGGTGCCAATTTGAATGTAGTAAAAGTCGTTGGAGCCATTCAGGGGCGCGTTTCCAATGTCGCCAATCTCAAACTCGACTTCGAGTTGTTCTCCCGACGGCAGGCCGGTATTGATATCGTGAAAGTATTCTTGCACTTTGGCCAAGACCGAATTCGTCACCAATTCGAAATTGCCTGGGTTGTTTGCAAATCCGAAACTGGCAACGTTGAACGTTGTCACTTGATTGCCGATGCCATCAAGCGTCAAACCTTGTGTGGGGTCGTTGAAATCGAGAATAATGGTCAACGGGTTGCTCACGTCTTCCGTGGGTGGTGCGCCTTGGAAATGTTCCCCAAGCCAGCCCTCGTCGAAGGGAACGGCATCGCTTTCCATGTGTGAGTGAAAACCGTTCTTGTCCACAGCCGAGCAACAACCGGGACAGGCGCAACCCGGACCATGCTGAAGCGATTCTTGCGAAAGGGAATCACTGGATACGATAGGGTCAGCGGAGAGGACGACTCGGTTCTCCAAGTGCTCGAAACCCAGCTTGGTTGATTTCTGTGTTCGTGGCTTTCGCATTTTTTTCCCCGTTTATTTGTTTGTATGTTGAGGCCATGCGACACAAAGTGCGGATTTTTCATGAAGCGGACGGCGAAAACGGGAAAGTTCTGGCAAGGGCACCGGATCGTTACCCTCAGGAAGGTAGATAGCTGTTTGAAAAAAGTTATTATGATTTCGTGTCCGGTTTGCGCTGAATTCGTACTTAGGGAGATGCCTCGTGGGCAAAGTACCGGACCATTCATCAACTCCCAGCGAATCTACGTTCATGGAACTGCTTCAAAAAGCACGCAGCGGGGATCAGTCTGCGCTTGGAGAACTGGTCCAAGGGTGTCGCGAATACCTTCTGCTTGTGGCGAATCAGGATTTGGACGACAGGCTCCGTTCGAAACTGGGGGCCTCAGATGTTGTTCAGGAAACCCTGTTCACAGCCCAGGACGCATTTGACCAATTCGAAGGTACAAGTCGCGAAGAAATGTTGGCTTGGTTGCGAGCAATTCTTAAGAACGATTTGTTAACCGCGCATCGTCACTACAGGACGAAGAAACGACATGCTGGAAAAGAGTCGCCTATTGGAAGCAAAGAACTGGGGTTTCAGGATCTTGGATTTACTCCAAGTTCTCAGGCCGCTGCCGAGGAAGAATCGCGAATCGTGAGAGCGGCGATGCGGAGGCTAACGGATGAATACCGAATGGTGCTGGAGCTTAGGAACTGGCAGGAAATGAGCTTCTCGGAAATTGGCCAGTCAATGAACCGCAGCGAAGACGCGGCTCGGAAATTGTGGTCGCGAGCTGTCTTAAGTCTTAAGAAGACGTTGGGTGAGATTGGATAGTTATGGCAGGCCCGGATCCTACGCATCGTCGCCGAGAAGAGTTGGCCGCGCTTCAATCGAGGTTGGCTGATGGCAGCGGCGATCAAGGAACTTTTGAACAGGAAATGGAGGAGGCCGCAGAAGTACTGCGGATGCTGGAACGAGCCGGTTCGGCCGGCGACATGTCGAACGTTCAGGACACGCCGAAAGCATCGGGCGATGTAACGCGGCCAGCGCCGGCTGAGAGCGACCTGGCGGAAGATTCATCACCAGGGTTTGTGGGGCGACAGATTGGTAAGTTTCAAATCGAAAAGCAGGTCGGGCAGGGCGGTTACGGCATGGTGTTCCTTGCCCGAGATTTGGAGCTTGACCGTGCCGTTGCACTCAAGGTGCCCCATCCAGAGACGCTCCTTACCGAGGATCGTCAGTCTCGATTCTTACGAGAAGGTCGGGCAGCAGGCTTGCTCAGCCATCCGAACGTAGTGCCGGTTTACGAGACTGGTCGAATCGGCCGGGTTTGTTTTATCGTGAGTGCATTTGTTGATGGGATCACGTTGTCCGAATGGCTTGCCGATCACCATGCTGATTGTACCGAAAGCACGGTGGCAGGAACGGTCGCAACTCTTGCGGACGCATTGCAGCACGCACACAGTAAGGGAGTCTTCCATCGGGATCTTAAGCCGTCGAATATCATGCTGTCGACGGCTCAAGGTGGCAAAGTCGATGATCTGCGGTCTGCGGTTCGAGTCACCGACTTTGGACTTGCCAAGCTGGACAACGATGCGACTCAATTGACCCAGACGAACGCCATGGTTGGCACGCCGGCGTATATGCCCCCGGAAATGGCCGGCCAGAACAAGTCAAAGGGGACTGATGCCAAGGGTGATGTGTATTCGTTGGGAGTCATCTTGTATGAGATGTTGGCAGGACAGCCGCCTTTCGTTGCGGATTCGATTCTTGAAACCTTGCGATTGGTTAAGGAATCCGAGCCGCCGCGGATCCGGACCCGTCGCGTATCGGCGGACTTGGAAGCCATCTGTTTCAAGTGTCTGGAGAAAACACCCGAACAGAGATACGCTACTGCAGAAGAACTCCGCAACGATCTGCAGAGGTTCCTAAGGGGAGAGCCAGTGATCGCCCGCCCGATTTCGTCGGTCGCTCGGTCAATTCGATGGTTTCGGAAACGACCGGCCCTTGCGGCAGTAGCGGCAGCCTTAGCGGTTTCGCTGCTGGGAAGTGGCATTGTGCTGGCATATCAGAATCGGTCATTAAAGATGACGAATCTGGAGCTGGAGGCGACCAATCTTCAGTTAGAAGCGCAGAATTCATTCTGGATTGACTCGTTTGGGAGAATGGACCCGTATAAAGACGGACGTAACGTGACGGTTGCGTCGGTGCTTGATAAGTGGCAAAAAGAACTGTCTTCACCGAGTACGGGTTTTTCCGATGAGTCGCGAGGGAGGTTGCTGGCAGCGGTCGGCAGCGGCTACCACTCACTCGGTCTCTACGACGAGGCGATCGAATCGCTCCGATTGGCGGATGGGCTTGTCGATCCATCGTCAAAGTTACAGTTCATCCTGAACACGAACCTCAGTGATGCGTTGATCTCTTGCGGTCGACTCAACGAAGCTCGGCCAATACTTGAGTCAAATGTTGCCCACACAGACCCAGCGACTCAAATCAATTCCCAGTGTCTTCTTGCCATAGTGAACGCGGATACTGGAAACTTGGCAGAGGCGTTGGCGATGATGGAGTCCTTGATGGACTTGCCCGATTTTGAGTCACTTCCTGATCCGGAGCAGGATCAGATTCGTCACAATTATGGCTATGTTCTGGTGCAGTCGGGTCGGCCCCAAGAAGCCATCGACGTCCTGGTGAAATGCCTTGAAGAGAATGGCGAGACGGGGCGACGAGTCCCGTTCCGTGAAACACGCCAGCTGCTCGCACGCGCCTATCTTAGTGTTGGAGAATTGGAAACGGCAGAGACGATGATTCGCGCCGTTTCGGCTGAGTTCGAGTCCGTGTACGGTTCTTCACACCAGAGAACATTGCAAAGCAAGAATACGTTGGCTGGTGTGCATATGCGTCGCGGGGAGATGGCGAAGGCGGCAGCCTTGCTGGAACCTCTTCGTGAAGAGTTTAGGCAAGCGTACGGTGACAAGTTTCCCAATACGATCGGCATTTCGTTAAATCTTGCGATGGCGAAGTTCTACACAGGAGATTCGCCGCGAGCCGAGGAACTACTGCAATTCGCCTACGACGGAATGCTGGAGATCGCTGGTCCAGACGCGCCAAGCACACAAAATATTCAACAGCATTTCGCCACAGTCTTGGTGGCCAACGAAAAGCATGGACAGGCCCAGTCGTTACTTTCCGCGCTGATTGATCGCAGGAACGCCACGGGCAACACATCGGATCGCATGTATGCGAACTGCCACAGCTTGCTGGGCGAATCGTTAGCCAGCACGGGACGGTTTGATTCAGCAGTCCAATCGTTATGCGTCGCGATGGCGACTTATCGTGGGTTGGCTGAGCCTGCATGGCAGCAGGGCGTTGCAGAATCTTTGCTTGGATACTCAATGTTTTCGGCTGCCTTAGAGAATTCCACCGATGGTTCTGAGGGATGGGAATTACTGAAGAAGGGACTCGATTCGTTGCAAGCAGATAGACAGCGAATTCCAGTCTATCGACGGTCGTCGACGCTTGAAGCTGCCAAACACCGACTCGATGAATGCAAATCCGCAAGCGACTGAGGGCCAGTCGTCGGCTTTTGGTATGCTGTTTCTGTGTGGAGTGTGGTTTCTAAAGCGCGTTGCGTATTGTCGCAGCGGATGTCGCCAGACTTGCGGTTTGATTTTTGGCGAATCCAGTTACATTGTCCGCCACGTCAGAATGAAAATTGCTATAGCAGAGATGGCATGAGGTACGCAGCAACATGAGGTATTCACGTCGTTATGTTGTCGAGTCAACATCTATCGTCCAGAGCCTTGGCGTCCTTATTGTGCTATGCACTTGTCTCATGTGCGACGCGAAGGATCGTCCTAACGTCGTGCTGATAATGGCTGACGATCTGGGCTATCACGATCTGGGGTGTTACGGGCATTCGGAAATCAAGACGCCGGTACTCGACGAGTTAGCAGAGCGAGGCATGCGGCTGACGAGCTTCTACGCAGGCGCCACGGTTTGTACTCCTTCCAGAATGGCACTATTGACGGGATGTTACCCAGTACGCTTCGGTTGGACGAAGGGCGTGGTTGGATACATGATTGAGACGGATCGGGGACTGAGTACGAAGGCTGTGACGATCGCCGAGTTGTTCAAGTCCGCGGGATACCGCACGGCCATCTTCGGGAAATGGCATCTTGGTGACTTGCCGAAATTCGACCCTTCGCAGCAAGGGTTTGATGAATCCCTGTTTATCAAGAAAAGCAACAATCAGACGGACGAGCTGTGGTTGGGTAAGCGCTTAGTAGAAAAGCCTTTTGACAATCGCCAGTTGACGCAGCGTTTTACGGACGCGGCGGTGACATTCGTCAAAGAGCAAAAATCCAAGCCGTTCTTGATGTACGTTCCCTATTCGGCGCCGCATTTTCCTGTCCAGCCACACCCGCAATGGGAGGGCAAGTCGGCTTATGGCGTTTACGGCGACGTCGTGGAAGAGATGGACTCAAGAATCGGCGAGATTCTGATGGCTCTTGAAGATACCGGAGTCGCTGGGCGTACGATTGTCGTGTTCCTGTCGGACAATGGACCTGAGCCGAAGACGCAAGCATCCCAGGCATCGCCGTTTCGCGGAAAGAAGTGGAGTGCGCTTGAAGGGGGAACGCGAGTCCCCTGTATTATCCGTTGGCCTCAAGTCATAGCGGCTGGATCGAAATCCGACGAACTCACGGCTGCCCTCGATCTGTTGCCGACCCTAGCAGAAGCTTGCGGCATTTCCGAGAGCTTGCCGAAGCCGTTGGACGGTCGTAGCGTTCTGGGGACTTGGAAAGGCGACGACGGCACGGATCATGCACGTAACGAACTGTTGTATTGGCACGGTTCGAAAGGTTTTCAAGCAATTCGCGTGGGGGAGTGGAAGCTGTTTCCCGATCGCAAGAATGCAAAGTTGCCGGGTAAAAAGAAGGGCGGTGGGCCGGCTCTTTTTCATCTGAAATCGGACCCAGCCGAGACGAAGGACGTAAGCGAATCCCACCCCGATCTTGTCCGGGCGATGCTCAAAACGGCTGAGGAGCAATTGGCCAGTCTCAACCGGTCCAGGATCGAACTGGCGAAGTAGCCGTAGTTTGCAACTCATCACTCAACGTCGTTGAGTAAATTATGTTGCCTCGGCGGGAAGTAACTGGACGTATTCGGCGGGGCTTGGCCTTCTAACGAGTCACGGAGGTCGTTCAGTTCTTTGCGGAAGTCAGATGGTGGGGTGTCGGTGGCAGGCTGGACTTTAGGCTGAGGCAGCGCCGGCGGGCGTTGAGGGGCTGGAGGTTGTGCTGTCCCAGACTGTGTCGCTGGAGCCTGCGTCCCTGGAGCCTGTGTCCCTGGAGCCTGTGTCGCTGGAGCCTGCGTCCTTGGAGCCTGATAGTACTGTTGAGGCTGGTTGCCAGCGGGAAGCAGTTCGACGATATCGGCGTTAACCCGATTTGCGAATCCTAGGCGGACACAACGATCGGGGCAATGATGATACGGGTCCCAACCACCACCGAGGGCTCGGTAAGTGTTGATCAATTGCGTTACGATCTGGCCTTCACTGATCGCCAATGCATTTTGAGCTTCAAACAGAGTCCGTTGGGTATCGAGCACATTCTGAAAGTCGGTATTTCCATTTTTGTAGAGCGCCAACACACTTTCGAGCGATCGTTCGGACGCAGCAATGGTGACTTGGAGGAAATGGTATCGTTCCCGTTCCTTGGTGAAGCCCACGCGAGCATTCTCGATTTCTTCAAAGGCGCGTAGCAGCGTCTGTTCGTAGTTCGCGAGGGCTTCGTTGACTGCCCATTCCGTGCTGTTGATATTGCATCGAATGCGTCCGGCCTGAAAAATTGCCCAGCTCACAGAAGGTCCCAGTCCATATTGGAAGCTGTCTTCGTTGAAGAACAGATTGGAGAACTTCTGCGAGGAGTAGCCGACGTTTCGGCCAATGCTGAATCGCGGGTAAAGATCGCCAATGGCGACGCCCACGTCGGCAGTGGCCGCAGCCAACTGTCGTTCGGCTTGGCGAATATCTGGACGTTGTCTCACAACGTCACAAGGAACATCCTGCGGTAGTGCTGCGGGGATTTTGGGGATCGGCATAGGGTGAGCAAGCGCTTCATGTAGCGTTCCCGGAAAATCGCCGGTGAGCACGGCAAGTCGGTTCAATGTTTGGTGCAGCTGCACTTCGAGTTGCGGAATCTGGGCTTCGGTCGTCGCCAAGTTCGACTCCGCTTGATACTCATCCAGATTCGTCGTGATGCCACCTTGGACTCGTCGTTGAGCCAGGTCCAATGCGCTTCGCTGGATTTCGACGTTTTGATGAGCGTACTGTAACTGTTGTTGCAGGGTTCGAACCTGCACATAATTCTGAGCTACGTCTGCGTAGTAGGTGACGAGTAAGTCGCGGTAGGCCTCGATAACGGATTCCGCCGTTGCGTTCGCCGAATCAATGGATCGCTGGACTCGACCAAACAGATCTATCTCCCAGCTGATGTCACCGCCATAAGACCACAAGTCTTGAGCTCCAAAGAGGAATCCAACACCGCCGCCGCCGAATCCAAAGCCAAGACCGTTAATGCTCTGTTGGCTCTTCTGGAAAGAACCAGTGCCGGTGAATTGTGGTTTGCGGTCTGCCGCGACAATACATGTTCGTGCGCGCGCCTGCTGGATCCGAGTGTACGCCGCGAAGAGATCGAGGTTTTGACTGGACGCTCGCATTATCAGTTCATTTAGAACTGGGTCTTCGAACAGCAACCACCACTGGTCGAGGTTTTCCGCGGCTACATGCTCGCCATCGACAATATCCTGATGCCAAGCGTCATGAACAATGGTTTGAGGTGGCACGTAATCGGGGCCTACCACGCATCCCGTGAGCAATACGGGCATCATGAAAAGTAGCAGGCAGCACTTTTTGATCGATTGCAAATCGTGGAACATCGTATCATTCACTCGAGATCGGATGCGTAGTCAGACGCCTACGTCATCGGTAAGATTTGCCTGATCCCTACAATCGGCGATGGGCGCAAGGCCGAATTCAAGTGAATTGCCAGCATGGTGCTAGTGCATTGCTGGCGTTGCATCGGAGCCGATGCGGGTAGGAGGTTGCGACGGATAGACGACATTGTATCGTGAGATATCGTGCCGGGTGATTGGTTCTAATTCGCCGGCGTGGAGAGGACTAAGCGACAACACGATAGAGCCTGAGTTGGCTGGCTAGTAAGTCGCTGTTCGGTAAGTCACTCGAGTCACCATCAAGCAACGATGACGGCAAGCCGAGCGAATTGGCAAACGTCTGTAGCCCCTGTATTGCCGTAGAATGGCAAGCTGACAGAGAGGCACATACCTTCTCGACGTCAATAGCTACCGGTAGGGTTCCAAGCCGTTCAACATGCTCCAATATGGCTTGGCGACGTGCGTCGTTGGGTGGCTTGGCACTTCTACTCGTCGATGGGCTGGCACTCGTCGCCTTTTGGTGTTGCTGCTCAGCTTTCCACGCATCGAGTGTCTTGATCTTAATCTTTCTCGGTTCAACTGAGGCGGAGCCTGATGGGCGGTTGCCGTTTTGGGATTTCAACTCGGATTGGAATTGCTCGACTTCTTTCTCAATCAGGCGCTTAATGGATTCCACGTTCGGTGATTCGCCAGGAACGTGAGTGGGGTCGGAATTGACCAGCGGATCGAATTGCGACTCGGCTGGTAGGATTGCAGGTGCAGACGACGTGGCTACGAACAGGTCAGAAAGGACTCCAAACTCGTATAAGCGATATCCCCAGCCTTTTTCGTCGTTTCCCCAAGCCACAACGACTGGGCAAAGCGGGGAGATCGACGCGGCGAACGGATCCAACTCATTGTGGCTGTGGGTTACCACGCACCAACTTTCACAAACGCGGGAAATGGCCATCCATTCGTAACCGTTTCCCAGCGAATCGCTACGGATGGGGACCAATGAATTGGGATACTCCTTTTCGAGGCTGGTAGCAACTTGATTGAGATTGTCGTTCGGAACCCAGAGCGTCGATGTAGGCGCGGCCATGTTGATATGCTCAAACGAAGAGGGAGATGAAGGCTCGGCAGAAATCTGGCAAATCGTCAGGGCGTCGACTGGTTACATGATTGCCGTCGACGACGACCGAAGCATCCTCCCATTTAGCACCGGCGTTGATAAGGTCATCTTTGATGCCTGGAGACCCGGTGACCCGAACGCCGCGATAAACACCGGCTGAAATTGGAATCCAACCGCCATGACAGATCGCGGCAATGGGCTTCTTTGCTTCATCAAAATGCTTCACGATTCGAAGGACTGTCGGATCGCGTCGAAGCTTATCCGGCATAAATCCACCTGGAACGACAAGGCCATCGAATGTGCCTGCATCAACATTCGCGATTGCTACGTCGGATCTGCAGGGGTAGCCATTCTTGCCAGCATAAGTCTGGTTTGCCTCGGGACCGGCTACAACGACCTCCGCTCCCGCCTCGATCAGCCTGAGTTTCGGATACCACAACTCAAGGTCTTCGTAGATCTCTCCAACGAAAGTAAGAATCCGTTTACCTTGTAACTGCATTCGCTTATCCCGTGTTGGTAGTTTCGGCGTATTTCGAGTTCATAACCGTAAGGTAGAAAGGTCGGTCCACGCTATTCTGAGTCGTGGGCTGTGGCCATTTTCACGGGAGTCGCATCGGCTTCGAGATCGCCCAGTGCATATTGGAATCCCGCAAGGTAGTGCTCAAGGATCATCGGGTTGTAGTAGATTTCATCGCGATGCCCCAGGGAGCAATAAAAGGTTCGCCCACTGCCATACTTGGCAATCCAACTAATAGGGTACAGCGCATCCTTGCGTTTGCCTTTGTCCAGTTCGCTAAAGCCAGGATCCAGTGTCAGGAGCATGCGACGTTCGTTCGGCAAAGCCGTGTTGGCTCGGAATTGGTAGATTTCGTCTGTGATCGTGAAGCCCTGGCCTTTGAAGACTTTGTTCAGCGGGTGTTGTTTGTCCAGCAGTCGGATGGGTACGGGTTGATGCCACGGATGACCATCGAAGGCGCCACCCATCATATCGTTGTACTCCTTCCATTCCTTGTAGGTGTCGGTTGCGGAATGCGTGCCTGCCAGTCCTTTTCCACTTTCGACAAAATCGACAAGGCTTTTCTTTAGGCGCTGTTCTCGATTTTGGGCAGCCCTCTTGGCGTCGGGATCGTCGGGCCATTCTTTCGGACGGAAGATTTCGCCAGTCGTGTTTACCATGATGACCGCGTCAAACTTGTTGAGCGATTCCGGTTCGAACAGCGAGTCGTCTTCGCTATGGATAGCGGCGAAGGCTCCCGTTTTATCTCCCAACATCATTATGGATTTCGCTCCGACGGGAATGGACCCATGGCGAAAACCGGCTGTTTTTGAAAATATGAGCACCTTTCGTTCCTGCTTGGGTTTTGCCATTGGCGATTCTGGTAATGCATCCCAGATTTTCCGCACAACTTCCGGTTGGACCGCAAAGGGTTGAGCCAAAGATTGTGAAACGGAAGCGGCAAAGAGAACAATGGTGGCCAGAGATGTTAGATTCTTAGGCATGGATTTCGCTAACACTAGTGAATGATCGTGGATGGAGACTTCCATTTTAGCGTAGAACGCTTACGTAAGAAGTACGCAATGGTTGTGCTGCAGAAACGATCAACGGACCGCCCGGGCAACTCGTTGACTTAGCACACTGGGACTGTGATATGAAGCGATACGATTCTGTTGAACACTACGTGCAAGATCTCGCAAACTGGCAAGAAGAGGTTATGCGTTTGCGGGAAGTTGTACTCTCTACGAATCTCACTGAGACCTTGAAGTGGAGCATGCCCGTCTACACGTCGAAGAATGGAAAGAATGTAATCGGCATCTTCGCGCCAAAGGACTATTTCGGTTTGTGGTTTTACCAAGGTGCGTTATTAAGTGATCCAGAAGGTGTGCTCGTGAATGCTCAGGAAGGAAAGACGAAGGCCCTGAGGCAATGGCGATTCACGAACAAGAGAGAGATCAAGGTTCGTAGCATTAAGAAATACATTGCTGAGGCAAACGAACTTGCCGAGGCAGGAAAGGAAATAAAGCCGAACCGAGCCAAGCCCGTTGTGATTCCGCCGGAGTTGCGTAAAGCGCTCAATGCGGACAAGAAGATCAAGTCGCTCTTTGAGAAGATGAGCAAATCATGCCGACGCGAATTCGCCGACTACATTCGTGAGGCGAAAAAGCCAGAGACGAAGTCTCGCAGAATTGCAAAGATTATTCCGATGATTTCCAAGTCTGTGGGTTTAAACGACAAGTATCGTTGATGCCCAGATCAGATTTGTGGGCGAAGCTGGATTGGGTCAAAGAAGCGGAATCCAGTTTCAAACGAATCTTCGTTGATGTAACAGCATCGTATGCATCGAGCCAGTACCGCGCTATTGACGACGACATCGCTCGGAAACCTCAGCCAAAAGACATCGCCTACGCCAATGGTTTCTGGGAAGACGATTTGACATCCGCCTCGCGAGATGTCGCCTGTCACACCTTCCAATTGGAATTTGACCCGCTCAGTCGAGTTACCTGGGGACATGACGACTTTTGTTCGTATCTCCAATCGCTTGGATGATCGCTGCTTGATAATGGAAGTCGGAATACTCGCTTTGAGCTCAAGCAAGGTATCCAGCGTATCTGCGGTTTTCGAGTCAAAATCGATGGGTGGATCCGCAAGCATGGTTCGTTTTCCTGTAGTTGACACGCGGCAGCAGTGAAATGTACGACACCATCCCCGGGCACTCTGGTGTTTTACCGACGCGGATGACGCAAGGCTGGCGGTCGTGGATTCGGAACTTTCGTGGCAACCCGCAAGCCGCCAGATATTTGATGCTCAACGAAAAGAAAAACGCTGCTCTGAACGGTCAGAGCAGCGTTGGTTATTTCTATCGAGTCGATGTGGCTATTGCCTAGAGCCACTCAAAGACGCGGTCAATGACTTGGACATCCTGTGCGTCCGTTGAGCGACGCACGCTGCGGATTCGATCATCGACAGCCGTCACGTTCGTCCGGCTGACCAATGGTGATTGCAATTCTGCGGGTTGCGTTTCCGTTTCTGTATCCAAGTCGACCTCAGGTGTCGCAGCTGTCATTGTTGTCGGTCGATTTGAAGCTATCGGGCGAGCCGCAAACGTAAATTTGTTGGCATTCCAATTGTTAAAGTCACTGACGTCCGTTGTGCCGTCACAGTTAAAGTCGGCAGTTGCCCAACCAACGCCCGGTGCAGCAGGATCGTTCGACGAAAACTTGTTCACGTTCCAGATATTGAAATCCTGAACATCCACGGCACCATCGAAGTTGGCATCACCGACTTTCGTTCCCACGTCAGACAAGTACGTGGAGAAGTCACTAGCGTCGACTACGCCGTCGTTGTTGAAGTCGTAGGCAGTGTTCATAGAACCGTTTTGGTGTACGGCGAGACAAAGCACGTCGATGTCGTCTGGGTCGACGTCGCCATCGGCATCAAGGTCGTAGGGGTTGCCGCCGTCTGAAATATTCACTTCAAATGTCGCGATGGCGTCGCCACCAGCTTGCTGGTTCCCACCGAGGTCAGCGACTTGGTTGCTCACCGTGCTAATGGTGTACGTGCCGTTGTCGGATGCATCCCACGAGCCGCCGGCGGCGGGGAATTCATACAGGACATCCGAAGAGTTGAAGCCGTTGGTGGTGGAAGAAACGAGTGTTACCGGTTCCGAGTATCCGTTGGGTCCGGTAACAACCAAGTCGCCATCCGAGAACGTATCCACGTCCAGCGCCACATCATCAGTTTGCATGGTCGTGAATTGGTGCGTGCTGCCACCGGAGGTCTCGATGTCCGCGACTGTGGCCGAAGCCGTCGGGGCTTCGTCGTCGATTGATACGTCGGCGTAGCCGATGAAGGACTGTGCGTTCGGGTCGTCGATTTCGGTATACCCATACTCCACGCAAGGGAAGTCGAGGATGTTCTGCCCTGCGTCGAATGTCGCAAGCTGGCTGACGCCTTCGTAGGCTGGAAGCCCCGGTGGCAGGAACCACTGTGCGGAGCCATTGAAGTAGGAGAATGACCAGAATTGCTCGTTGAATTCTACTGAGCTCGGTGCGGCGTCAGAGTCCAATTTCATGTATTGGACAAACGCATCATCCGTGTCCACGACGACTCGCCCTGTCGATGGTGTGTAATAGTAATCGACGAATCCGTCGCCCATGACTCCACTGTTATGGAATGGCGTGCCGCAGGTGTTCGCGATCGAAACTTCAAAAGATTCGACGAGTCCGCCGGAGGCGTTCAAGCCGCCCAGGTCCGTGACTTGAGCCGCGTTCAAAAAGACCCGGTAGGTGCCATTGTCGCTGGCATCCCACGCTCCACCAGGCGCAGGGACGGAATAAGTCGCCAGAACCGAGCCGTCGGAGTTCATGGAGTGTGAAAGGAAGGTGGCATTCTCGTTAAAGCCGCTGGCCGTAACGCGCACGTCGGATCCGTCAAAGCTTGCGGTGTCGACTCCCACATTGTCATCGTAAGTGATGGAAAATTGGTACGTGTTCGCACCCGGAATAGAGATGTTGTTGAAGGTCCCTGAAGCCGTTGGTGCCGTCGCGTCGATCGCAGTATTCGTGAACGCCATTGAGGT
>CAYYHV010000130.1:15418-17053 GCA_964471695.1 uncultured Pirellulaceae bacterium
GGTTTGAGCCGTGGGGCTATCAACGGTCGAATACTCATACTGGGTGCATGAAAAATCGACAGCAGAATCCAAGTTGGTTGCGTAGGTTGCGATTCGCGTTGCTCCACCGTAAGGCGAAGCCCCAGCATCCAACTGCCATTCTGCTGAGCCGTTGGCGTAATTGAAGGTCCAGGAGGAATCGTTGAATTCATTGGTTGGCGACGGGCCATCAATCGTCATCGAATTCAAGAAAACGTCATCGGTATTAACGACCAAGGCACCGGTTGAGGGCGTGTAGTAAAAGTCCGGTCGATCGTTATCTCCCAAGCCACTAATATGGAAGGGCGTGCCGCACGGTGGCGAGAGAACTTCGATGGTTCCCGAAATGTTGTACTCCCCAAGGCTCGCGTAGTCCGTCCAGCCGTTGCTGGCTGTACCTTTTCCAACTCCGTCAATCGCGACGGTATAGCTTCCTGGGGAAAGTGACAGGTTCAAGCTCGCTGCGAGCGAATTGGTTGGATTGTTCGAAGCCACGACGACGCCAGAATTGTCGTAAACAGTGACTTCGATATCCAGATTGGCGCCGATTTCGGCGGGATCAAAATCCAGATCAACCGAGGTCTGACCAGTGGCGATAATGGAAAAGACATCAACGTCGCCAGCCCGTTCAATGATTCCAGATTCGACGACAACGGTACCGCCGGCAGGAGTCAAAGGAGTCGCAGCACCCACATTGTTCGTTGCGCTAGAATGATCGTCGACTCGATAGGGAATTCGCGAAGTCGTCGTCATCTTGGCGAGGTCGTTCTCTCCATTGTTTGCGTTGTTATATTCGCCCCGGCTCCATTGAGTCACTGTGCGCGTGTAGCTAACTCCCATGATAGGAGCCCAACTCGTGGCTCCCGAGCCATGCCCACCATAATATTGCGTGTTGCTGGCACCATCATGGCTGAGGTCGAACGCATGACCGACTTCATGAGACGCGGCTTCGGCAATTGATTTAGCGTTTCCGAGGTTGTTCTCAAAAACCCACGCCGGGGTATCCGAATTCCAGGCCCATGAATTCAAAAAAGCGACCCCGCCGGCTGGATCCGTGAACCAGCGATTTCCAGTTCCGCCCAATGTTGCTTCATCGCGGTCCGTGGAAATCATTACGCGAATAGCTTGATTGGCTGAATTGAGAACTGCTTCCCCTGGGTCTTCTGTCGTGACATCGACATTGAAGGGTGAAAAGTCTTCGGCGACACGCAAATAGATATCACGGATATTGTTCAGCTCAGTTACGCTGAAGTTCTGTATGTCGTTGTCAACCGAGTAGGCTGGTGCATGAATCGTCCGGCCGTTGTAGAATTGCGAATTCCAAATTGTTCCGGAAATTTCTTGTCCGTCAAAATCCAGATAAATCTTTTTGGTTGCGCTGGGATTGCTATGGTAAACGGGAACGTCCAGCGGCATAGCGGCTTGGATTCCGTCATCGTCGACATCCGTAGTAGGCTCGTCGACCGGTTCAGATTCGAAGATCGAGGGATCGGGAGCTGGGTCGAAATAGTAACTGGCGCCATTGTCGAGGACGACTAAGGTCGAGTGATCGTGACCGTCACCTTCGTAGTGACCTTCCGGCAGTGCCGTTTCCTGAATCGTTGTGCAAGCGGCACA
>CAYYHV010000131.1:0-8662 GCA_964471695.1 uncultured Pirellulaceae bacterium
TCCCAAGGTTGGGTCAAGTCGATCTGCTCCGCAATCGCACCGAGCTCCAGGAAGGGGGCGATGCGAGCCACATAGCTGAACGTCGAGTCGTCGACAGCGCGAGGGAAGCGTCGGTTTGAGCTTTCGTAATTGTGGCATGCCAACGCAATTTGACGAAGTTGATTGAGGCATTGTGTTCGACGGGCAGCCTCACGAGCCTGTTGCACCGCCGGTAGCAATAGAGCAACTAGAATGCCGATAATTGCAATAACGACTAGTAGTTCAACTAACGTAAATCCGCGACTCTTATGCCTGAACATTGGAACTCCTTTTTTCTTGTGATGCAGCTTGGACGCATAGAACGACCGTCGATTACAAGAAATTCAGTTACCCTATGGGGGAATGTGCGCAAGCGGTAAGATCTATGTGGAAGTGTTGTGCAGGTAACACTTTCCCGTGGGGATGGATAAGTTGGGTTGCCGTTGATCGAGATGAGTCGTTGAATTCAATGCGTCTTCCTCCAATCCCCACTCGGATTTCGTTCGAGCCGTTACGCAGGTTCCCAGCGGACTCACAGATGCCATTCTTGCTGCTGGTGACTTCGTCGATGGTTGGCAAGTCGCTGGTGGACTTATTGGGTTCCTATACTTCAGCGTGTTTACCTTCCTGTGGCGTGCGTGCTAACTACTAGGTCTAATCCAAGCGATGTCGATCGGCTACCTATTCCGTATCGGCTATTGTGTTGAGAACAATCCGCTGAGCAAACTCGGGATTCACATCGCAAATGGCTTGTACTGCATCGCTGCAATCTTCAACCGATGCGTTCTGGTTGCGAAGTACGCTTAGTGACGCGGATAAAGCGCTTCCGGAATCTAAAAGGGAACGCAGCATGCTTATGAAATCGACGCGCGAAGGTTCATTCTTGGATGCCCAATAGTGCTGGTGATGCTTGCGAGATTCATATTCGATTACCAAATCCCTGGCTTGTATTTCGGTCAGGTGTTCTTCGACAAGAAACTCATTTCCGTTGAAGTCCAGTCGGTAGACTGCCCAAGTGGTTTCACGCATGAGAGGCGTCCCTTTGGGATAATGAGTAGTTAAACGCCGAATGCTGGGCAATAACGATTCTTTTCCTGTCGCCTGAGGGTACAACCGCAAAACTACCCTTTGAATAACGAAAACGATACCGGTACGTTTGTAGCATCTGAGTCCCTCACGAAGTGGAGAGGTTGTTATGGACCGAGCTTTCGGGAATGACTACGAAAAGACATTGCGCAGCGGGCGAAGTTCGCAAGCAGAACTATAGCCTTAGAATTTGATGTTTCGTTTACCGTGGTGACCGAGGGCAGAACCGGCTAAATTATGCACCATGAATGCGAATGACAAATCGGCCCAGCCTGCGGGTCGGAAAAAACAAAACGGTTTACTCGCCCTGGCGATTGTCTTGTTAGGGGTAATGGTTTGGATCAACCTTCAGCGTATGCAGGGAGATGCGATCGCCCAACCGATTCCGCTTCCTGAGCAGCCGACGGTTTCTAAGCCACTGCTCGAACCTTTCGTGCCCCATTCTGGCGAACCTGGATTCGCAAAGTTAGATGTCGCTACGACCGGTGTCGATGCGACTCATCCAATTGTAGACGGACATCCTCGCGAATATCTCTACTATTCCGGCATGGCGGCTGGTGGTACCGCGGTTGGGGACTTGAATAACGATGGCAGACTGGATTTGTTTGTCGCGAGTGGCCCCAACTCCAATCGGCTTTTTCTCCAAACGGACATTCCGTTCAAATTCGAAGATGTAACCAAGTCGTCGGGGGTTGCTACGACCGATATCTGGAGCTGCGGAGTCACTTTGGTAGATATCAACGGTGACGGACGGTTGGATATCTACGTAGCGAACTATGATTCGCCCAATCAACTGTACATAAATCGAGGGAACGGATTGTTCCGTGAAGAGGCGTATAAATACGGCCTGAATATGACTGATGCCAGCCTCGAAGGCGTATTTGCCGATTTCGATCGTGACGGCGATCTCGATATGTATCTCTTGACTTATCGCTATGAGAATCCAGCCGGAATGCCGCAGCAGCCGCCACTGGTGGATCGGAACGGAAAAAAGGAGGTTCGCGAAGCGTTCAAGAAGTACTACGACATCGTCGATGACGATGTCGGTTACGGAGTCATTGGTCGTTCTGACGGGCTTCTGGTCAACAATGGTGATGGAACGTTTACGATTCAGGACGAAAAGTCAGGGATCGTTGGGCGTGGCCATGGGCATTCAGCCATGTGGTGGGATTTTGATAATGATGGCTTCCAAGACCTATTTGTTGGGAACGATTTTAATGATCCTGATCGGCTGTATCGTGGCGGTTTGCAATTTATCGATGTCAGCCAGCGGACGATTCCTCACACAACCTGGTTCAGCATGGGATGTGATTCAGGGGACGTGAATAACGATGGCATGCTTGATCTGCTTACGACGGACATGTCGTCCACAACGCATTTCAAGCAGAAAACTACTATGGGCTCGATGGGACGCAATATCGAGTTGTTAACCAAAGCCGTCCCTCGTCAATACATGCGCAACGCATTGTTGCTTGGTGGACCCGGGCGCTTTCGCGAAGCCGCTTACATGACGGGGATGGATAGTACAGACTGGACCTGGTCGGCTCAGCTGATAGACCTCGATTGTGACGGTCGGCTGGATGCGTTCTTTACCAATGGCAGTGTGCGCTCCTTTACGGACTCTGATCGCGTTCTCAAACTTTCGGAACGCAAAGGTCGAACGGAATGGGATATTTACAAAGATACGCCGCCCTTGCGGGAAGAGAATCTGGCGTTTCGCAACCTCGGCGATTTGCGATTCGAAGATGTCAGCAAGATCTGGGGGTTGAATCACCTCGGCGTCAGTATGTCGACGGCTCACGGAGATTTTGACGGCGACGGCGATCTTGATTTGGTGGTCGCAAATATCGATGAACCTCTGTCGATCTACCGCAATGATATTCGGGGCAATAATCGAATTGTGCTTGATCTTCGATGCCGTGGTCAAAACCGATTTGCGATTGGAGCTCGCGTAACGCTGAAAGGCTCGCAAGGCGAACAGATTCGCGAGCTTCAACCCAGTCGCGGTTTTATCGCTTCGAATGAGCCGGCTGTGTTCTTTGGTTGTGGTGCCGATACGAAAGTCGATGTGGACATTCAATGGCCGGATGGAACCCGAGAAAGTCGCCTTGGTTTGGCGACCGGGATGCGCCACATGATCATGCAGTCGAAATCATTGCCAACGAACGGTGACTTAACGGCTGAATCGCGCCGAGACTTATTTGAGACGATTCCGGTTGAGTCGGGTGGGGACGACGAGAACCGCCATGTCGAGGCAGAGTTTGACGACTATGCGATTCAACCTCTGTTGCCGCATCGAATGTCGCGACTTGGGCCCTGCCTCGCCGCGTTTGATTGGAAGGCAAACGGAACTCTGGATTACTACCGAGGTGGGGCGAAAGGCAGTCGCGGCGTACTTAAGGGAGTGTGCGACTCGATGTTGCAATCTGCGGGTTCGGCCCCCGGATCCAGTCTGCAAATTGATTCGCTCAACCACGAAGACATGGCGGCATTGTGGATCGACATTGATAACGATGGGCGCACCGAGTTGCTGGTTGCCAGCGGAGGTAATGAGTCCGGGCCCGAAGCCACGTCTTATCCATTGCGGGTATACGCATTGGATGCCAACGGGAAGCTCGTGCGAGACGACTCGTCAAAGTTCATTGGGCAGGTCTTTACCAGCGCCGGGGGGATGGCGGCGGCGGATTTTGACAAGGATGGTGATGTTGATGTGTTTGTGTGTGGTCGACAATCGCCAGGGAAGTATCCGTTGCCCGGCAAGAGTCTTCTGTTGGTGAATGGAGATGGACGCTTGACGGATAGGACAGCCGAATTGGCTCCGGGGATTGCTGAACTGGGGATGGCCACGGGGGCTCTCTGGACGGACGTCGACAACGATAGTGATCTCGACTTGCTCGTAACCGGCGAATGGGAAGCGATTCGACTTTTTCGAAATGATGCGGGAAAGCTAACTGACGAGACGGTATCCAGTGGGTTGAATAGTTTTCGAGGATGGTGGACGGGCGTATCCGCCGGTGACTTCGACAATGATGGTGACATGGACTATGTCGCAACGAATATGGGGTTGAACACGAAGTACCACGCTAGTGATGATCATCCGTATCAAATTTTCTTTGGTGACTTCGATGGCTCCGGCGAGCGGAAACTGGTAGAAGCCGAGTACGAGAAGGAAACATTGTTTCCAGTGCGGGGAAAGAGTTGTTCGACTCACGCCATGCCTTTCCTGGCTGAAAAATTCTCGACCTACAAGGACTTTGCGGCCGCCAGTTTGGAAGAGATCTATACCCCTGAATGCTTGAGTGATTCTTACAAAGTCTCAGCCAACTGGTTGCCGACAAGTCTGCTGATCAATGACGGTGAAGGCAGGTTTACGGTGAAATCATTGCCCAATGATGCCCAGATTTCGCCAGGATTTGGAACCGTCGTGAGTGATCTGACGGGCAACGGAAATCTCGATATTTTTATTGCCCAGAATTTTCACTCTCCGCAACCCGAGACCGGAAACATGGACGGTGGATTGGGCTGTCTGCTCGAAGGCGATGGGGCTGGGAAGTTTGTGGCGGTGAACCCAGTCGATTCGGGGATTGTGATTCCTGATGACGCGATGGCAGCCACGTTGACGGATGATGGAATGGTGGTTTCTGTCAACAACGGTTCAATTCGACGATTGAGACGCAAGTCACAGGTCTTGAAGGTTCGGTTTGCGGACGTTGAAAGCACGACAGAAATTGCCGGCGTAAGGATTACGGCGAGGCGTGGTACAACCGTGCAAAGTCTCGAAGTCTCGGCGGGCAACGGCTACCTGACGCAGCAACCACCTTTTCTCTATTTTGGCAGTTCGGCTTCTAATGAAGACTGGGAGATCGAAGCCACCTGGTTGAATGGCAAGTCAGCAACATTCCCAATCGAAGCTGACGCCAAAGAATTCGTCATTCCACCATCGGAATAACGCCTACTCGGAATAAGGCGTGATTCTCTCTGGAGTGGTTCTTCGCTTGGTAGCGTTAAAGAGTGGCAACGAAGAGCCCAGTCATCACTTTTCGAACTGGAAATCCCTTACCAACTTCTCAATCGTTTTTGCCGGAATCGCATACGACTTGGTTCTGCCGGCACGAGCCACATTGATTCCCAGGACGCGGCCCTGCAAGTCAACGACAGGGCTCCCGCAATCCTCCGGTCGAATTGGCAAATCTGTTTGTACGGCACTGGGATAGCCTCTCCTCTGATTGCTAAGCTTCCCACCCGTTGGGTAGGCGCTGAGGCCATCTTGTAGCATTGACATAGGTATCGCAGCCCGGCTGACGAGCGTCACGCTCGTTTTCTCAGTTTCGCCGTCGCGTTCGAATCCAAGCTCAATCGTGTCGCCGGGCGACTTGTTCTTCACCGTTTCGATGAAGGATTCAACGTCGGGCAACTCAATGCCATCGACTGATTTGAGGATATCGCCTCGCCTCAATCCGGCTTGCTCAGCAGGGCTGGCTTTTTGGACGGAACGAATGCGGACGCCGGGCGCCAATGTGACGCCGAGATATCCTTTGTCCGATCCAGAAAGATTTCGTTCGGCAACACTAATGACGCCAACCGCCAGAGTTTGATCATCTACGCCAGCCGCAGCCACCAACGATCCCAATGCCGGAGCAGTTGCTGGGATGAACCAGTCTACGGGTTCGACGTCGACGTCAATTTTCACCAACGCCAAGTCGTACTTGGGATACTTCTTCAGGATGCGAAGCACCGTCGATTCTTCGTCGACGACTGCAGATAACGCGTCTTCATCTTCAACGTCTTCCAGCTCGCTCGCTTTCGTGATCAGGTATCCGTTGTCGCGAATCGCCGTTGCCAATGCGACCTGTCCATCATCGTCGTAGATGGAAATCACGCTGTCCGACGCATCGTCAATGACGGTTGAGAACGTCGTCATCAGTTCTTTCAATTGGTTATCCGCTATATCCGTTCGTGGGAAGGTTGATCGACCGAACAGTTCTCGATACTCCCTATTCGTCAATAGTGTTTTCAATATCTTATTGACTCGGCGATAGCCACCCAACTCAAGGTGTTCGGCATGGTCTAGTTTCAGCCGCGAGTTTTTCTCCCGAGCTTCTTCGATTAATTCGCTGAGTCGCTCTGTGATTTGCGCGTCGGTGATCTCGTCGTTTCGCTCGACGGGGCCTTTGCGTGACTCACGACGTTCGGGCTTCGTTGGCTCGCTTTCGATCCGAGCGAATTCTTCGCGACTGATGAGTTTGGCCGTTAGCTCTTTCAACTGTTGCTTGCGTCGAACTGTCAATTTGATTTCGTCTCCAGCCTTCTTCGAGCTAATGGCCTTTCTGATGGAACCAAAGTGTTTGATCACGACGTCATCAATCTTGAGAAGGGCGTCTCCCGTTCGTGTACCGGCTTTCGCGGCGGGACCACCCGCGAGGGCTTCGACGCGAACGCTTTTGTCGTTCTCATCCTCATCGGGATCTTCGAATGGTATTACGCCGATGATTGGACTCTTCTTGTTCGGCGTTGTCCTGCGCCGTCGGTTCCCAAATTGACTGCCCCCCGTTTCACCGTCGAGCATTCGCTCCCACCCTTTTTTGAATTTCTTGATGGGCACATGGTTATTTGTGGAAAGCGAGCTACCGATGTTGGAGTGGATGCCAACGACTTTTCCGTCAATGTTGAAGAGTGGTCCGCCCGAATCTCCGCCAATTAATGTGCAATCGGTGGTGATAAACAAACCTCGACGCCCGAGCATTCGACCCAGCCGCACAGGAGGCGTTCTCTCTTTCTGAAATCCGCCAGGGTGACCGAGAGAAATCATCCAGTCGCTTACTTTGAGCTCAGAAGAGTTTCCAAGTTCGACAAATGGATATTCACCAGGTTCGGAAATCTTGACAATGGCGGCGTCAGAATCATTGTCCGCGCCCAATAGTTTTGCTCTGACGCGTTTGCCATTCGGGAAGTAGACCATGATGTCGTCGCCCGTCATGGCGACCACATGAGCCGCAGTGAGGATCAAGCCGTCTTTGCTAACGATCACGCCCGAGCCACCGGCGGGGCCCTGGATCGCACCGATGCCCACGGTAGCGGGCAGTACCTTGGCGACGATGTTCTGGACTTTGTCCTCGACTTGCTGCAACGATTGCTGACTAATCTTCCTGGCATAAACGCTTGGGTTGGAGCAAAGAACCGACAAGCTGAAGAGGGCAATCACAAGCAAGCGTGGCATAGATGTCTCCGCGAATGTTGGCATGCTGTTCCAAGGTGCGACTGAGGATCATGAGTGATAGTAGGAGTTCACTCAGTAGGAACCAGTATAAAGTTATACGCACACCAGTTCCAATTGTGCGTATTATGTGTTCAACCCCGCAAATCCAGTTTTGTTTCGTAACCAACAAACCTGCATTTTCAAAGGGCAGAAAGGAACATTGCTGTCCTGGGATGAGCCGTCTGACTTGACGCAATCCCGTCGCTCGCTACGCCTCTTTGGGCTTGCGCTTGGATTTCGATGACTGATTCTGCGTCGTCTCGGATTCTGCATCGTCGCGGACGCGCAGAAGCGTGTTTGACCAATAGGCTTCGTACTTGCTGATCCATCGCTCGAGAATATCGCGAATAGGGGCCACGTTAAGCGAATTGATACGTGCCCGACCCTCGCGGCGAGTGTTGACGAGGTTGGCTTCTCGCAAAACATCGAGATGCTTCATGACACCGAAGCGCGAAAGGTTGGGGAATTGCTCGACGATTTCAGTCGTCTGTTTGGGGCCGTCTCGTAATAAATCGAGAATGGCACGGCGAGTCGGATCTGAGAGGGCTCGCCACGTTGCGTCCGAGTCGCGTTGGTTCATGATGATGCTTCAGCCAATAATTTGGTCTGATCTAGAAGGGACTTCCAGCCCGGTACAATGCCTTTGAGATGGTCATCTTCGACGGGGCCGATAACTTGATGATGCAGGTAGAGCTCGACGCCGTCGGATGTCTCTGTCAATCGAAACTGCATGTGTCCTGCTACCGCATAAGACATGAACATCGGGCCATGTAACTCGAGCAGAGTTGGTGGCTTGATGACCTGAACAAAAGCCCACAGGTGCCCCTGTCCTTCGCCAAGATCGCGGAACCAACGTCCGCCGGGCCACGCTTCAAGACACATCGGCATCGGTGTGTTGTTGGCGCCTGAATTTTGATCGGTCAGCCGATGAATGAGCGCATCGTAAGCGTCGGAGACGGTCGCGTTGATCTGAACGCTCTGTTCCAGATCAAGAGAAGGTTGTTGTTGTATCACGCTCATGATCAGTGCTCCGGAAAGTGATGGCTTGATTATGCGATCGGCTTGACATCCAAGCGCATGACTAATACGTTACCAATTAGTCACGTATTGTCAACAGAAAGCTTGTTCCTTGAAAGGGAGTTGTATGAAAGCCACGGAATTTGCGAAGCTGGCGATGGAGAATGGTAAGGACTGGGTCATGGGATTGATCGGCGACATGAAAGATGCGCCGTTGGCTCAACCGTGTGGTTCGGGTGGAAATCATCCGATGTGGGTGCTTGGGCATCTGGTATACGCGGAGAG
>CAYYHV010000131.1:8672-10491 GCA_964471695.1 uncultured Pirellulaceae bacterium
GAGTCATCTCTTTGATGTGTTTATCCTGGGTAAGGAGAATCGTTTTCCTGAACTCGCGGCGCAATTCGACGCCAATACGACTCCCACAACAAACGCCGACGACTATCCACCAATGTCTGAGTTGATGGAGAAGTTTGCGATCATTCGGGCGGCGACATTGGCGCATTTGGATACGCTCTCCGATGATGATTTGGACGCGAAGACGAATGCGCCCGAAGAATATGCCCAGTTCTTTGGGACTGTCGGGGCATGCTATGCGGCAATTGCGAACCATCTCTCATTTCATGGTGGGCAAGTTGCGGATGCTCGTCGCGCTCTTGGTCGTCCGGCCTTAATGGGCTAGGAACGTCAGAAGTTACCGATCAACGATTAGGAGAAGCGAGGGGTCGGTAAACGAAACCTGGCCACTTGGTGCGGAGCCCTGTCACGACGGGCCCGTGCCCGATGAAAATTTGAATGGAGAGATATTGATTCGATGCGGGAAGACGACCAAGCCCTGGTGGCACGCATTCGCCCCCTGATGAAGCGGAGGAAGGGCTATTCGGAGCAAAAGATGTTTGGTGGAGTCTGCTTCATGATCAACGGCAACATGTGCATTGGGCCTTGGCGAGGCTCTCTTATTGTGAGGCTCGACAAGGCCAATCACGATCAGACTCAGTCGGAATCTCATGTGCAGCCTATGGATATTACGGGCAAAGTCATGCGAGGCTGGGCACGCGTTCAACCGGCGGGAATCGCCCGGGACGACGACTTGAAGGCTTGGATAGATCGAGCCGTAAAGTTTGCCAGGTCACTACCTGCAAAGTGAGGTCCTGCCGCAGAAAGTGGCATCAGGCGGATCATCTGATTGACGCAACCGTTTTAAACTATCTGCCTTTCGAGAGTTACGGCGACTTTGGGACCTTATTGGTTGTCATCACGTCGAATCGCCTATAGGCTGTTTGCCTTGGAATCAAACCGCGTTCCGGCTGGATTGGCTGTGGAATTCGCGGATAGTACACGTAGGAGATGGAATCCATGGGATTGGGTGACGAAAAGCGTGGTTTGTTCATCACGATTGATGCGAACATTGGTGCCGGTAAATCGAACGCTTGTCACGCGATCGCTTCGGCTGCGACTTCTTCGGGTTGGCCGGCAAGAGTTCTGGAAGAGCCGACGCATCATCCGAAGTTCAATCACTTTCTTCAGCGATACTACGAAGACCTGAAGTCTGGTACGAACACCGGTGGCGGTTTTGCCATGCAGATGTTTATGCTTTGCCAGCGGTATGAGCAGCATCGTTTGGCTGTGGAACAGGCTTGGGGCGATCAGGGAATCGTCGTTGTTCAGGACCGGCCCATCTACGGCGACACGGTCTTTGCACGGACCGCGATGGAACGCGGGTTTATGACTCATGAAGAGTACGAATTGTACGTCGACATGTATCGCAACATGAGTCGCGATGTGATGCCGCCGGACATTTTCGTTTATCTCGATGTTTCTCCAGAAGAGTGCCACGAGCGCATGGCGGCTCGAGCCCGTACGCAGGAAACAGGTGTGCCACTCGACTATTTGGAACAACTCTACGACAACTATCAAAAGTTGTTGAGCGAAATGCGTCGACGCGGCGTGCGAGTTCTGACGATCGATTGGAGCGAGTTTGGTCCGCCAGTTGAAATCTGGAAGAACATTCAGCAAATGGTATTGTCCGAGGACTCGTGGTACGAAAAGTTGACGTTCTCGTTGGCTAAGGCTCCACGCGTTCCCATCATGCCAGCGGCCGACGAGGCTTAGCAGCGAATCGGCGACGACTGCAATCGAAAACTAGATAGCCCGGGAT